>NZ_CATNLY010000051.1:0-300000 GCF_950100655.1 Pleomorphomonas sp. T1.2MG-36
CGTCAAGCTGTGCGGCCAGTCGCCCGGCATCGGCTACGGCGAACTCGGCCCCACCCACCATTCGATCGAGGACCTCGCCTGGCTGAGGCCGCTCGCCAACCTTCTCACCATCGTGCCGTCTGACCCTTGGGAAACCGAGCAGGCCATTCGCTTTGCCGCCGCCCATGAGGGGCCGGTGTTCATCCGCGTCAGCCGCTATCCGGTGCCGGCGCTCGCTCATCGCCTCGATCGCATCGAGCCGGGCAAGGCGGAGGTGATGCGCGAAGGCGCCGACGTCGCCATTCTCGCCAACGGCGTCATGCTGCACAAGGCGCTTGGGGCGGCCCAGGTGCTGGCCGAGAGCGGCGTGTCGGCCCGTGTCGTCAACATGGCCTGGATGAACCCGCTCGACGTCGAGGCGATCGTCGATGCCGCGTCGACCGGCGCGGTGGTCACCGTGGAAGAGGCCAGCGTGCGCGGCGGCCTCGGCGGCGCCGTGGCCGAGACCCTTGCCCTCCACCGGCCCGTTCCGATGGAGATGCTGGGCTTCCCGGGCTTCGTGCCAACAGGATCCGTCGACTTCCTGTTCGATCATTTCGGACTGACCGAAAACGGTATCGCAGACGCCGCCAACCGAGTCCTGAAGCGAAAATCGTGAGGACTTGCGGACATTGGCCGCGTGACGATTTGGCGAAAGACATGAAAGGGAGGTGGCGAGGAAAGACTAGACCGGAGGAATTGTTTTCGATCAAAGCGACTTAACGGAGGAAACAAATGTACGGTAAACTTCTTCTTCAGACTGCTCTTGGTGCATCTCTCTGCGTACTTGCCTCTTCAGCCTTTGCCGAGGGTGGATACGATCAGGGAAACCTGATCAAGCCCGTCGACAAGACTCTGGAAATCGTGTTCATCCCCAAGGTCATCCATCCTTGGTACGACGTGGTCGAGCAGGGCGCCAAGGCGTCCGTCGCGGAATTCGAGAAGCTCGGCGTCAAGGTCAATGTCCGCTTCGACGCGCCGCCGACCGCCGACATCAACGAGCACATCAAGAAGATCGAGAACAATAGCGCCGTGCATCCGGACGGCCTTGCCGTCGCCTGCCTCGACCCGGCGACCGACACCCAGGCCATCAACGATGCCATCGCCGCCGGCATCAAGGTCGCGACCTTCGATACCGATTGTCCCGACAGCAAGCGCATCATGTATGTCGGTCACAACAAGGACGAGCAGGACGGCTACGACCTTGGAAAGTTCCTGGCCGAGCGCGTCGGTGGCAAGGGCAAGGTCGGTATCCTCGCAGGCTCCTTGTCGGCCCCGAACCACAAGGCCCGCGTCGAAGGCTTCAAGAAAGCCATTGCCGAATATCCGGACATGAGCGTCGCTTTCGACCGGCCTGACAACGACAACCTGCAGGCCGCGATCGACCTGACGGAAAATGCCCTGCAAGGCAATCCCGACCTGGTCGGCATGTTCGGCTCCAACGCCTCCGCTCCGGTTGGCGCCGCCCGTGCCGTCGAAACCGCCGGCCTCGTCGGCAAGGTCCACATCGTCGGTATGGACGATCTGCCGGAAGCTATCGAGTTCGTGAAGAAGGGCGTCATCGACGCTCAGAAGGCCCAGCGCCAGTGGGAGATCGGCTACTGGACCGTCAAGTACTTCGTGGCGATGGCCCAGGGCCACACCTTCCCGAAGGAGCACGCGACGGGGTCGCAGCTGATCACCGCTGACTCGCTCAAGTAACGCGTCCTCGGCATTCGACGCAGAGCCGAATGCCATAACAGGATAGCGCGCCAGGAGCGTTCGCCGACCAGATTGAAAGATCTGGTCGGCAAGCAATGCTGCGGCTTCACACGTCGGGCGACCGCTTTTCGGTCAGGCCGTTCAACCTGATCGTCGACTGCTCCTGGGGTGCGCTGTCCGGTTGTCCTGCGGCCGAGGTTTTGTCATGCCCGATCTAACACCCAAGACGCCCGAAGCACGGCGCCCCCTTCTCGAACTTCGTGGGATTCGCAAGGCGTTTCCTGGCGTTCTGGCGCTCGATGACGTCGATCTAGCGGTATTCCCAGGGGCGATTCACAGTCTCGTCGGCGAAAACGGCGCCGGCAAAAGTACGCTGATCAATGTCATGGTCGGCCTTTTCCAGCCGGACGCGGGCGAGATCCGGATCGACGGCGTTGCCGCGCGATTTGGCCGACCGGCCGATGCCCGTGCCCTTGGCATCGGCTTGGTGCCGCAGGAACTCAACCTTGTTCCACATCTCACGGTGATGGAGAACATCCTGCTGGGCACGACGCCGCTGCGCTTCGGCAAAACCGCCGTCGACTGGCGTGCCATGCGCGAGCGTGCCGCGGAGGTTCTGGACCAGATCGGCGAGAGGATGGATCTCGATGCCGAGGCATCGGGCCTGTCGGTCGCCCATCAGCAACTGGTGCAGATCGCCCGCGCGCTTGCCCAGGACGCTCGCATCCTGATCCTGGACGAGCCAACGGCCAGTCTGTCGATCCCCGAGGCCGATCGGTTGCTGACCCTCGTGGAGCAACTGCGCGAGAAGGGCTGCGCCATCATCTACGTCTCCCATCGCTTGCCGGAAGTATTCCGCCTGTCCGACCAGATCACGGTCATGCGCAACGGTCGCAAGGTGACCCTGCTCGATCGGGCCGAGGCCAACGAAGCGGTGCTGGTCCGCCACATGATCGGCCGGGACGCTCAACAGCGCGATCATCGGCCGACGGCCGCCCTGCCGACCGGTCAGCCAGTTCTGGAAGTGTCCGGGCTGACGCGCGCGGGCGAGTTCGAGGGCATCAGCTTTTCCCTGCATCGCGGCGAAATACTCGGCATCGCCGGGTTGATCGGCGCGGGCCGCACGGAGCTTGCGCGCTGTCTCTTCGGTGATACCCGCCGCTCGTCCGGACGCGTGCTGCTCGACGGTCGGCCGATCGAGTTTCTGCATCCAAGCGAGGCAATCAAGCAGGGCATCGCCTACGTTCCTGAAGAGCGCAAGCGCCTCGGCATCTTTCCCGCCCTTGGCGTCGCCGAGAACATGACGCTGCCGATCCTGTCGCGCCTGTCCCGCCTCTTCCAGATCCGCTGGGGGAAGCAGCGCAGCGTCACGGACGAGTTCGTGCGCAAGTTCGCGATCAAGATCTCCAGCCAAGACCAGCTGATCCGAAATCTGTCCGGCGGCAACCAGCAGAAAGTCATCCTCGGGCGGTGGCTCGCCACCGGTTGCCGGGTGCTGCTTCTGGACGAACCGACGCGCGGCATCGACGTCAATGCCAAGTTCGAGATTCACCGGATTCTCAGGGAGCTTGCCGAGGCAGGACTGGCAATCCTGGTCATTTCCTCAGAGTTCGAGGAAGTCATCGGTCTCGCCGACCAGATCATCGTCATGCACGAGGGCAAGCTGAAGGGCCGCATTCCGGCGTCGGAAGCGACCCAGGAAAAGCTTCTCACCCTGTCCGTCGCCTAATCGGCTCATTCATCGTTCGAGGACACCATGGCAATCAACAACAACAGGCCGCCGGAGAAATCGGTTCTGGCGCGCGTCACCGGGATCAAGGAAAGCGGCATCATTCTAGCGATCATCCTCATGGGTTTGGTCATCACGATCGCCAACCCCAACTTCCTGACGCCTTATAATTTCCAGATCGTCGCGCGGCAGGTATCGTTCATCGCCATCGTGGCGGCCGGACAGACGCTGGTGCTGCTGCTCGGTGGCATCGATCTCTCCGTCGGCGCCATTGCCGGCCTGTCGGCCATCCTTGGCGCCATGATGATGACCAGTGGCGGCATCGATCCGTTCCTGTCGATGGGGCTCGCCGTGGTGTTCGGCCTGATGTGCGGCGCCATCAACGGCCTGCTGATCGCCAAGCTGAAACTCAACGCCTTCATCGTCACCCTGGCGACGGGCGAGGTGTTCGCCGGCGCCATCCTGGTTCTGACCAAGGGCTATGCGATCAACGGCATTCCCGAGATCTTCCAGGTGCTCGGCCAGGGCACCATAGGACCGGTTCCTGTTCCTGTTGCCATCATGCTGGTGATCTTCGCGATCTTGGCCTGGGTCACCACCAACACGCCGTTCGGCCGCAGCGTGTTCGCCGTCGGCGGCAACCGCGACGCATCGCGGTTTGCCGGCCTTCATTCGGAACGGATCGAGATCATCGTCTACGCCATCTCCGGTGGCGCCGCGGCGCTGGCCGGAATGATGTTCGTAAGCCGCATGAATGCCGGTCAACCAACCATTGGCGCCAGTTGGCTGATGCCGTCGATCACGGCGGCCATCATCGGCGGAACGTCGTTGAGCGGGGGCGTCGGCACCATGTTCGGCACGCTCTTGGGGGCGCTTTTCATGGCGTTGCTCGGCAACGGCATCGTGCTGATGAACGTGTCGTCCTATTGGGAGCGCGTCATCATCGGCCTGTTCGTCCTGATCGCCGTCATCGTCGATCTGATCCGTCGGCGGGGGAGCGGTGCGCCCTTCTTGCCGCGGTGGATGAACATCCGAAGGCGGAGCTGAGAGGGGCGGCACATCGGAAGGCGTGCGCGCCATGGCGGCGGGCATGCGGCAAGACGAGACAGATCGGCGGGGCGCCAGTTGGCGCCCCGTTCGCTTGTTTGTCAGATCCCCGACTTGCCGTCGGCGCCGATGGTGGCGATGCGCAGCAGGTTGGTCACGCCGGCCGAACCGAAAGGCACGCCAGCGGTGATGATGATGCGGTCGCCGGGCTTGGCGAAGCCTTCCTCGGCGGAGATGCGGCTGGCGCGCTGCACCAGGTCCATCAGCGAGCGGGCGTCGTCGGTCACCACCGAGTGGATGCCCCAGACCAGCGCCAGGCGGCGGGCCATCGAACGGTTGGGCGACAGCGCCAGGATCGGCGTCGACGGCCGCTCGCGGGCAGCCCGCAGGCCGGTGGCGCCGGAGGCGGTGAAGCAGACGAGGGCGGCGATGCCCAGCGTCTCGGCGATCTGGCGGGCCGAGGCGGAAATGGCGTCGGCGGGCGTTGCGTCCGGTTCGCCACGCTGGCCGGCCAGGATCGAGTGGAAGTGCTCGGAAGCCTCGACCTCCTCTGCGACGTGGCTCATGGTCTGAACCGCTTCGACGGGGTAGGCGCCGGCGGCCGATTCGGCCGACAGCATGACCGCATCGGCGCCTTCGAACACGGCGTTGGCGATGTCGGACACCTCGGCGCGGGTCGGCACCGGCGACTGGATCATCGATTCCAGCATCTGGGTGGCGACAACCACCGGCTTGCCGGCCTTGCGCGTGGTGCGGGTGATGCTCTTCTGAACGCTCGGCACCTGCTCGAGCGGCAGCTCGACGCCGAGATCGCCGCGCGCCACCATGATGGCGTCGCTGAGCTCGAGGATCTCGTTGAAGCGCTTGACGGCCTGCGGCTTCTCGATCTTGGCCATGACGCCGCACTTGCCGTCGACGATCTCATGCACTTCCCGAAGGTCGTCCGGCCCTTGCACGAAGGACAGCGCGATCCAGTCGACGTCGGCTTCGAGCGCGGCGGTGAGATCGGCGCGGTCCTTATCGGTCAGCGCCCCGGAGGTGAGCACGGTGTCGGGCAGGCTGACGCCCTTGCGGTCGGAGATCTTGCCGCCGACCTCGACCACGGCAACCGCCAGCTTGCGGTCGTTCTCGACGATGCGCAGCCTGAGGCGGCCGTCGTCGATCAGCAGGCGATGGCCGGGCTCGAGCGCGTCGATGATTTCCGGATGCGGCAGGGTGACGCCGGTGACGTCGCCGTCGAACTTCTCACGATGGAAGGCGAACTTAGCGCCGATCTCCAGGAAGACCGGACCGTTGGCGAAGGTGCCGACGCGCAGCTTGGGGCCCTGGAGATCGGCGAGGATGCCGATCGGACGGCCGGCCTCGGCCTCGACCTCGCGAATGGTCGACACGTAGTAGCGCAGCTTCTCGTGGTTGGTGTGGCTCATGTTGATGCGGAAGCAGTCCGCACCCGCCTGGTGGAGCCGGGCGATCATGTCCTTGTCGGAGGAGGAGGGGCCCAAAGTTGCAAGAATCTTGACCTTGCGGTTTCGTCTCATTTCGCCCCGTTTCCTTTTTGAGTCGGCTGGTAGAGGTGTACGGTCCAGCTGCGTTGCTCGGCAGTGTCGACCTCGAAGAATCCCGTCCGCTCATAGCCCCGGGCGACACAGTTCTCGACGCCGCCGATCGTGAACAACTTGCGCCTCGTACACATGAACGCCTTGCCGCCCCATTCGCCGCCGTGCTGACTGTCGACCGCGTAGAGGTAGTAATAGCGTGAGGTAAGAGCGCCGGAGAGCAGCGTTCCGCATTTCGATCCGCCGATGTTCCACCAGCCTTCGGAGCGCCAGCCGTCCTCGGCCTTGTAGCCGATCGCCACGGAGATGGTGCCGTCGGTCTTGTTGCAGAGCCTGAGATCGGCCTTCGCGGGGGTCGCCGCGGCGAGAGCGAGGAAAGACAGCGCCGCGGCTACAAGCGCCGGCCGCGTCCGTCGTACCGGTCCCTCATGTGCCGCCATCGGTATTCCGCCCGCCAACGATCCTTGTCCGGTGCTCATCGGAGAATGCCCCGCCTTATCGCGTGACCTACGGCAAAATGTCAACGTATAATTACGCAAGGCGCCGCGCCGTCCCGCAGTGTCCGGTCCCCGTTGAACATTAACACGCATCCTCAAAGGCTTACGCTCCAGTCTTTGGTCGCGTCCAAACAACGCGGGTCACGATCGCGGCCGGGCGATCCAGATGCCGCCGAGGATCATCAGGCCGCCCAGCCCCTGGCTCCAGCTTATCGCCTCGCCGAACACCAGGAAGGCAAGGGCGGCGGCGGCGATCACCTCCATGAAAATCACCAACGACGAGAAGGCGGCGGAAAGATAGCCGAGGGCGAAGGCGAGCAGGCCCTGACCGCCGATATGGCTGACATAGGCGAGGGCGGCGAGCGTCGCCACGCCGTAGAGCGAGGAGGGCAGCAGCTTCGGCTCGAAGGCGAAGGCGATGACGCCGAGGCAGAGCGCGGTCACCGCCGTGGCGCCGAAGGTGACGGTGCCGGTCCGGTGTTCGCGGCGTGCCGCCCGGACCGCCAGGAAGTAGGTGCCGAAGCCGAAGGAGGTGCCGATGCCGTAGATGTCGCCGATCAGCTTGTCGGAATCGAGCGTGTAGGACCCGCCGAGCAGCACGGCGCCGCCGAGGATGCAGACGACGACGCCACCCGCCTCGCGCCGACCGACCTTCTCGCCGATGAACAGGCCCGAGAACAGCAGCACCCAGATCGGCGCCATCGACGACAGGAAGGTGGCGTTGGCGATGGACGTGTTGAGGATGGAGAGGTGCCAGAAGAACAGGTCGATGGCGAAGAACAGGCCGGCGAGCCAGATGGCCTTCGAACGGAAGGCGGAGACCAGCGCCTTTGTGCCGCCTTCGCTCGCCGCCCAGATGGCCAGCACCGGCACCGCGAGCGCGACGCGCCAGAAGGCGCTGGCGAAGGGACCGACGTCGGCGAGGCGGACGAAAATCGGCGACACGCCCATGGCGACGGCGCCGAGGCAGAGGGCGAGGAAGGCCACGACCTCACCGGGGCGGGCGGACAGCGGCAACGATTTGGCGACGGACATGAACGGACCTGAAGGCGGCGCCGCCGGGCGGGCCGCGGCGAATGTGCAACGGTCGGCAGGTCGGTGGCGCCAATGGATGGATCTCGACTTTATCCGACCGATAGCAGCATTTAGGATTAATCGCCATGCAGGACCCAACCGACGACGCCCCTTTCACCTTTCTCCCCGGCAACGACGCGGGCGGCCTTCTGATCATCGCCGACCATGCGTCCAATCGGGTGCCGCCGCCCTATGGCGATCTTGGTCTGCCGCCGGCCGAGTTCCAGCGGCACATCGCCTATGACATCGGTACCGAATGGCTGGTTCATCGCCTTGCCGCCTTCACGGGCGCGCCGGCCCTGCTCACCCGCTTCTCGCGCCTCCTGATCGACGCCAACCGCGGCGAGGACGATCCGACGCTGGTGATGCGCCTCTCCGACGGGGCCGTCGTTCCGGGCAACGCCCGCGTCGACGCCGCCGAACGCCAGCGACGCATCGAACGCTTCCATCGCCCCTATCACCTGGCGGTCGCCGGGCAGATCGACCGGATGATCGCCACGGGCGTCGCGCCGGTCATCCTGTCCATCCATTCCTTCACACCGGCCTGGAAGGGCGTTCCCCGTCCCTGGGACATGGCGATCCTCTGGGACCGCGACGACCGCATGGTGGCGCCGGCGCTGGCCGCCTTCCGGGCGCGCGGCCTCGTTGTCGGTGACAACGAGCCCTATGACGGGGCGCTCAGGAACGACACGCTCTATCATCACGGCACGGCGCGCGGTCTTTCCCATCTCCTCGTCGAGGTGCGGCAGGATCACATCGCCAGCGAGGCCGGCGCAAACCACTGGGCCAAGACGATTTTCGAGGTGGTGGCGCCGCTGGCGGCGCGGCCGGAGATGCGCAAGACCGTCTTTTACGGATCGCGGGCCGGCGGACCGGGCGTGTGAACGGACGCTCGAAAACGGTTGACGGACCCATGAAGTTCGGACTTCATGCGCCCCGCACGGGCGGCGGCCCCGCCCGGACCCAATATCAAGATCGGCAGGACAATATCCCATGAGCATGGAATCGGCAGAATCGCAGGGCGGCGTCGCGGCGGGCGAGCTGCGGCAGTTCATCGAGCGCGTCGAGCGCCTCGAGGAAGAGAAGGCGGCGCTGCAGGACGACATCAAGGACGTGATGGCCGAACTCAAGGGCCGCGGCTACGACGTCAAGGCCGTCAGGGCCATCCTGAAGCTCAGGAAGCAGGACCCGGACGAGCGTCAGGAGGCCGAGGCCATCCTCGAACTCTACATGAACGCGCTCGGCATGGTGTGATGATGGGTCGCGGCGGCAAGCAACCTTCCGCCGCGAACGACGGCCGATGGCGAACGGCCCGTTTTCGGCGCCTCCGAGGCGACCTGAAGCGGGTGGCGGGATCCCCGGTTTTGCGCTCTGCGCAATGGCTCTGCCTCTTCTCCGTACTTGACAGGAGACGGGCGTCGGCCTAGCATTCTGTATCGTTTCAAGAAGGCGTCGTGCGCCCGCCGGTAACCGGTGGCGGAGGGCGCCTTCTTCGTGTGGATTTCATGACCGCCCCATCCAGCTCCCCGTCCGTTCCGGCGCCCATTCGGCGCGACCGGCTGACCTGGGCCGCCTATCTGGCGCTCGCCCAGTTCACCTTCTTCCTGAACATCCAGGGCAACATCATCCCCTTCCTGAAGGACGAGTTCGACCTCAGCTATCGGGTGGTGACGCTGCATCCGGCGGCGGTGGCGGCCGGTCTGATCGTGTCGGGGCTGTTCGGCGAGCGACTGACGCGTCGCTATGGCCGGAAGCTGTCGGTGTCGATCGGTCTGGTCGGCATGCTGGTCGGGGCGCTGGCCATCATCGCCGCGCCGCATCCGGCCGTCAGTATTTTCGGCTGCTTCCTGATGGGCGCCGTCGGCTGCCTGATCCTGATCATCGTGCCGACGCTCCTGGCCGAATGGCATGGCGCCAACCGCTCGGTGGCGATCGGCGAGGCCAACGGCATCTCCTATGTCGCCTCGCTGACGGCGGCGATGGCGGTCGGCCTGTTCGCGGCCATCGGGCTCGGATGGCGGGCGGCGCTGCTCCTCGGCGTCGTGCTGGCCGGCCTGCTCATCGTCTTCCTGCGTGGCGTTCCTGTGCCCGAGGCGGCCAAGCCCGTCGCGCCGACCGTGAACGGCAAGCCGGGCGGACGCCTGCCCGTGGTCTACTGGTTCTACTGGCTGACGATCATCGCCTTCGTCGGCGTCGAGCAGTCGGTCCTGGTATGGGCGACCGAGTTCATGACCCGCGTCAAAGGCCTGCCGGTCGCATCGTCGGCGGTGATTGCCGGCGCCTTCTCGTTCGGCATGCTGGTCGGCCGCCTGTCGTCCTCGTTGATCCTGAAGCGGATGACGGCGAGCCTTGCGCTCTATCTGTCGGCCATCGTCACGCTGCCGGCCTTCTTCCTGTTCTGGGGGGCGTCCAGCCTGCCGCTCGCCGTGTTCGGCCTGTTCGCGCTCGGTCTCGGCTGCTCGCTGCAATATCCGCTGACCCTGACCAAGGCGATCGTCACCGCCGGCCCTTATGGGGAGCTGGCAACGGCGCGCGCCTCGCTGGCCAGCGGCCTCTCCATCATGATCATTCCCTGGCTGGTGGGCGCCACGGCCGATCAGGTCGGCCTGTCGGGCGCCATCGCGCTGCTGCCGATCCTCACCGTCGTCGCCGTGGGCTTCCTGTTCGTCGGCGAACGGGTGGTTCGCCGCTGATACCTTTTCCGTCAGGTTTCGACCTTCCGGGCGGAAGCTTATGGAAGCGGAAGCGCCCGACCGGGCGCCGGCCGGTCAGGCCGAAACCCGCTTGAGCTGGATGAGTCCAGATCAAGCGGATCGGGTATGACGTCAGTTGCCGGCAAGGCCGAGCGCCGATTTGATCTCGGGTTCGAGGGTAAGGGCCTTGCCGTCGCCGATCACCGAAAAGCCCTGTCCGGCGCTGGTGAGTCCGGCCGAATAGATCGCCCAGGCAAAGCCCTTGTCGTCGGCGGCGGCGCGCGTCGCCTCGATGAGGGCGATGCGCGAGGCGGGATCGGCGGCATCCTGGAAGATGCCGAATTCGCCCAACAGGATGCGCTCGGCCGGAATTCCGTTCTCGTTGGCCCAGTTGCTGACCCGCTGGAAATCTGCGCCGATGGTGGCCGGGCCGGCCTCGGTGGAGCGATAGGCGTCGAGCGCTTCGCCCACCCCGATGTCGAGTTCCCTTCGGCGTTTCGGATCGGCCACCTGCTTGGCGATTCGGTTCTTCGCGTCTTGCAGAAGCCGCTTGCCTTCGGCGGCGTCGAGGTGGGCGGCCGGATAGGGCAGATGGGTGAGGTAGCGGCCGGGGTCGTCGACCCAGGGCCGGCCGGCGTGGCTGACGGCCATCGGTTCGTAATAGTGGAAGGTCCAGACGATGTTGGGATCGTCGGCGAAAGGGGCCGGGTCGAGGCGCGTCAGCCCGTCGATGAGGCCGCCCCGACCGCCGGTCAGCACCAGCGTCAGCGTCGGCGCCGCCTGACGGGCGGCCGATCTCAGCGCGGCGAGCTGGTCGGGCCAGCGGTCGGTCAGGGCGAGATAGGACCCCCAGTCCTGGTTGGGCTCGTTGATCGGTTCGAGCAGGGTCCGGTCGGGTGGCAGGGCGGCGAGGCGGCCGGCGAGGCGTGTGACGAGGCCGAGATAGCGGTCCCAGAGCAGCGGCGCATGGTCGTCGGTGCCGAGCACATCCTGCAACCCGTCGGGACGCTCCTCGTCGACCGGCAGCAGGTGCATGTCGACGATCACCGTGAAGCCGAGCGCCTGCAAGCGCTCGGTCGCCGCGACGATGCGGCCGATCAGCGGCCCGGCACCGTCGTCGCCCGCCCAGAGCAGGGCGGCGGCGTCGATGTTGAGGCGAACGAAATCGAAGCCCTCGGCCTTGAGGGTGGTGAGTTGCCGGTCGTCGATGCGGCCCATCCAGTCGGGGAAGTTGTCTCGATCGAAGCCGGGCGCCAGAAAGGCGTCGCGGGCGGTCCAGGTCTGCCAGACCTCGAAGTTGATGCCGCGCTTCAGGGCGGGGGTGGCGGCGGCCGGGAGCGCGGCGAGGAGCCCCAGGCAAAGCGCCGTGAGACGGGCGGCAAGGGTGGGGCGGTGCATCGGAACTCCTTCGGGAGGCTGCGCTGGGGGCGGTGGCCGATCATGCCGGGGCGGCGGCGCCGACGCAACGGACCCGTGCGGGAGTTGACGATCTTCCGTCCGGCGCGCCGACGTGAGAGAAGGCAGCCAGAAATCTCATGAACGCTGGCGCGGACCCGCCCGGCACTACCGGTAGACCCATCATGTTTCTCACCCTGGTCGATTTCGTCGGCTGCTTCGCCTTTGCCCTCAGCGGTGGTACGCGCGCCGTGGAGCGGCGGCTCGATCCGTTCGGCATCGTCTTTCTGGCCTTCGTCGCCGCCACCTTCGGCGGCATCATGCGCGATGTGGTGATCGGCGCCGTGCCGCCGGTGGCCTTCGTCACCTGGCACTACTTCGCCATTTCCTGCGCCGCCGGCTTCTGCTGCATCTTCGCCCACCACCTGATCGCGCGTCTTGCCGCGCCAGTGGCGGTGTTCGACGCGCTGGGGCTCGGGCTCTATGTGGTGGTGGGCACGCGCAAGGCCATGGATGCCGGCCTCTCGCCGCTGATGGCGGCCGTGGTCGGCATGATCACCGCCATCGGCGGCGGCATCGGCCGCGATATCCTGGCGGCGCAGACGCCGATGGTTCTGCACAAGGAGATCTACGCGCTGGCGGCGCTGATCGGCGCGCTGGTGGTCTCGGTCGGCGATTATTACCACCTGCCGGGCGTGCCCGTCGCCATCGTCGGCGGTGGCCTGTCCATCCTGCTCCGTCTCGCCGCCATGCGCTGGGACTGGAATCTGCCGCCGCCGGCCGGCCGCACGTAGGCGGGCGGTTCCTCCGGCGACGGCATGTGGAGTGCCGATCCGATCGAATCAGACCGGCGCTCCAGGCTCTTGTTTGTGAAGCATCATCTTCGCGGTCGTCGCTTCACGTCGGCCGGATGATGCTTTCGGCTCCTCAGCCGGTGCGAATGCCGGAGAGGAAGGTATCGACCTCGTTCCGCAGCGTGTCGGACTGGCGGGCGAGATTGTTGGCGGCGGCCAGAACCTGGCTCGCCGCGCCGGACGACTCGGTCGCCGCCTGGGTGATGCCCACCACATTCTGCGACACCTGGTGAGTGCCGATCGACGCCTGGCTGACGTTGCGGGCGATCTCGGCGGTGGCGGCGCCCTGCTGGTCGACGGCGGTGGCGATCGACGTGGCGATGCGGTTGAGGTGCTCGATCACGCCGGTGATGGTGACGATTGCCTCGGCCGACGACTGCGTCGACGACTGGATCTCTCCGATCTGCGACGAAATCTGCGACGTCGCCCGCGACGTCTGATCGGCAAGCTGCTTCACCTCGGCGGCAACGACGGCAAAGCCCTTGCCGGCTTCTCCCGCCCGCGCCGCCTCGATGGTGGCGTTGAGCGCCAGAAGGTTGGTCTGGCTGGCGATGCTGTCGATGAGGTTGACGACTTCGCCGATGCGATTGGCGCTTTCGGCCAGTTCGCGCACCCGCTCGGCCGTCAGCTGGGCATCCTTGCTGGCCTTCGAGGCGACCACGGTGCTCTCGTCGGCCTGGCGCTTGATCTCCGAGATGGAGGTCGCCAGCTCCTCGGCCGCCGCCGCCACGGTCTCGACGTTTGTGGAGGCCTCCTCGGCGGCGCTCGCCACGGTGACCGACTGGCTGGAGACTTCTTCGGCTGCGGCCGACATCGACTGCGCCGCCGCCTGCAACTGCGTCGAGGAGCCGACGACCGTCTCGACGACGCCGCCGACAGCCGTCTCGAACGCGTCGGCCATCTCCTTCATCTCGGCGCGGCGCTGCGTCTCGGCTTCCGCCTTGGCGTGCTCTTGCTCCACGCGCATGCGCTGGTTTTCCTCAAGCCCCTGCTTGAACACGTGGAGCGTCGCCGCCATCGTGCCCACCTCGTCGCCGCGCCCAAGGCCGGGCACGTCGACCGTAAGGTCGCCTTCGGAGATCCGCTGCATGGCCTGGGTGAGGGAGACGACGGGCCGCGACAGGCCGCGCCCGATCAGCACCGAGAGCACCGCTCCGAGCAGCAGTCCGCCGCCGGCAAAACTCCACAGGGTGGTGGTGGTCGAGGCCTGGCTCGCCTCGGTGTTGCTCTTCAATTCGGCTTGCGCGTCCTGGACGGCCGACTGGAAGCCCGCGAACTCGTCTGCGATCTTGGCGACGAAGGTCCGCATTTCTGTGGCCTGTTTCTCGATGTCGGACTCCAGCGCCAGGGACTTGTTGAACCCTTCGACATATTGCGCGATGTGACCGCGAACGGTGCCGAGCCGGCTGGCGAGCGCCGGAGGGGCGACGGCAATGGCCTCGTTCAGCGCGGCGTCGGCGTCCACGAAGGCCTTGAGGGCGTTCTTGTCGGCATCGGCTTCGCTTTTCGCCGTTGCCTTGGTGGCGAAGATGCGGCCGGTGAGGATGAAGCGAAGAGCTCGCTCGGAGTGCGCGGCCACCGGCGATCCCTGGCCTGCGTCGTCGATGATCGCTTCGAGATCGGTGCGGAGCTTCACGCCAAGCGGGTTGAGCGTCTCGGCGGACAGGCCGTTGACGTCGTGGCGGGTCTTGATGAGCGTCGCAAGCAGGCCGTCATAAGTCTCGAAACTGGCCTGCATGGCCTTGAGATGGTCGGTCTGCTCGGCGTCGCCGGTGGCTTTCAGACCGTCCTCGAGCGCGGCCCGCATGGCCGACGCCCGTTCCGTCACGGCGGCGTCTGCGTCGGGCAGTGTCGTGTAGATGACTTCCCGCGCGGCGCGGCGATATTCGAGGAAGGTGGTCTGGATCCTGTTTGCCTTGTCGGTGACATCGATTTGGGTGAACAGGGTTCCGATGACGTCGCCGATGCCCGAAAGGCTTTTGAGCGACATGCCGGCCGTAAAGGCCAGGATCACCAGAATGGCGGAAAAGCCGAGTCCGATGCGTGTGGAGATGTTCACGGATCGTCGGGACCCGGCGGTGTGGGGCTGCGTCTGCATATTCGTCGCTTCCTCCTGTCGGCCATTAGTGAGTCCAACCTCAGGTAGAGCGGCGATTAGTTTCGATTCGCCGCTGTTGGAACCTGCAATATTTCGATTTAGAATGGTTAAAACACTCATAACGCGAAATAATATCTGGTGAAGCGTGTGTATTAGAAGTTTGGAAAATGACCGTTGCTCTTTTATTTCGAACGGCTGGATCCGTAGTAGTTCCAAATTATATTTATAACTAGCTAGAATTGGCCGCAGATCAGCCGAAAATAACAGGCTGTCTATGAGAGAATTTACTTGGTTAAATATTAACTCGTTACTTATTTGATGCTGGTGTGGCCTCTATAGGCATCTTTAACAATGGCAGAATTGTTCTTTTTCCCGCCACATTCAAGTGGGTGGGACACCCATTCGCAACGTTTCCGACCGATAGGGCGCGCGGACAAATTTCGCTCGGCGGCCTGCCCGGCGGCGGGGCGGGCTCCAAGATTTCTGTTCGAGAGGGAGATTCGGGTCCGGAGATTTGGTGCGGCATGAGAGGCCGCTGCGGCTGTCGTCCCGGTGGATCGCGCGGTGGACGCTTCCGGGGCGCGAGCCCGCCTGAGCGCGGATGGCGCCGCCGGACATGCCGTTGCCGTAAACGCACTGAAGGCGCGGACACAAAATGTCCGCGCCTTCAGATGTCGATGCGATGGATGACGAATCCTACGGTGATCGGCTCAGTTGAGGGCCGTCTCGACCTGCCGCGCCGTGCGGGCGACAATCCTGCCGCCCTTCACCACGACGTTCCGATCGGGCAGGTCCAGGATCACGTCGGCGACGCGATGGGTGTCGAGCAGCACCATGTCGGCGCGGGCACCGACGAAGATGCCGTAGTCGGGGATGCGCAGCGCCTTGGCCGCGTTCACCGTCAGCATGTCGAGCACGGTTGCCTGATCGTCGGCGCCGCCGAGATGGCAGGCGGGAAGGGCCAGCGCGGCAATCTGCAGCAAGTCACCAGTGCCGTAGGGCGTGAAGGCATTGCGGATGTTGTTGGTGGCCAGGCAGACGTTGACCCCGCCATCGCGCAGCGCACGGACCGGCGCGATGGTCCGGCGGACGTTTTCCAGATCCTTTCGCCCACCAAGGTGCATGTCCGTCGCCGGCAGGGCCATGACCGAGATGCCGGCGTCTTTTATCAATGCGATGATCTCGCCGCGCCGTTCGTGGGGCACGGCCGCCAGCGCCGTCAGATGGCCAACCGAGACGCGTCCCTGCCAGCCCTCGGCAATGGTCTTTCGCGCCAGGTACTCGATGGACATCGCGTCCGCGTCGTCGCGGAAGTCCTGATGAAAATCGAGGTCCTTGTCGAAGTCCTTTGCCAGGCGGAAGACCCAGTCGATGTGAGCGTTGGCATCGGTGTCGTTGTACGGAATGCCGCCGACCACATCGGCGCCCCGTTTCATCGCCTCCACCATCATCGCGTCGGTGCCCGGGGCCTTGAGGATGCCTTCCTGAGGGAAGGCCACCACCTGGATGTCGATCAGGCCGCGATACTCCTCGCGCAGGGCGAGAACCGTGTCGAAGCCCGTGAAGCCCTGGGCCGGATCGAATTCGGCATGGGCGCGCACGTGCGTCGTGCCGGACGTGATGAGCTTCTTGAGCACCCGACGCGAGCGCGCTTCGATGTCGTCGCGCGTGAAGGTGGGCTTCAGTTCCGCGGTGACGGCGATCGCTTCCATCAGCGTGCCGGAGCGATTGGGCTTGCGGTCCATCACATAGGCCTTCTCCAGATGGAGATGGCTCTCGATCAGGCCCGGTATGAGGACGCGGCCGGCGGCGTCGATGTCTTCCTTGGCAGTGGCGGCGATGCCGGATTTGATCTCGACGATCTTGCCCCCGTCCACGCCGACGTCGGTGAGCTCGGCTGAATCGTCGATGCGAGTGTTGCGAAAGATCAGGTCCATGATGTGTTCACTCCGAGCGTTGATTAGACCATGGCGAAGGAGAGGATGACCAGCACCGCGACGCAGCCCAGGATGTAGGGCGCGTTCCCCTTGGAGACCTGGAGCACCGGGATTCTGAAGCCGGCGGAAAGGGCCTGCATGGTGATGTTGACCAGCGACACCTGGCTGCCGAAGCCGACGCCGATGGTGACGAAGCCCACGGCGAGCGGCGAGAAGCCCAGCGCCACGGCGATCGGCAGAACCAGCGTCAGGATCGAACCGACATAGGCGCCGGCCGGGAAGCCGATGGCGAAGCCGGCAATGACGGCCGCCGGTACGACCAGCGACGTGGGGGCCATGTTGACCAGGCCGGCGATGGTACCGAAGGCGCCGATCTTCTCGATCATGCCGATGAAGACGAGGAACAGGCCGACCTGCAGGAGGCGGGTGAGGATGTAGGAGGAGCCGTCGACCATCGCGTCGACCGATCCGTTCAGCGAGAAGTCGCTGCACAGCCAGACCAGCGCCAAGGTGATGATCGCGTAGCTGATCGGACCAAGCACCGGGATGCCCAGGGCGTTGTTGACGAAGGGGCCGGCAATGACCGCGAACATCAGGAATGCCGCGGGGATGGTCCGCCGCCAAAGCTGGGCGTTGGACATGTCGCGGAATTCTTCCGGCACCTCGCCGTGGAACAGCCCTTTCGCGCGCTTGGTGCCGATGAAGGCGATGGCAACCGCGATCACGACGAAGATCATCGTGTAAGGCTGCATCATCGAGACGTAGTCGGCGACCGGAACGCCGGTGAGCTTGGATACGACCGAAGACTCCAGTGACGCCGGCGACGTGGTGAAACAGGCGGCCGCGGCAATGGACATGCCTGCGATGACGGCGGGAATGGCGCCGACGGCGGCGAAGGCGAGCGGGGCGATGACCATGGCGCTGCCGCCGCCGATGCCCGACATGTAGGTTGCCGCCGCCTGCAGGATGACAATGAAGGCGCCGACATATTCAACCCGGTCGCCGATGTTGCGGCGGACCAGCGTCAGCGCGGAGGCGTAGCCACCGGCCTTGAACACCGCCATGGCGATCGCCGAATTCAGAATGGGCACGGTGATCGACAGCATCTTCGGCACGGTCTCGACGAGCCGCTGGTTGGCTTCGGCGAAGCCGATGTCGCCGATGATCATCGCCATGGCGCCGCCGGCGAGGGCGGCAACCAGCATGTTCACCTGGGCGAACAGCAAGCCGAGAATGAGCAGGATTGGTAGCACACCAATCATCGCGGCAGCGGACGTGGCTGGCGCGCTGCGTGCGACAAAGGCCAGTGCCAGGCACGCAACTACGGCGCCGACAATGATGATCGTGTTACGCCGCGCCCCGTCTGGTGCAGGGGTCGTCGCGGCAGAAGCCGACGGATTGGACATTCTGGTTCCCGTTCGTCTTTGTGGCGCCGGCGAGGTCTGGTCGCGGTGCGCTCAATGATGTGTGGCTCGGACCGGGGTGATGCCGGATGGCCACTCGTGTTCGTAAGCAACGGCTCGCTCTCGTCCCGCAGACGCTCCCGATGGGGAGGTGCCGCGAGCCGCCGGTAAGCCATGGGTGATGATGGTTGGAGCACCAAGTGGCGAAGTTGTCGCCGGGCATAGTCGATATACTCGTGGTCCACGCGAATGATATCGCCCAGTCTGGTCTATGTTTTTTGTATTATCTCCTTCTTCCTCTCTCGGTGCACATCTGACTACTTTATAAAATTGCCGGTTGTACGGTCGATGTGCATCTTTGATGTCCGATAGCCTTCGTTTCGATATCGATCGACGTCAAGTGCGTAAAAATGTTCAACGATTTTTGAGTGGAGCCCCGTATTTGACAGTTTTTCCCGCACGGATACTGGGGGTTCCGTCTGTTGCGCCAAGACGGGCGAACCTGATTGTTGAAAATATTGCGTCAATGGAAGGGTGTCTGGAGCGGCTGCGCATCCAGTTGTGGGGCGGAGGCTCCATGTGAAAGTCAAGTTTGGCCGTGATGTCGACCGTGCCGGCATCTGATGTGGCAAGGTTTCGAGGGCTCGTCCAATGCCTCGATGGTAGAATTACTGATTTAAAAATAATCGAATAGTCGGAGGTCCGCTGATTGAAAGATGGAGACGGAGAGCCCTGTCGTTCGTCGTCATTCAATAGTTTTTTTGGGCCTCTGTGCGCCTCGGTAAATCAAATTTACCTTTCGCGTCAGTCAAATGCCGTGTTGCTGCCGCCTGTTGAGCCAGCCGCCGAGCGCTTTTATGGCAGAGCCCCCGCCAAGATTGTTGCAAAGATTTGGAAAGATCCAGGCCGCCCCGGACCGTATCTTCGAAAGGTCATGTCTTAGGTGACTACATGAAGGGGCGGACCGATGTCCAATCGACCTGCGGCCTCTGCTGAGGCTCAATCGAAAGATAAAATACCATATAAATCAATAGATTGTGCCCTCGGCATGATTTCCGGGCCGGCCAGCTTTGGAAGGGCTGTTTGAGATGCTCTACGCTCAGATAATCAAAGGTAACTTCCAGGATTCAGTTACCTTGATGGTTCTCTCTCGCGACCTCTCGGCTCTACCTGAAGTGAGACGCGTCTCGGTCATGATGGGGACGCCTGCCAACAAGGATGTCTTTCGCGAGACCAACCTGTGGCACGACGTCCTGACGGAGGCCACTCCCAACGATCTGTGTATCGTGGTCGATAGCGAGGCCGCCAATCCCGACGTCGTCGATGCCGTCGCAGATCAGGTGCGCGAGCGCCTTGCGAACCTGGCCAAGGGCCGCCGCAAGGTCAGCTATCCGGTCGCTCGCAGTTGGCGGCGGGCGCGAGAGCTGAACCCGAAGGCGAACATCGCCTTGCTCTCGGTCGCAGGCCAGTACGCATATGGGTTGGCGCGCGATGCCCTTGAGAGCGGGCTGAACGTGATGATCTTCTCGGACAACGTCGACCTGGACCAGGAGCGCGATCTCAAGACCTTCGCTACCCAGCGCGGCTTGTTGGTGATGGGCCCGGATTGCGGCACCGCGATCGTCGATCGTGCCCCGCTGGCCTTTGCCAACCGCGTTCCGGCCGGACCCATCGCGGTTGTCGGTGCCTCAGGTACCGGTATCCAGGAGCTGACCTGTCAGATTGCCCGCCGCGGTTCGGGCGTCTTGCACGCCCTTGGTCTTGGTGGACGCGACCTTTCCGAGGCGATCGGCGGCCTATCCGCCGAGGCAGCGCTCGACCTTGTCGCCGCCGACGAAGCCTCGCGCGTCGTCGCCTTCGTCTCGAAGCCGCCGGCAGATGCCGTGCGGGCGCGACTGATCGAGAAGATGCAGCGGTTGGGCAAGCCGGTCGTCGCTCTCTTCCTTGGGGACCGGCCGAGCCGGCGCGACTTCGGAAACGTCCATCTTGCGCGAACCCTTGACGAGGCGGCGGCGCTGGCGGTCGACCTTGCGGAGGTCGAGGCCCTGGCGGCGACGGTTCCGGCTCCGGTCGGGCAGGGCCTGCGGGGGCTTTACACCGGTGGCACGCTTGCCGGCGAGGCCGCTTTGCTGGCTGCGGAGAGCCTCGACCTCGCTTTGGATGCGGGACATGCCGAAGGCTACATGTTGCGCACCGAACGGCACTCCATCATCGACCTCGGCGACGACATGTACACCCGGGGCCGTCCCCATCCGATGATCGACCCCTATGCCCGCACCGAGATGATCGTTGCGCTGGCGGACGACCCCGATGCCGGCGTGCTGCTGGTGGACGTGGTTCTCGGTTTCGGCGGGCATGCCGATCCCGCTGGGGCGCTGGTCGAAGCCGTCGAGCAGATGCGCGCCGCGCGGGGCGAAGCCTCTCCCGTCGCCGTCGTCGCGACGCTCACGGGTACGGCTGAAGACCCGCAGGACTACGAGGCTCAGGTCAGCAAGCTCAAGGCAGCCGGCATTCTGGTTGCGGGCAGCGTGCGGGTGGCGGTCCTCCTGGCGCTCAGGCTTCTCGCTCCGCAGCAGCCCGCACCGGGGGCAAGCCCGGCGCTGCTGTCGCAGCCCGCGGCCGTCATCAACATCGGACTGCGCAGCTTCGCCGACGACCTGAAGTCGAACGGCGTCGATGTCGTCCATCTGCAATGGGAACCGGTTGCCGAGGGCACCGCGCAGCTGCGGCGTCTCGCCGCGTCCCTTGTCTAATCCGGAGTTTCAACATGTTTGCGACTATCAACGAAGCCAACGCCGCCGTCATTGCGGAGATCCGCAAGGCCCGGCCTCACCTCGTCGACGTTCGTCCGGCCGGCGAGTGCATTCCGGCTCTGGCCGAAGGGCCGGTGCTCATGCATGCCGGCACGGACATCGAATGGTCTGCCATGACCGGCCCGATGAAGGGCGCGGTAATCGGGGCGTGCCTGTTCGAGGGGTGGGTCAAGACCGCGGCGGAAGCGGAGGTCTTCGCTGCCGAGAAAGTTCGTTTCGTGCTCTGTCACGACAACGCGGCGGTCGGTCCGATGGGCGGCATCACGTCGGCCCACATGCCGGTGCTTGTCGTCCGCAACGCCGTCCAGGGCAACGTTGCCTACTGCAATCTCAACGAGGGCATCGGGAAGGTGATGCGCTTCGGCGCTTTTGAGGGCGAGGTGCAGACCCGGCTCGCGTGGATGCGCGACGTGCTGGGGCCGGTGCTCTCAAGTGCCTTGCAGCGCAAGCCCGAGGGCGTCGACCTGACGGCCCTGATGGCCCAGGCCATCACGATGGGCGACGAGTTCCACCAGCGCAACATCGCGGCCTCGGCGCTCCTGATGCGGGCGCTGGCAGCCGACATCGCCGCCACGGACGCGACAAGCGGCGACAAGCAGGACGTCCTGCGCTTCCTTGAACGCACGGATCAGTTTTTCCTCAACGCGGCGATGGCGCATTGCAAGTGCGCCATGGATGCCGGTCACGCTGTCGGCGCCGGCTCCATCGTCACCGCGATGACGCGCAACGGCCGCGACTTCGGAATCCGCGTGGCAGGTCTTGGCGACCGCTGGTTCATCGCGCCGGTCAACACGCCGGTCGGCCTGTTCTTCACCGGCTATTCCCAGGATGATGCCAATCCCGACATGGGCGACAGCGCCATCACGGAAACCTTCGGCATCGGCGGGGCGGCCATGATCGCCGCGCCCGGCGTCACCAGGTTCGTCGGCTCGGGTGGCTTCTCGGACGCGCTTGAGACGTCCGAGGAGATGCGCGAGATCTACGTCGAAAGCAACACGACGCTGCAAATCCCGACGTGGGACTTCCAGGGCGCCTGCCTCGGCCTCGACGTCCGGCGCGTTGTGGAGACCGGCATCACGCCGGTTATCAACACGGGTATCGCCCACCGCCTGCCCGGTATCGGCCAGGTTGGAGCAGGCACGGTGCGGCCGCCGCTTGCCTGTTTCGAGCAGGCTCTGCTTGCCCTCGTTGAGGCACAGGGCAAGTCCGCCTGATCGAGGCGATATCCGGCCGAACCGACGCGCGGCGTTGGTTCGGCCACATTTCTTCGCGCTGGCGGCCGGCTGCGGCCATCGCGCATGTCCCAATCAAAAGCCCGTTTTGCAAGAGGTCGATATGAGCGCGGATATACCTGGCCGCCTGCTGATCGCCATTGGCGGCAATGCCATCCATCCGGAAGGCATTCGTGGCACCCCCGCCGAACAGTCGCAGGAGGCAGCCGCGCTCGGTCGCGCCCTCCTTCCCCTGATGGAGCTTGGTACCGAGCTGGTCATCACCCACGGCAATGGTCCGGTGGTCGGCAAAATCCTGTTGCGCAACACGCTGGCTCGCCATCGCGTCGCGCCGATGACGCTCGATATCTGCGTCGCTCACAGTCAGGGCGGCGTCGCCTACATGCTGATGCAGGCTCTGGAGAACACCCTTCGCGCCGCCGGCAGCCAGCGCGAGGTCGCCTGCCTGCTGACCCAGGTCGAAGTCGACCCCGATGACCCGGCCTTCGCCAACCCGACGAAGCCGATCGGCTATTTCTACAGCGAGGCGGAAGCCATCGCCCTTCGCGACGAACTCGGCTGGGAGATGCGCGAAGACTCCGGGCGCGGCTTCCGCTGTGTCGTGCCCTCGCCCATGCCGCGCCATATCGTCGAAACCGCGCTCATTTCCACGATAGCCGCCTCGGGAGCCGTCGTGATCGCCGGCGGTGGCGGCGGCATTCCGGTGGTGCGCGACGAGACGGGCTTTCGTCATGGCGTCGAGGCCGTTGTCGACAAGGATCGAACCTCCGCCCTGATGGCCAACCTCCTCGGCATCGAGGACCTGATCATCCTGACGTCAGTTCCTCATGTCGCGATCGACTTCGGCAAGCCGACCCAGAGTGCTCTCAAGCGGGTCACCCTCGCCGAAATCCGCCGTCACTATGCCGACGGACAGTTCCCGCCCGGCAGCATGGGCCCCAAAATCGAGGCCGCCATCCAGTTTCTCGAAGGTGGCGGCAAGCGCGTCTTTGTCGGCCGGCTGGAAGACGCGGTTCCGATGCTGCGCGGCGAGACGGGGACGCAAATCGTCATCGACTAGAGCGCGTCTGGCGAGCTTTGGTTCGCCAACTTGCTCTATCTCTTTGTTTTACGCAACTCCGGACGCAAAACCGGTTCCCACTTTTGCTGGAGTTTCTCTAGACCGAGCCTTTTGGGCTGAGACGGCAAACGCGGAGAGGACTGCAATCCCATGCGGACGAGACCCGCAACCGCGATCGGCGAAGCGGCGGCGCACATCCTTTCAGGGACCCGTGAAGGGCGTGTCGCTGCCGTCTTCGAGCGAAGCTTCTATGCCGCCTTTGCCGACGGGCTCGTGTGCATTGGCTCCGCCGAGTTCAGCGTTGGTCCCTCCAGCCTGCTGGCGGTGTTCGACGACATCGGCGCCTGGCGCGACAGGCTTGCTCAGGGAGATCCGGTTACCGTCCGCGATGGCGCAGTCTTTGCGGGCGGCATTGCGGTCGGTTTCTCCGGCCTGATGCCCTGGCGTGCTCCGCCGGTCTCCCCGCTTCGTACGATAGACATCGCCTGTGGCCTCGGCCAGATAGCCGAGGCGGTCGAGCGACGCGAGGCGGTTGGTCTCGGCGTGTTGGTGGGCGCGCTCTGCCATGGCCGGAGCCTGGCACCGAGCGGGATCGATCCGTTCCTCAAACGGTCGATTCCGGTGATCGCCGCCCTCGGCGACTGGGTGGAACGGGCGATGGAAGGCGAGGCCGGTCCGGTGCCGGACCCGACCCCGCTCATCGGTCTCGGACCCGGCCTGACCCCCTCCGGCGATGATTTCATCTCGGGCTTTCTGGTTGCGCTGCGGCGGCTGGGGCGAGGCGCCGTGGCCGACGCGCTGGCGGCCGTCGTCTTGCCCATCGCGGAACGGGCGACCAACACGATCAGCGCCGCGCATCTCACCCACGCGGCGTCGGGGCAGATTTCCGCCTGCCTGATCGAGGTCTTCGACCGGGTCGTCGCCGGCGATGGCTGTGAGGCGCTGCTCGATCAGGTCAGCTCCATCGGGCATACGTCGGGATGGGACTGCCTCGCCGGACTGATCGCGGCGGCGTCGGCGATCGAGCGGGGACGGAGGGTTCGTGAGGCGCTTTGACGCCTCCCTGCCGCCGCGTTAGGCTTGCGATCAGTTGTCTTTCTGCTCGTGCCCGGTCCAGTGAAGGGGTGCGGCGAACAGAGCTTATCGCCATGGAACCCCGTCTTTCCAATCTCGATCTAGAAGCCGTCCGGACGTTCGTCACCGTTGCGCGGCTCAAGAGTTTCTCGGCCGCCGCCCAACAGCTGCATCGCACGACGTCGGCCGTTAGCTACCGCATCAAGACGCTCGAGGGCGGCATTGGCACGCCGCTGTTTGTGCGCACCACCCGGACCGTATCTCTGACGCCGGCGGGCCAGGTCCTCCTGGACAAGGCGGGGCAGATTTTCGAATGGCTCCAGCAGCTACCGGACGAGCTGAGGCAGGTTGGCGAGAACGTCGAGCCGCGCTTCACGCTGGTGGTGAACAACCTTCTCTACGAGTCCGAGGCGGCGGCCCATCTTCTGGTGCATCTCAACCGCACCTTTCCCCACACCGAAATCGAGTTCAGATGCGCCGTCTACATGGGTGTCTGGGACGAGCTTCTGCAGAATGGTCTGCACATGGCGCTCGGCGCGCCGGGGTATCACACCATCAACGACGACTTCGACACCCATCCGCTCGGAGCCGTCCACTGGGTGTTCGTGATGGCGCCCGACCATCCTCTCGCCGACCATGCTGAGCCGCTGTCCAACGACGAGCTGCGGCGTTTCCCGTCCATCAACGTGCAGGATACCTCGACCCGTCTGGCCAAGCGCGTCGCCTGGAGGCTCGCCGGGCAGAAGGAAATGCTGGTTCCCGATCTCAAGACCAAGATCGTCGCCCACATCCAGGGAGCCGGCATCGGCTTCGTGCCGGCCACCTTGGCTCGCGAGCACATCGACGCTGGCCGGCTGGTCGAGCGTCGAGTGGTTCAGGGGCGCTCCCCCTCGCCGTTGTCTCTGGTCTGGCGGCGCAACCACAATGGCCGCGTGGCGACCCATCTGCGCGAGATGCTCCTGACGAAATCGGAATACTTCCCGTTCCTGGCCTCCCTGGTTGCCCCCGACGCGGGATCGCAAGAGGGCGACGAACGGTCGTCGTGAACGGGCGCCGGACGGCGTGGCTTCGCCGATCCCACCCGTCGTCCAGGCGCCAGCGGCGAGGCCGGCGTCGTGCGCGCCGCGTAGCCATGCAATGAAAACAGGAAGCAGAGGGGCGGGCTCGACTCGTTCGTGACGGAACCGCGAAGACGGTCCCCCAAAACGCCAAAGGGCTCAGCGATTGCTCGCTAAGCCCTTGGAAGAAATGGTGGGCGTGACAGGGATCGAACCTGTGACCCCTACGATGTCAACGTAGTGCTCTCCCGCTGAGCTACACGCCCATTTCCGTTTCGCGGGGCCGCCTCATCGGCGGCGTGGGCGGGGATATAGCGTCCTTTCCCTCCCCACGCAAGGGGCTTGAGACGCTTTTCCGAATTCCCCTTCAACCCTTTGACCCGAAACTGTTTTCCTTCCGGAAATCCGCCGATCGCCCTCAGGCGGCCGCCAGCATCTTCTCAACCTCGCGCACGAGATCCTTGAGATGGAAGGGCTTGGACAGCACCTTGGCGTCCTTGGGAGCCTGGCTGTCGGGATTGAGCGCCACCGCAGCGAAGCCGGTGATGAACATGATCTTCAAGTCGGGATCAAGCTCGGTGGCCCGGCGGGCCAGCTCGATGCCGTCCATCTCCGGCATGACGATGTCGGTGAGCAGAAGCGTGAAAGGCTCCTCGCGCAGCCGTTCGTAGGCGCTCCGGCCATTGTCGTAGGAGACGACGTCATAGCCGGCGTTGGCGAGAGCCTTGGCCAGGAAACGGCGCATGTCGTTGTCGTCTTCGGCCAGGAGAATACGGTTCATTTGCAAGTCCGGTCAGATGAGAAGCGGCGGCGGGTCGCGCGATGCTTCAACTATCTCACAAGAGCACCAGCACGGTAAACTTGTGGTTAGCAGGCCGCGTTTCAGGCCGTTCTTCCCTGTGTAGAACTTTTCAGGGGGGCGTTCAAACCCCGTAGTGGAGCGAATTTGACTTTTGGCAGGTCCGTGGGCCGAGGGCGCAAGCGTCCGCTCGGCACCGGCGGGGGGATGGTGGCGCTCCGGCCTCGCCCGGCGCGGCGCTCGGCGTGGCGGGCGGAGCGGTGGGGCAGGCGGCATGGCGCGCCGGCGTTCAGCCACGTTAACAATAGACAGGCTTGGCAAAACAGGGCAGATTCCAGAATCAGGAGTACAAAAGCCCTGTTTTCCGGCTGCCAGCGAGCCGGGTGGCAGGCTCCACGGACTGGAGAGGGATGCGCGTCGTCACCGATTTCCGCTCGGAACCGCCCTTCGAGATTCTGTCCCCCGTGGAGCAGACTCATCCTTTCGTCTTCAACTCGCCGCACTCCGGCACCGCCTATCCGGAAGACTTCCTTGCGGCGAGCCGGCTCGACAGCCGCCGCATCCGTCTGTCCGAGGACGCGCATGTGGACAAGCTGTTCATGCATGCCGTGACGACGGGCGCGCCGCTGCTCCGCGCGCATTTCCCGCGCGCCTATCTCGACGTCAACCGCGAGCCCTACGAGCTCGATCCGCGCATGTTCGACGGGCGCCTGCCGGCCTTCGCCAACGTCCGCTCCATCCGGGTGGCGGGCGGCCTCGGCACGGTGCCGCGCGTCATTTCCGAGAGCGAGGAGATCTATGCCGGTCCGCTGCCGATCGAGGCGGCGCTCGATCGCATCGAAACGCTCTACAAGCCCTATCACGCGGCGCTGACGCGGTTGCTCGCCCAGACGCACGTGCGGTTCGGTCGGGCCGTGCTGATCGACTGCCACTCGATGCCGTCGTCGGTCAGGGGGCAGGATGCCAAGGGGCGGTCCGACTTCGTGCTCGGCGACCGTCATGGCACGTCGGCATCGCGGGCTCTGATCGATCATGCCGCTGGCGCGCTCTCTGCGCTCGGCTACAAGGTAGCGATCAATCGGCCCTATGCCGGTGGCTTCATCACCGAGCACTACGGCCGCCCGGCCAAGGGGCTGCATGCCCTGCAGATCGAGATCAACCGGTCGCTCTACATGGACGAGAAGACGCTCGAACCGCATTCCGGCTTCGTGCGTCTCACCGCCGAGCTCGCCGAGTTCATCGAGGGGCTGACGCGCCTGCCGCTCGAGGTGGTCTGTCCGTCCCCCGGCCGCTTTGCGGCCGAGTGATTTTCCGGAAATTTCGCGGGCAAGCGAAACCGTCCGAGGCGGGGTCGGACACTGTCTTCGAATTTTTTGAAACGTTTTCAGAAAATCACGCCACTGGTGCCACCCGGCCCTGGGGGATAGGCTGAAACAAAAAAGGGGCCGTCGCAAATGCGGCGGCCCAAGTCTTAGGGAGGAAACGCCCAAGGAGGGCGGGCAGCGCGGAAACCCACGCTGCACCCCAATACAATGCCTACTTTCGTCTTACTGGTCAACCCCTCGCGGTAGAAACCTCGCCGTTAACTCGCGTTTTAGTGGGGATGACACCACTGGGTACAAAGAGCGCCGTGGACCGGAAAATTGCATTTCTTTGATTCCAAAAATAAAAACAATGGGATGAACCGGCTGGTAGAAACGAATCGCAACGTTGCCTCCCCTGCCGCATCATGTGGGAAACATATCGGATATGCAGATCACACCTATCTCCAAGGCCTTCTTCGACGCTCTGGCCGACGCGGCTTCAGCGGCGATCCTGCCGCATTTCCGCACCGCGCTTGCCGTCGAGAACAAGCTTGAAGGCGCCTTCGATCCCGTGACGATCGCCGACAAGGCCGGCGAGGTGGCGATGCGCAAGCTGATCGAGACCACCCATCCCGATCACGGCATCCTCGGCGAGGAGTTCGGCAACGTCGGTCTCGACCGCGAGCGGGTGTGGGTGCTCGACCCGGTGGACGGCACGCGGTCGTTCATCGCCGGCATTCCGCTCTGGGGTACCCTGATCGGCCTTCGCGCCGGTGGCCGGGCGGTTCAGGGCATGATGGCGCAGCCCTTCACCGGCGAGCGCTTCTATGGCGACGGCGTCACGGCCACCTACACGGGGCCGGGCGGCGAGCGGCCGCTCAGGACGCGTTCTTGCGCCGACATCTCCGAGGCGACGCTGTTCACCACGTCGCTCCGGCCGTTTTCCGACCGCGAGCGGGAGGCCTACCTTTCGGTCGAGGCGCAGGCGAAGCTCGTGCGCTACAGCGCCGACTGCTACGCCTATTGCATGGTGGCGGCCGGGCAGGTCGACCTCGTCATTGAGGCGGGGCTGCAACCCTACGACATCACGGCGCTGATTCCGGTGATCGAGGGGGCGGGCGGCGTCGTCACGTCGTGGACGGGCGGCAGCGCCGCCGACGGCGGCCGCGTGGTGGCGAGCGGCGACCGGCGCCTGCACGATCAGGTGCTGAAGCTCCTGGCTTCGGGAGTGTCGGGCGCGGCCAACGTGTCGGGCGTCATTCCGACGAGCCGGGGATGAAGGCGTCGAAGGCCGCCCAGAACTGGGCGGCATAGACCTCGCGTTCCATCATGATCTCGTGGCGGGCGCCATGGATCAGGATGTAGGCTGGATTGCGCAGGCGTCTTGCCATGGTCTCGATGGCAAGGCGGCTGACCACCGTATCGGCGCCCGAGTTGACCAGCATCACCGGGGCCGGAACCTTGTCGGCGATGTCGTGGGCCGACAGCAGATCGAACATGCGCGTCGCCGCCGCCACCCAGCCGAGCGTCGGGGCGGCCAGCCGGTAGACGGGTTGGGCGGCCGAGATCGCCTCGTTGATGCGGTAGCGGTCGGGGTCCGAGGTGAGCGGATTGCGCTCGAAGCTTCTTGCCTTGCTCGCCCGGCGACGCTGGCCGGGGATGTAGCGCGGACCGGCGCCACAGTAGACCGCGAGGCGCAGCAGCAGCCGGCGGAAGCCCGGCATGGTCGTCCGTTGCGGCAGGCCGAGCATCGGCGCGGTCAGCACAAGACGGTCGAAGGTGGGGGCGAGGAAACGGCCGGCAGCGAGAAGAATGCCGCCGCCCATCGAATGGCCGACCGCGAAATAGGGCGGCGGACAGTCCGGCAACACGACACGGCGGCGGAAGGCGTTGATGTCGCGCAGGTAATGGCGGAAGGAGCGGACGTGGCCCTTGCCGGGGTCGTCGGTGAGCCGGGTCGATCCGCCCTGGCCGCGCCACTCCATGATCGCCACGGCGAAGCCGCGTTGTCTCAGGCGCTCGACGACGTGGAAATACTTCTCGATCGTCTCCGACCAGCCCGGGAACAGGCAGACGGTGCCCTTGGCGCCGCCGGGCAAGGCAGGCCAGCGGGCGGTGCGCAGGCGCACGCCATCCGACGTCGAAATCATCTCCAGCCGGCAGCCGGAGGGAATCGGATTGTCGGCGAGGTCGAGAAGATCCATGGGCGCTCCCCGGCGACCACACCTGTCGCCGCCGCGCCGTTTCTAGCATGGAGGGGATGGCGGATGCCATCGTCGGAAGACGGTGAAAACGCATTGTCGACGCCTCTTGAAATGCCGTCCGGCCTTACCAAATCAAGGAACGCGGACGCCCCGGACGGGGGTCTGCGGCGACCGGAGGTTCCGCCTCGGAGAGGGGAACAGAAAGCCGGCCGGCCAACCCAAGACTGTCGCTCAACTGGAGGACATCATGCGTAATTTCGACCTTTCTCCGCTCTATCGCTCGACCATCGGCTTCGATCGCCTGTTCTCGCTGCTCGACCAGGTTTCGACCAGCGACGCGTCGGCCCAGTCCTATCCGCCCTACAATATCGAGCGCACCGGCGAGAATGCCTATCGCATCACCATCGCCGTGGCGGGCTTTGCCGAGGATGAGCTGACGATCGAGGCGCGCGAAGCCGTGCTGACGGTCAAGGGCGAGAAGAAGGCGGAAGCCGAGGACAACGGTCGCGAGATGCTCTATCGCGGCATCGCCGCCCGCGCCTTCGAGCGCCGCTTCCAGCTTGCCGATCACGTCGAGGTGAAGGGCGCCTCGCTCGAGCACGGCCTTCTGCACGTCGATCTCGTGCGCGACATTCCCGAAAGCAAGCGGGCGCGCACCATTCCGATCGGCAAGGGTGAGACCCCGCAGATCGAGGCGACCATCAACTGATCGGTCGACGATTAAGCTGATCGGCCTGGCGAGCGGAGACCGCTTCGCTCGCCAAGCGGCCAAATGACGAAGGGCGCCCCGCAAGGGACGCCCTTTTTGCATGTTCGGCCGGTGGTGATGGTTACGATGGCGGTTACTTGCCGAGCGCCTTGAGGAAGTGGTCGACCTCGTGGGCGGCGGTGGCGAACGAGGTGACGAGGCGGACGAGGTCCTCGTCGTCGCGCGGCTTCTCGTCCTCGGACAGGCCGTCCGGATTCCACTCGTGGAACTGTCCGCCGGCTGCCTTCAGGCGGGCGCTGACCGCCTTCGGCCAGATGGCGAACACTTCGTTGGCTTCCGGTTCCCACAGGATGCGGGCGGTGGACAGCTGGCCGATGCCGGTGGCGAGACGCTTGGCCATGGTGTTGGCGTGGAAGGCGTTGTCCAGCCAGTGGCCGCGATCGAAATAGCCCTGGAACTGGGCGGCGACGAAGCGGCTCTTGGAGAACAGCTGGCCGGCGCGCTTCCTGATGTAGCCGAAATCCTCGGCCTTCTTGGTGTTGAAGAAGACGACGGCCTCGGCGCACCAGCAGCCGTTCTTGGTGCCGCCGAAGGACAGCACGTCGACGCCGGCCTTCCAGGTGATGTCGGCCGGCTGGCAGCCGAGGAAGGCGAGGGCATTGGCAAGGCGTGCGCCGTCCATGTGCACCTTGAGGCCATAGGCGTGGGCGACGGCGGCGAGCGCGGTCACTTCCTCCACCGTGTAGACGGTGCCCCATTCGGTCGACTGGCTGAGCGAGACGGCGACCGGCCGGCCGTGATGCACGGCGGCGGGGAAGTAGCGGCCGATCGCCGCTTCGAGCGCGTCCGGCGTCAGCTTGCCGCGGGCGCCGGGAATGCTGACCAGGCGACCGCCCGACAGGAATTCCGGTGCGCCGGCCTCGTCGCAGGCGATGTGCGCCACGTCGTGGCAGAGCACGATGCCGGCCGGCTTCATCACCGAGGCGAGCGACAGCGAGTTGGCCGCCGTGCCGGTTGCTACGAAGAAGACGGAAACGTCGTGCTCGAACACCTCCGAGAACCAGTCGACGGCAACGCGCGTCTGGTCGTCGGCGCCATAGGCGGGAACGGAGCCGTTTCCGGCATTCATGAGGGCATTGGCCACTTGCGCCGAAGCGCCGGCCCAGTTGTCGCTGGCAAAGTACATGGAGCCGAGTTTAGCCTTGTCGAACCCGCGCGACAGCCGCCGAGTTTGCGCACCACCCATGCAGGCCGTTCATGCCGGCGTCAATCCGGATTTCGCCCCCAAATTAATGGGTCAGGATGGTTGACGGGACCGCAAGGTTATGCAAATAACGCATCGCGCATTCGGGACCGCGATAGTTTGGTTCCAAATGAGCGGATTTCGGGGTTCGGGCCTGCTTTTCGGAGGGGAAGAAGGCCAGCGCATTTCTCGAAATCCACCGGCCGCGCTTTTCGCTTGCCTCGCCGAGGCAACGGGTGCAAAGCGCGAAACGGGGGATTTCCGGGGAGGAGTGAGCTTCGGGATCATCTGGCGAAACGGCTATCGAAGCTGTCTCCTTGTTCCGGTTTGACGGGATGGGGACGACGGCTGTCGCTGTCGCGCCGTCCGGCGAAAAGGCCGCGACGTCGTCGCCAAAGAGGACGGGCGGTCCATAGCGCGGTCGCAAGCGGGTATAAGGAACATACCGCTCCTCGCGTGCAGTCGTCCGGAACAGAGACACCCTTCGGCGGGCCGTGGGTCTGCCGCACACTGATGAGGACTTCGCCATGAAGACGCTCGACGAACCGATGCCGCACCTCGCGCCAGCCGCGCCGAATGCCGCAACGAGCGCCACGCGCACGCCGGCCGACGCGATCGCCGATATCCGCGCGAAAGCCGGGGCGGAGGGCCTCTACAGCGCCCAGCACGAGCACGACGCCTGCGGCGTCGGCTTCGTTGCCGACATCAAGGGCCGCAAGAGCCACCAGACCGTGGCCGACGCCCTCTACGTTCTTGAAAACCTCGAGCATCGCGGCGCCGTCGGCGCCGACCCGCTGATGGGCGACGGCGCCGGCATCCTGGTGCAGATCCCGCATCGGTTCTTTGCCGAGGAGTGTCTGAAGCTCGGCTTCGAGCTGCCGGACGCCGGCCGCTATGGCGTTGCCCAGTTTTTCCTGCCGCAGGACGAGGCCGAGCGGACCCGCGCCGTCGAGATCGTCGAGCGGTCGGTGAAGGGCCAGGGGCTTGCCATTCTCGGCTGGCGCACCGTGCCGGTCGACAATTCGGCCCTGTCCGAGGGCGTCAAGGCCACCGAGCCGGTGCATCGCCAGCTGTTCGTCATGCTGCCGGGCACCTCCGACCAGGAGGCGCTGGAGCGCAAGCTCTACATCGCGCGCAAGGTGCTGTCCGGCGACGTCTACGAAGCCGACTGGAACGGCGCGACCAAGCGCGACCAGGACGCCTTCTACGTGGTGTCCTTCTCCTCGCGCACCGTCGTCTACAAGGGCATGTTCCTGTCCTATCAGGTCAAGCGCTACTATCCCGACCTGTCGGACCCCCGGTTCGAGTCGGCGCTGGCGCTCGTCCACCAGCGGTTCTCGACCAACACCTTTCCGTCCTGGAAGCTGGCGCACCCCTATCGCATGGTCGCCCACAACGGCGAGATCAACACTCTGCGCGGCAACGTCAACTGGATGTATGCCCGCCAGGCGACCACCACCTCCAAGGTGCTCGGCGAAGACATCGAGAAGATCTGGCCGATCTCCTACGAGGGCCAGTCGGACACCGCCTGCTTCGACAACGCGCTGGAGTTCCTGCTGCGCGGCGGCTACTCGCTGCCGCATGCGGTGATGACGCTCATCCCCGAGGCCTGGGCCGGCAACGAGAGCATGGATGCCGAGCGCAAGGCGTTCTATGAGTATCACGCCGCGATCATGGAGCCGTGGGACGGACCGGCCGCCGTGGCCTTCACCGACGGTCGCCAGATCGGCGCCACGCTCGACCGCAACGGCCTGCGTCCGGCCCGCTATGTCGTCACCGACGACGACCGGGTGATCCTCGCCTCCGAGAGCGGCACCCTGCCGATCCCCGAGGAGAAGATCGTCCAGAAGTGGCGCCTGCAGCCGGGCAAGATGCTGCTGATCGACCTCGTCGAGGGGCGCATCATCTCCGACGACGAGATCAAGAAGTCGATCTCGACGGCGCAGCCCTATGCCCAGTGGATCGACGACACCCAGCTGGTCCTCGAAGACCTGCCGGCGGTGCGCGCCCGCGCGCCCAAGTCGGCCGAGAACCTCCTCGACCTGCAGCAGGCCTTCGGTTACAGCCAGGAAGACCTCAAGGTGCTGATGGTGCCGATGGCCTCCACCGGCATGGAAGCCACCGGCTCGATGGGCACCGACACGCCGATCTCGGTGCTGTCGTCCAAGTCCAAGCTGCTCTACACCTACTTCAAGCAGAACTTCGCCCAGGTGACCAACCCGCCGATCGATCCGATCCGCGAGGAACTGGTCATGAGCCTCGTCTCGTTCATCGGCCCGCGTCCGAACCTGTTCGACCGGGGCGGCGACGACGCGCACAAGCGGCTTGAAGTGCGTCAGCCGATCCTGACCAACGAGGATCTCGAAAAGATCCGGTCGATCGAGACCATCGAGGACTCCGGCTTCAAGACCATCACCATCGACATCACCTATCCGGCGGCCAACGGTCCCTCCGGCATGCGGCCGGCCCTCGAGGCCATCTGCATCCAGGCCGAGGCGGCGGTTCGCATGTCGGCGGCCGGGCAGGTCTACAACATCATCATCCTCTCCGACCGTGGCGTCGGGGGCGAGCGCATCGCCATTCCGGCGCTGCTCGCCACGGCGGCCGTGCATCACCATCTCATCCGCAAGGGTCTCAGGACCCAGGCCGGTCTGGTGGTGGAATCGGGCGAGCCGCGCGAGGTGCACCACTTCGCCTGTCTCGCCGGCTACGGCGCCGAGGCGATCAACCCGTATCTCGCCTTCGATACGCTGATCGCCATGAAGGACAAGCTGCCCAAGGGGCTGGACGAGCACAAGATCGTCTACAGCTACATCAAGTCGATCGGCAAGGGTCTCCTGAAGATCATGTCGAAGATGGGCATCTCGACCTATCAGTCCTACTGCGGCGCCCAGATCTTCGACGCCGTCGGCCTGTCGTCGCGCTTCGTGCAGAAGTACTTCTTCGGCACGGCGACCCGCATCGAAGGTGTCGGTCTCGACGAGATCGCCAAGGAAACCGTGGCCCGTCATGCTCGCGCCTTCGGCAGCGACCCGACGCTCACCAGCATGCTGGAAGTGGGCGGCGAGTATGCCCAGCGCATGCGCGGCGAGGCACACGTGTGGAATGCTGGCGTCATCGCCGGTCTGCAGCATGCCGTGCGCGCCAACTCCTTCGAGCAGTTCCAGAAGGAATTCTCGGAACCGATCAACGCCCAGAGCGAACAGACGATGACCATCCGCGGTCTGTTCCGCATCAAGTCCGCCGAGGAAATCGGCCGGACGCCGGTGGCGCTGGACGAGGTCGAGCCGGCCCAGGACATTGTGCGCAAGTTCGCCACCGGTGCCATGAGCTACGGCTCGATCAGCCGCGAGGCGCACACCAACCTCGCCATCGCCATGAACCGGATCGGCGGACGCTCGAACACCGGCGAGGGCGGCGAGGAGGCCGATCGCTTCAAGCCGCTGCCCTCGGGTGACAGCCTCAGGTCGGCGATCAAGCAGGTCGCCTCGGGCCGCTTCGGCGTCACCACCGAGTATCTGGTCAACTCCGACCAGATGCAGATCAAGATGGCGCAAGGGGCGAAGCCCGGCGAAGGCGGCCAGCTGCCCGGCCACAAGGTCGACGCGGTCATCGGCAAGGTGCGTCACGCCACCCCCGGCGTGCAGCTCATCTCGCCGCCGCCGCACCATGACATCTACTCGATCGAGGATCTGGCCCAGCTGATCTTCGACCTGAAGAACGTCAACCCGACCGGCGAAGTGTCGGTGAAGCTCGTCTCGGAAGTCGGCGTCGGCACGGTTGCCGCCGGCGTCGCCAAGGCGCGCGCCGATCACATCACCATCTCGGGCTTTGAGGGCGGCACCGGCGCTTCGCCGCTGACCTCCATCAAGCACGCGGGCTCCCCGTGGGAGATCGGTCTCGCCGAAACGCAGCAGACCCTGGTGATCAACGGCCTCCGCAGCCGCGTCGAGCTTCAGGTCGACGGTGGTGTCCGCACCGGCCGCGACGTGGTGGTCGGCGCCCTGCTCGGCGCCGACGGCTTCGGCTTCGCCACTGCGCCGCTGATCGCCTCGGGCTGCCTGATGATGCGCAAGTGCCACCTCAACACCTGCCCGGTCGGCATTGCCACCCAGGATCCGGTGCTCAGGAAGCGTTTCGTCGGCCAGCCGGAACACGTGATCAACTACTTCTTCTTCGTCGCCGAGGAAGTGCGCCGCTATCTCGCTGCGCTCGGCTTCCGCAAGCTCGAGGAACTCACCGGTCGTACCGACATCCTCGACAAGCAGGCCGGCATTGCTCACTGGAAGGCCAAGGGGCTCGACTTCTCGCGCCTGTTCTACCTGCCGAAGGCGGACCCGGCCGAGATGCGCCACACCACGGTGCAGAAGCATCCGATCGATGATATTCTCGACCGGAAGCTGATCGCCGAGGCCATGCCGGCGCTCGAAAGCGGCAAGCCGGTGAAGATCGAGACGGCGGTCATCAACGTCAACCGCTCGGTGGGCGCCATGCTCTCGGGCGAGATCGCCAAGCGCTACGGTCACGTCGGCCTGCCCGACGACACCATCCGCGTGACGCTGACCGGCACCGCCGGCCAGTCGTTCGGCGCCTGGGGCGCCCATGGCCTGACGCTCGATCTGATCGGCGACGGCAACGACTATGTCGGCAAGGGCCTGTCGGGCGGCCGTCTGGTGGTTCGCCCGAGCCCGAAGTCGAAGATCGTGCCGGAGAAGTCGATCATCGTCGGCAACACCGTGCTCTACGGTGCCATCGCCGGTGAGTGCTACTTCCGCGGTGTGGCCGGCGAGCGCTTCGCGGTTCGCAACTCCGGCGCCATCGCCGTCGTCGAAGGCGTGGGCGATCACGGCTGCGAATACATGACAGGCGGTATCGTCGTCGTGCTCGGCAGCACCGGCCGCAACTTCGCGGCCGGCATGTCCGGCGGCATTGCCTACGTGCTCGATGAGGACGGCAGCTTCAACCGGCGCTGCAACATGTCGATGGTCGAGTTCGAGGAGATGGTCGAGGACGAACTGGCGCTGCCGATCGGCGTCGACGGCAAGGTCGACGTTCGCGGCGACATGACGCGCCACGACTGCGAGCGCCTCAGGGCCCTGATCGAACGGCACCATGCCTGGACCGGTTCGCCGCGTGCCAAGGCGATCCTCGACGATTGGGCCGCCTGGCGCGGCAAGTTCGTCAAGGTGATGCCGACCGAGTACCGCAAGGCGCTGGAAGCCATGACGGCGAGCCGCATCGCCGCCGAGTAACCGAGAGGGACGGCCGAAGGGCCGTCCCGCCCCACCGAGACAGGAAAGGGTTCCGATAGATTGCCCCCGCGAGCGGCGCCAAAGGAAGGCGCCCGTGGCCGGCGACAGGACCCCGCAAAGACGAGACGGAGTGAAAGATGGGCAAGGCTACCGGCTTTCTCGAGTTCGAGCGTCAGGAGCTCAAGTACCAGAAGGTGGACGACCGCGTTCGCCACTACAACGAATTCACCGTTCCGCCGCTGGAAAGCGACATGCAGACCCAGGGCGCCCGCTGCATGGAGTGCGGCGTGCCCTACTGCCATCGCGGCTGCCCGGTGAACAACCAGATCCCGGACTGGAACGACCTCGTCTACAACGGCGACTGGGAGACGGCCGCGCGCAATCTCCACTCGACCAACAACTTCCCGGAGTTCACCGGCCGCGTCTGCCCCGCGCCCTGCGAGGCGGCCTGCACGCTGAACCTGTTCGAAGCGCCGGTGACGATCAAGCAGATCGAATACACCATCGCCGAGCGGGCCTGGAAGGATGGCCGGGTGCAGCCGGAGATCGCCAAGGTCAAGACCGGCAAGAAGGTGGCGGTGATCGGTTCGGGTCCGGCCGGCCTTGCCGCCGCCCAGCAGCTCGTCCGCGTCGGCCATGACGTGCACGTCTACGAGAAGAGCGCCCGTGCCGGCGGCCTTCTTCGCTACGGCATTCCCGACTTCAAGCTCGACAAGCATATCGTCGAGCGGCGCGTGCAGCAGATGGTCGCCGAGGGCGTCGTCTTCCACTTCAACGCCCATGTCGGCGTCGACGTGAAGATCGAGGACCTCAAGGCCGAGTATGATGCCATCCTGCTGGCCGGCGGTTCGGAAAAGTCGCGCGATCTGCCGGTGCCCGGCCGCGAGCTCAGGGGCGTTCACTTCGCCATGGAGTTTCTGCCGCAGCAGAACCGCCGCGTCGGCGGCGAGCCGCTCGGCTCCGTCGATCCGATTTCGGCGCTCGGCAAGCGCGTCGTCGTCATCGGCGGCGGCGACACCGGCTCGGACTGCATCGGCACCTCGAACCGCCAGGGCGCGACCGGCGTCGTTCAGCTGGAAATCATGCCGAAGCCGCCGGAGAAGGAAGACAAGCTGCTGACCTGGCCGAACTGGCCGCTGAAGCTCAGGACCTCGTCGAGCCACGAGGAAGGGGCCGAGCGTCTGTTCGGCGTCACCGCCGTGTCCTTCGAGGGCCAGAACGGCGTCGTCAACAAGGTCAACTGCGTCAAGGTCGATGCCAAGTTCCAGCCGATCCCCGGCTCGGAATTCAGCATCGATGCCGATCTGGTGCTGTTCGCCATGGGCTTCGTGCATCCGGTGCACGAGGGCATGATCAACGATCTCGGTGTCGACAAGGACGGCCGTGGCAACGTCAAGGCGACCGAGGTCGACTATCGTACCTCGATCGACAAGGTGTTCGCGGCCGGCGACATGCGGCGCGGCCAGAGCCTCGTCGTCTGGGCGATCCGCGAGGGCCGTCAGGCGGCGCGTGCCATCGACGAGTTCCTGATGGGCGCAAGCGTGCTGCCGCGCTGAGCGAACATTGGCAAGACTGTCAAGCGGCCGGATTCCCAAGGGAGCCCGGCCGTTGTCGTTTGGGGTGAGATTCCGTCAGCCTACTTCAGCGCCGCCGCGTCGAAACGCCCGGCGACCGGTTCCAGCGGCAGGCCCTCGATGACGAGGCGATGGAGGACGGTGCCGGGTTTCGGGGGGGCGAGGTCGGTGGCGGCGATCAGCTTGTCCTCGCCGGAGGCGGCCGGGTCGTTCAACACCAGCACCGGACCGTCCCCCGACACCTGCTGCATCAGGTTGGCCGTGTGGTCGGCGACGTTGAGGGCGGGGCCGAGGCTCTGCTGGACGTAGAAGGCTAGCTTGCGGGCGCCCGAGCGGGTGAACCCGACGCCGTCCTTGAGGCGGAGCTGACGCACCTGTCCGTCGAGATCGGGGCCGCTCGCCACGAAGGCGCCGTTCTGGGAGAAGGGCTCCCAGACGTCGATATAGGTCGCGCCCTTTTCGGCCGCCTCGTCGCGGATGACGCCGTCGATATAGGTGACGTCGTTGGTCGCCTGCTGGCTGGCCACCGGAACGAGACCGACCCAGAGCAGCGGCACGGCGCGCTCGCGGGCGACGCGGGTGAGCTCGTTGAGCCGGGCCTTGTAGATGGTTTCCCAATCGGGGGTGGGAAAGTCCACCGTGCGGTCGGGCAGCTCGATCGGTCGGCCGTCGGCGCGGCCGATCATGGCCACCACGGCCGTCGGTCGCGGCTTGTCGGTCAGGCGCTTTTCAAGGAAGGCCTTCCAATCCATGTCGCCGGTGGCGGCGAGGCCGGCCTCGTCGACGGTCTTGGTCTCGATGCGTACATCCGGCCGGTCGGCATAGGCGACGTCGAGGCCGCGTCCGAGGTCGGCGGCCAGCCGGTCGCCGATCACCAGAACGACGCGCGCGTCGTCGTTCTTGGGGTTCTGCGGCTTGACGACGGCCGCCGGGGGGCGGGCCGCCTTGCGCTGCTGCTGGCCGGGGGGCGGCACCTTGATGACGCGTGCGCCCGGCGGCGGCTGGGCCGGCTGCTGTTCCCCCCATCCGAACAGACGCATCAGGAAGGGCCGGTTGTCGCGTTGCGGCTCGACGACCTGCGTCTGGTTTCCGCGCTGCACGATGACCTGCTGGGCGTGCAGGGGCAGGCCCGCCGCGATCAGCGTGGCGACGACGACAACCGTCAGGGCCTTTGCCCGGCGGAGCGGCATGTGGCGAGCCTCCAGACACCCGTCGCGTCAGCCATCCGGCTGGCTTCAGCCGCCCCGAAGCAGCGTCAGGAGTTCGAGCGACGCGTTGCCTGTGACGGCGAGGCCGCGTTGTGCCTGATAGGCGCGAATGGCGGCGACGGTTTGAGGGCCGACCTTACCATCGATCTTGTCGAGAGGGAATCCGATCGCCTTGAGGCGGGACTGCAACTCGGCGCGGCCGGCTTCGTCGAGCGGCGTGTAGCCGCGCGGCCAGGGGGTGACGAAGGGACCGCCGCCGGCGAGGCGGTCGGCGAGGTGGCCGACGCCGAGGGCGTAGGCGTTGGCGTTGTTGTAGCGCTTGATGGCCTGGAAGTTCCTGAGCGTCAGGAAGGCCGGGCCGCCGGGGCCGGCCGGCAGCAGCAGGGTGGCCTGATCGTCGGGCCGGGGGAAGGCGGCGCCGGAGGCGCGGATGAACCCGCGCGCCGTCCAGTCGGCGAGCGTCGCCGAGCGACCTTCCAGCGAGCTGTCGAAGCCGGGCGGCAGCACCACCTCGTAGCCCCAGGTGGCACCGGGCTGCCAGCCGGACTTCCGGAGATAGTTGGCGGTGGAAGCCAGTGCGTCTGGGACCGAGGTCCAGATGTTGCGCCGTCCGTCGCCGTCGAAGTCGACGGCATAGGTGAGATAGGTGGTGGGAATGAACTGGGTCTGGCCCATGGCGCCGGCCCAGGAGCCGGTCATGTGGCGGGCGTCGACGTCGTGGTGTTCCAGAATGCGCAGGACGGCGTTGAGCTGCTGCCGTCCGTAGGCGGCGCGCGAGCCGCCGCGCCAGCCGAGCGTCGCCAGCGCGCGCACCACGTTCTTCACCTTGGTCGGATCGCGCAGGATGGCGCCGTAGCTGCTTTCCATGCCCCAGATGGCGACGACGATCTCGCGGTTGACGCCGTAGGTTGCCTCGATGCTGTCGAGCAGCGCGCGATGGCGGACCAGCATCTCCCGGCCGGTGGCGATGCGGCTTTCCGCCGCCATGTCGTCGAGATAGTCCCAGATGGCGCGCGAGAATTCGGGTTGGCTCGTCGCCCTGGCGAGCACGTCGTTGTCGGGGCCGACGCCCCCGAAGGCGGCATTGAAGGTGGCGCGCGAGACGCCGCGCGCCTCGGCGGCCGGCCACTGGCTTTCGACGAAGGCGGTGAAGGCGGGCGGGATCGGCCCGTCGGCGAGCGGCGGCAGACCGGATCGGTCGGTGGCGTCGAAGTCGCCGCCGAGGATGGCGCAGGCACCGAGAAGGGCGGCGAGCGTGAGGGCGGCGGCACACCGGACGGCCCGTGATACGTTCGTCATGATGCGCTCCTCTCTTCGGTCTCTGTTGTCTTTTCAGAGACGGGACTTATGGTAAACGATAGGTTAAGTTCCGTAGCGTTTCGTCTGGAGGATCCGCTGGCGGATATTTCTCGAGGGAATTTTCTCGACCGGCCCGACATTTCCAAAATTAAACATTTTTCCGCTATTGATGATCCCGCCCACGCGGCAGACGTCCAGACGTTCGGATCGTCACCAGAGTTGCCGCTCAGGAGTGCTTCATGTCCAAACGCATTCGTAAAGCCGTCTTTCCCGTCGCCGGCCTCGGCACCCGCTTCCTTCCCGCCACCAAGGCCGTGCCGAAGGAGATGATGACCGTCGTCGACCGGCCGGCCCTTCAATATGTCGTCGACGAGGCCAAGGCGGCCGGCATCGAGCATTTCATCTTCGTCACCGGCCGTGGCAAGGAAGTGATCGAGAATCACTTCGACCTCGCCTTCGAGCTTGAGGCGACGCTCGCCGCCCGCAACAAGACGGCCGCCCTCGAAGAGCTGCGCGCCGAGCGGCCGGCCGCCGGCACCACCTCCTTCACGCGCCAGCAGGAGCCGCTCGGTCTCGGCCATGCCGTCTGGTGCGCCCGCGACATCGTCGGCGACGAGCCTTTCGCGGTGCTGTTGCCCGACATGCTGATGAAGCACACGACGCCCTGCCTGAAGAGCATGGTCGATGCCTATCAGGTCAGTGGCGGCAACATCGTCAGCCTCGAGGAGTGCGATCCGGCCCAGACCTCGTCCTACGGCATCGTCGCCCTCGGCAAGACGCTGGCGCCCGACGTCCATGAAGTGACCGACATGGTCGAGAAGCCCAAGCCGGCCGACGCGCCGTCCAACTTCTTCATCTCGGGCCGCTACATCCTGCAGCCGCGCATTTTCGAGCTTCTGGGCAACCAGGAGAAGGGCGCCGGCGGCGAGATCCAGCTTACCGACTCCATGCTGCGCCTTGCCAAGGAACAGCCCTTCAGCGGCGTACGCTTCCGCGGCACCACCTTCGACACCGGCACCAAGCTCGGCTTCCTCAAGGCCAACATCGCCTATGGCAGCGAGCGGACCGATATCGATCCGAACATCGTCAACGAGCTGAAGAGCGTTCTGGGCTGATTTCGAAGCCGCCGAGCCTTCGGCCCTTCGGTTCACGTTCCGTCAGACGCATTCGAGGCGATTGATTGTCGCCTCGAATGCCACTCTCCGTACCCGCTTTGCGCCGAAGCCGCCCTCGGGCGGCTTTTGTGTTTCTGCCTGGGCTCGCGTTCCGTGTTTCGTCACAGCGGCCGTTGCGACAGGGCTAGGCGAAGGCCGAAGCCGACCAACAGCGCGGCGAAGGCCCATCGCTGGAGATGCTGGGCAAGAGGGTACTGGCCAGCCCATCGGCTGAGCGTCGCGCCCGCGCCGGCATAGACGAAATCAAACATGAGGCCGATCGCGACGAGGATCGTTCCCAACACCGCAAACTGCCCCGGCACGCTTCCACTTTCCGGCCTGACGAACTGCGGCAGGAGAACCGAGCAGAACAGCAGCGCCTTGGGATTGAGCAGATTGGTCAGCAGGCCGCGCATTGCGGCGCGCGACCAGGATCGCTCCTCATCGCTGGCCGCCGGCCCGGAGAGGCCCGATGCGGATGACGAAGAGCGGAGGATGTCCAGGCCGAGCCACACGAGATAGGCGGCGCCGGCAACCCGGACCACGTCGAAGGCGGCCGGCATCGTCCTGAGGAGCGCCGCCAGTCCGGCCGCCGCGAGAAGCACGTGGGTCGCGCGAGCCGCGGCCAGCCCGGCCGCGACGGCGAGGGCGTGCGCCCGCCCCCTGAGCAGGCCGGTTTGCAGGATCAGCACCATGTCCGGTCCAGGGACGAGATAGGCGATGGCGAGCGCGCCGGCAAACATCCAGAAATCGACCAGCCCCATGCGTTCCTCCTCGCGCCTTCTCGCCTGAAAGCTAGCGCTTGAAGTCGCGGCATGTCCTTGCGTGTTGCACTTCGGTTGGGAGCCGGATTAGCATGTTGTGCCAAGACAAGATCCGAGGCCTGCCGATCATGCCAACATTGAAGCTTGACGCCATAGATCGCCGGATTCTGGCCGCGCTGCAACGGGACGCGCGTCTCACCAACGTGGAGTTGGCCGAGGAGGTCGGGCTATCGCCGTCGCCGTGCCTGCGCCGGGTTCGAATTCTGGAGAAGGCCGGGGTGATTGGCGGCTATCATGCCGCCCTGGATCGCGGCGGCGTCGGTCTCGACCTGACCGTCTTCGTCGGGATCAAGGTCGAGCGCCATCACGACGATACGGCGGCGGCCTTCATGGACGCCGTGCGCGCCTTGCCCGAGGTCGTGTCCTGCCATCTGGTTTCGGGAGAGTCCGATTTCCTGTTGCAGGTCGTCCTGCCCAATCTCGCCACTTACGAACGCTTCCTGCTCGGCACGCTTCTCAAGCTGCCGGGCGTCAGCGACATACGCAGCAACTTCGCCATCCAGACCGTGAAGGCGCAAGCGCCGCTGCCGCTCGATCATCTGCCGGCGGACGGCGCGTAGCGGGCCACAACGAAAAAGGGGCGCTTCGGGGCGCCCCTTCCTCATGGATGTGTCTCAGCGATGTCGATCAGAACTTCAGCGCCTTGACTTGGCGGACAACCGGCATGGCCTTCACCTTGTCGAGCACTTCGGCCGGCACGTCGCCGTCGACTTCGACGAGACAGATGGCGTCGGCGCCCTGCTCCAGGCGGCCGAGCGCGAAGGTGGCGATGTTGATGCCGGCGTCGCCCAGAAGGCTGGCGAACTTGCCGATGAAGCCCGGCTTGTCCTCGTTGGTGACGTAGATCATCGACGGCGCGAACTCGGCATCCATCTTGATGCCCTTGATCTCGACGATGCGCGGATGGGCATCGGCGAAGACGGTACCGGCGATCGAGCGTTCCTGGCGGTCGGTGGTGAGCGTCAGGCGGATCAGGCTTTCGAAGTTGGCCGAGGCGTTGTTGCGCACCTCGGCGACGGCAATGCCGCGCTCCTTGGCCATCACCGGCGCCGACACCATGTTGACGGACTGCAGGAGCGGCTTCAGCACGCCGGTGATCGCGGCGGCGCTGAGCGCGCGGATGTTCATGCCGGCGACTTCGCCCTCATACTCGATGCGGATCGACTTGAGGCCGGTCTCGGTGAGCTGGCCGGCGAAGGAGCCCAGGAGCTCGGCGAGCTTGACGAAGGGCGTCAGACGCGGCGCTTCCTCGGCGGTGATCGACGGCATGTTGAGGGCGTTGGTGACGGCGCCCTTCATCAGGTAGTCCGACATCTGCTCGGCGACCTGCAAGGCGACGTTCTCCTGCGCTTCCGTGGTGGAGGCGCCGAGATGCGGCGTGCAGACCACCTTGGGATGGCCGAACAGCGGATGGGCGGTGGCCGGCTCGGTCTCGAACACGTCGAGCGCGGCACCGGCGACATGGCCGGAATCGAGCGCGGCCTTGAGGTCGGCCTCGACGATCAGGCCGCCACGGGCGCAGTTGATGATGCGCACGCCCTTCTTCATCTTCAGGATGGCGGAGATGTCGATGATGTTGCGCGTCTTTTCGATCAGCGGCACGTGCAGCGTGATGAAGTCGGCGCGGCGGAACAGGTCGTCGAGCTCGACCTTCTCGACGCCGAGTTCGACGGCGCGTTCGTTGGACAGGAACGGGTCGTAGGCGATGACGCGCATCTTCAGGCCGACGGCGCGGTCGGCGACGATGGAGCCGATGTTGCCGCAGCCGATGACGCCGAGCGTCTTGTTGGTCAGCTCGACACCCATGAAGCGGTTCTTTTCCCACTTGCCGGCGTGCGTCGAGGCATTGGCCTCGGGAAGCTCGCGGGCGAGGGCGAACATCAGGGCGATGGCGTGTTCGGCCGTGGTGATCGAGTTGCCGAAGGGAGTGTTCATGACGATGATGCCGCGCGCCGTGGCGGCGGGCACCTCGACGTTGTCGACGCCGATGCCGGCGCGGCCGATCACCTTGAGATTCTTGGCGTTGGCGAGCAGCTTCTCGGTGACCTTGGTGGTCGACCGGATGGCGAGTCCGTCATAGTTGCCGATGATTTCGGCCAGCTTTTCCTTGTTCTTGCCGAGATCGGGCTGGTAGTCGACTTCGACGCCGTGGTCCTTGAAGATCTGGACGGCGGTGGCGGACAGCTTGTCGGAAATGAGAACGCGAGGAGCCATGGGAGTCATCCTGGTTGGATGGCGCCTGCACCTTGCCCTTGTGCCGCCCCTCGGAAGGGGATGCGGAAAGAGCCCGGTGGCGCCGGATGGAATGTCACTGCGGCTAAAGGGATTTGCCTTCCCGCTTCAGGGGAGGGCAGGGAGGAGGGCAAGCAGGGCTCGCCCTCTCCAAAAGATCCGAGATCAGGCGGCCTTCAGGCCGGCCAGCGCCTTCTGGAAGGCCCAGTCGATCCACGGCGTCAGGGCGGCGACGTCGGCGGTTTCGACGGTGGCGCCGCACCAGATGCGCAGGCCCGGAGGGGCATCGCGGTAGGAGGCGATGTCGAAGGCGACGCCTTCCTTCTCCAGAAGACCGGTCAGCGTCTTGACGAAGGCCTGCTGGCCCTCGACGTCGAGCGCGGCGACCTGCGGGTGGACGAACGACAGGCAGACCGAGGTGTTCGAGCGGATGGCTTCGGTCTTGGCCAGGAAGGCGACCGACGGTGTCTTGGCGACCCAGTCGGCGATGGCCTTGGTGTTGGCGTTGGCGCGGGCGATCAGCGCGTCGAGGCCGCCGATGGCGTCGGCCCACTTCAGCGCGTCGATGTAGTCCTCGACGGCGATCATCGAGGGCGTGTTGATGGTGTCGCCCTTGAAGATGCCTTCGATCAGCTTGCCGCCGGAGGTGAGGCGGAAGATCTTCGGCAGCGGCCAGGCCGGCTTGTAGCTCTCAAGACGCTCGACGGCGCGCGGGGAGAGGATCAGCATGCCGTGACCGCCCTCGCCGCCCAGCACCTTCTGCCAGGAGAAGGTGACGACGTCGAGCTTGTCGAAGGGCAGGGGCTGCGCAAAGGCGGCTGACGTGGCGTCGCAGATGGTGAGGCCCTGGCGGTTCGCCGGGATCGCGTCGCCGTTCGGCACGCGCACGCCGGAGGTGGTGCCGTTCCAGGTGAACACCACGTCGTGGTCGAAATCGACCTTGGCGAAATCGACGATGTCGCCATAGGGCGCCTCGAAGACGCGGGCGTCGAGCTTCAGCTGCTTGACGACGTCGGTCACCCAGCCGGAGCCGAAGGACTCCCAGGCCAGCATGTCGACGGGGCGCTGCCCGAGCAGCGACCACAGCGCCATCTCGACGGCGCCGGTATCGGACGCGGGAACGATGCCGATGCGATAATCGGCGGGCACGCGCAGCACCTTGCGGGTGAGATCAATCGCCTCGGCTAGCTTGGTCTTGCCGATCTTGGCGCGATGGGAGCGGCCGACCGGCGCTCCCGAGAGAGCCTCGACGGTCCAACCTGGGCGCTTGGCGCAGGGGCCGGAGGAAAAACGGGGATTAGCCGGCTTCAAAGCCGGCGCGGCGGTCGCGTCAGTCATGTAACTATCCTTTCAGATAGGTGCTCCTCGGTGGGGAGGAGTGTCCCGCCGCCTGAGCTATCGGAAAGGCCGTGCGTCGTCAAGATGGGCCGAAGCGGCTCGATCAAAGGTGTTGCCAAAAAGACGAACGGCGGGAAATGACTTCCCGCCGTTCGCCGAAACCCGGTTCGTCTGGCTTCAGTTGAGATAGTAACGCAGGCCGACACGCACCTCGTGGGCGGTGATGTCCTTGTAGTCCATGCGGGTGGAAACGCCCTGGCCATCAGTCACATAGCCGGACCTGGCGTCGCCAAGGTTGAGGTAGCGATAGCCGAGGTCGAGGCTGAGGCTGTCGCTGATCGGGTACTCGACACCGGCCATCAGCGCCCAGGCGAAGTTCCACTTGCCGGCGCCATCGGGGTTCTTGCCGCTGGTGGCGTCTTTGGCGGAGCCGTTGATTTCGCTGGTGCGCAGATAGGACGCGCCGATACCGCCGCCGATGTAGGGGATCACGCCGTGGAAGTTGCCGAGGTCCGCGTAGAGGTTGGCAAGCGCGCTGTAGGCCTCGATCTTGACGGTCTGGGTCTCGTAGGCGCCACCGCAAGGCGAAGCCGTCGGGCACCACAGCGAGCCCTTGAACTTGGCGGGCGTCTCGTAGTCGAGCACCACGTCGGACCGGAGATAGTCGTTGAACTTGTAGCCGGCGCCGACGCCGACATCCAAGGCGCCGAGCATCTTCTCGTTGACCATCTGGTCGTAGTTGTTGGTGGTGTACGGCCAGGTGTCCGCCGCACCTGCGCCGCCGCCGTTCTTGTAGCCGCCCCAGCGGTTGTTGCCGAGCGAGCCCTTGGGCGCCTGATACAGCTTGTAGCCGATATCGCCCCGAAGATACCAGCCGCCGACGGCCGCCAGCGGCATCGGTTCGGGCGCTTCGATGATCGGCGGATATTCCACCGGCATGTCGGCCGCGCGGGCGACACCGGAGAGGGCCGTGAGGCCGAACGTCGCAGCCACGGCCAGTGAAAGGTTGATTGTGAGACTGCGCATGGGACGATCCTTCCGCTGAAGCATGATCGCAGGGCGGTTGACCGCCGTTCATCATCGCTTTCGGAGGATTTTTAGAGCAAGTCGGTTAATCTCGACTTAACTACGTTGCTTAACCTTGATGATCGATGAAAAAGATCGATCGACGGCCGGAGCCCATGAAAACGCCCCGGCCGCGTCGTGCGGTCGGGGCGTTTTTCGAAGCGGAACGGGTGTCGGAGATCAGGCGGCGACGTTGCCGATGGCATCGACGATCTCGCCGACGGCCGCCGCGACCAGATCGGCATTGTCGCCTTCGCCCATCACCCGGATCAACGGTTCGGTGCCGGAGGCGCGGACCAGGATGCGCCCGCCGACGCCAAGCCGGCCCTCGGCAGCGGCGATCGCCGCCTTGACGCCCTCGTCCTCCAGCGGCTTGCCGCCCTTGAAGCGAACGTTCCTGAGGAGCTGCGGCACCGGGTCGAATCTGTGGCAGACCTCGCTCACCGGCTTGCCCGAGCGCTTGACGACGGCCAGCACCTGCAAGGCGGCGACGAGGCCGTCACCGGTGGTGGCGTAGTCGGAGAGCACGATATGGCCGGACTGCTCGCCGCCGACGTTGTAGCCGCCGGCGCGCATCGCCTCGACGACGTAGCGGTCGCCGACCTTGGTGCGGACGAGTTCGAGGCCGATGCCCTGGAGATAGCGCTCAAGACCGAGGTTGGACATGACGGTTGCGACGATGCCCGGCCGGGCAAGGCGCCCGTCTTCCTGGAACGAGGCGGCGACGACGGCCATCAGCTGATCGCCGTCGACCACTTGGCCCTTCTCGTCGATGATGATGACGCGGTCGGCGTCGCCGTCGAGCGCGATGCCGATGTCGGCCCTGACCTCGCGCACCTTCTCGGTGATGGTGGCAAGACTGGTCGAACCGCAGTCGCGGTTGATGTTGAGGCCGTTGGGATCGACGCCGAGCGCCACCACTTCGGCGCCCAGTTCCCATAGCACTTCCGGGGCGACCTTGTAGGCGGCGCCATTGGCGCAGTCGACCACCACGCGAAGACCTTCGAAGGACATGTGGCGGCTGAGCGTGCGCTTGGCCGACTCGACGTAGCGGGCGCGTTCGCCATCGACGCGCTTGGCGCGGCCGAGATCGGCGGGGGCGGCGAGGCGGCCGGTGAAGTCGCCCTCCAGCATCTCCTCGATGGCCAGCTCCACCTCGTCGCTGAGCTTGTAGCCGTCAGGGCCGAACAGCTTGATGCCGTTGTCGGCGAAGGGATTGTGCGAGGCGGAGATCATCACGCCGAGGTCGGCCCGGAGGCTGCGCGTCAGCATGGCGACGGCCGGCGTCGGCACCGGGCCGGTCAGGAAGACGTCGACGCCGACGGCGGTGAAGCCGGCGGTCAGGGCCGGCTCGATCATGTAGCCGGAGAGACGGGTGTCCTTGCCGATGACGACGCGATGGCGGTGGTCGCCGCGGTGGAAGGCGAGGCCGGCGGCCATGCCGACCTTGAGGGCGATCTCCGGGGTGATGGGCCAGGTGTTGGCCGTGCCGCGGATGCCATCGGTTCCGAAAAATCTGCGTGCCATGTCGTTCGTCCGCGCTTTCCACATGAAGGGCGCACGTCCGGCGCCTCGGTCTCTTCTGAAGCCCGGATGATAAACGGCCGGTGAACGGAAAAGGGTCAAAAATTGTGAACGACTGTTACGGCTTGGCGCCGCCATCGGCGACGCCTCCCGTCTTCGGCATCCGTGCCGTCAGCGTTCGGTCAGCTTCAGCTCGATGCGGCGGTTCTTGGCGTTGGCCTCGTCGCTGTCGCCCTCTTCGAGCGGCTGGAACTCGCCGAAGCCGGCCGCCACCAGGTGGTTCGGCGAAATGCCCTTGCTGATCAGATACTTGACGACGGATATGGCGCGGGCCGACGAAAGCTCCCAGTTGTCGCGGAAGCGGCCGGTGCCAGACAGCGGACGGGCGTCGGTATGGCCGTCGACGCGCAGCACCCAGGCGATCTCCGGCGGGATCTGCCCTTCGAGCTGCAACACCGCATCGGCCAGCTTGTCGAGTTCGCCACGGCCGGCCGGGTTGACCTCGTCGTTGCCGGAATCGAACAGCACTTCCGACTGGAAGACGAAGCGGTCGCCGACCACGCGGATGTCGGAGCGCTGCGACAGGATTTCCCTCAGGCGCCCGAAGAAGTCGGAGCGATAGCGTGCCAGCTCCTGCACGCGCTGGGCCAGTGCCACGTTGAGACGGCGGCCGAGGTCGGCGATCTTGGCCGAGCTTTCCCGGTCACGCGATTCGGAGGCGTTGAGGGCATCTTCCAGGGCGGCGATCTGTCGCCTCAGCGCGGCGATCTGCTGGTTGAGCAGTTCCACCTGGGCCAGCGCCCGCTGACTGACGCGCTTCTCGTCGGTGAGCTGGGAGGTCAGCGCCTGCACCTTGCTGTCGGCGACGTCGGCCGCGCCCGACTGGTTGGCGATCAGGCCCTGAAGGCTGTCGCGGGCGGCCAGCGCGTCCTTGAGGTTCGACTCCAGCAGCGACACGTTGTCCTGGAGGTCGCGGTTGGAGGCGCGCTCCATGGCGAGCAGTTCGGTCAGCTCGGCGATCTGGGCATTGAGGCGGCCCAGCACGGTGTCCTTGTCGGTGATCTGCTGGCTCAGGAAGAACTGGGCGAGCGAAAAGACCGACAACAGGAAGATGATCGACAGCACCAGCGTGGTGAGCATGTCGACGAAGGCCGGCCAATAGTCCTGCTGGGTCGAAAACCGGCGGCGTCCGAGAGCCATGTCGGTCGAACTCCCGTTCTGTCTTAGCCGCGTTCCGAACGCTCGACGGCGCCGGTCAGGAGTTCGAGCAGCCGGCGGATTTCCTTCTGCTGCTCGCCCTGGCTTTCGGCCCAGGCCCGCACCAGCTGCTGCTCGGCGCGCATGTGCTGGACGAGGCCCTGGATGCCCTCGGCGAGGTTGGCCATCGCCTGGCTGGAGCGACCGCCGGACCCGCCTTCGTGGATCTGCTTGGACAGGTGGTCGAGGGCGCCTCGAAGATCGTCGAGGTTCTTGGCGTCGCGGATGCTGGCGCCCACGTCACCGGCCGAGTCGAGCTCGGCCTGGGTGGACAGCCAGTCTTCGAGGTCGAGGTAGAAGCGGTTCTGCGCCTGCCCGGCCTGAAGATCGAGGAAGCCGACGATCAGCGAGCCGGCAAGACCGAACAGCGAGGACGAGAAGGCGGTGCCCATGCCGCCGAGCGGCGCCTGCAAGCCGCTCTTCAGGTCCTCGAAGATGACGCTAGCCGTGCCCGAGCCGACGTCGAGCCCCTGGATGGTGGCGCCGACCGAGTTCACGGTGGAGATCAGGCCGTAGAAGGTGCCGAGCAGGCCGAGGAAGACCAGGAGGCCAGTCATGTAGCGCGAAATGTCGCGCGCCTCGTCGAGACGGGTGGCGATCGATTCGAGCAGTGAGCGCATGGCCGAGGTGGAAATCGCCCGCTGCCCCAGCCGGTCGCCGAGCAGCGTCGCCATCGGCGCGAGCAGCACCGGCTGCTTGCGCACTTCGAGGCCGGGCTCGCCGTAGCGGTAGGAGTTGACCCAGCGCACCTCGGGGAACAAGCGGATCACCTGCCGGAAAATCAGCAGGATTCCGACAAGGGCCACCGAGAAGATCAACCCGTTGAGGCCGGGGTTGGCCATGAAGGCGGTCTTCAGCTGCCGTGACAGCAGCAGGCCGACGAAGGCGGCTATGACCAGGAACACCGCCATCCGCCAGAGATACACCTGGGGACTGGTGAGCTTTATACCGGACGCGTCTTTGGCCATGGCTCTCGTCGCTTGCTCTATCTGATCGCGGCATACAGTAAACGCGATTTACGGCGAAAAGAGCAAGGCGCACGGCCAGTTCCCCCGAATATTTCGGGGGAAGCCGTCCGCTTCGGGTCGTGTCGCGCCGTCAGGCCTTCTTGAGCGTGGCGAGAAGCTGGGCGTGGATCGCCTCGTTGCCGGCCACCAGCGTGCGGGAGGCGTGCATGTCGTCCTTGCCGGCCTTGTCGGTGACGAAGCCGCCGGCCTCCTTGATCATCAGCCAGCCGGCCGAGGTATCCCACGGATTGAGGTCGTCTTCCCAGAAGCCGTCCAGCTTGCCGGCGGCGACGTAGCAGAGGTCGAGGGCGGCCGAGCCGAGGCGGCGGATGCCGGCGCAATTGGCCATCACCTGCCGGAGCTCATTGAGATAACGGGGGTGATTGCCGCGGCCGAGATGCGGCACGCCGGTGCCGATCACGCAGTCGGGCATTTCGCGGCGGGCGGAAACGCGCAGGCGGCGATCGTTGACGAAGGCGCCGGCGCCGCGCTCGGCGGTGTAGAGCTCGTCGGTGGCCGGGTTGAAGACGACACCGGCGATCGGCACGCCATTGCGCTCCAGCGACAGTGAGATGGAGAAGATCGGAATGGAGTGCAGGAAGTTGGCCGTTCCGTCGAGCGGATCGACCACCCAGCGGTGGTGCTCGTCCTCGCCGGCCACCTCGCCGCGTTCTTCCATCAGGAAGCCGTAGGTGGGACGAACCCGCTTCAGTTCCTCATAGAGCACCTGCTCAGAACGCTTGTCGGCGGCCGAGACGAAATCGCCGGGGCCTTTCATCGACACCTGCAGATTCTCGACCTCGCCGAAATCGCGCGAAAGGCCTCGCCCGGCCTTGCGGACGGCCTGGACCATGACGTTGAGGAGGGCGGAACGAGCCATTTTCGGGGGATCCTTCAGGAAAAACGCTGGCTGCGTAGCCATCACAAACGGCCGCCGAGCGCAAGCCCTAACCGGGCATTCGCTTAAAAGCGATCGCCCGGTTAGGGCTTGTTTGTTGTCTGCCTCCTTCGACGGCGGGCGTCCGGCCCTTATGATTCCGCTCCGCTAGACGCCTTCGAGACGCTTCGTGTCTCGAAGGCCGCTCCGCGCGGCGCCGCTTGGCGCCGGAAAGTGGAGTGTCGCATCAGTCGCCGGCGAGCATTGGGTGCCGGAGGCCGCCGATGGCGGCGTCCGGCTGGTTGGTCAGCGCGTCAGGCGCATGTGGGCGTTCTCGAACGGCTGGCCTTCGTCGTCCTCGGCTCGGCGGGACTGCTCAATGAAGCCCAGGCTTCTGTAGAAGCCGAAGGCTTGGGCGTTGCCCGTGTAGACCTCAAGTTCGAGTTCGCCCTTCAGAGCCAGCGCGTGGGCGACCAGGGCTCGCCCGATGCCGAGGCCTTGACGGTCAGGCGCGACGAAGAGCCCGCCGATGAAGGTGTCGAGCAGGCTGATGAAGCCGACGGGAGCGCCGTCAAGAGAGGCCACCCAGGTCTCGGCGTTGGGAAGATACTTTTGCTCGATGAGGATGCGCTGCTCGCTGAGGCGCTGTTCGCCGATGAAGGCGTGCGCCAGACGGGAAGCCTCGAACCAGATGGCCGAGAGCGCGTGGAGATCCTTGGCCTCGTCATAGGCGCGGATCGACAGATTTTCGATTTTCATGATGTATCCAGAGAAAATGCAACAAAGACAGCGCCGACGCGGGCGCTACGAAAACCGCCTTCGGCGGGTTCAATTGAAGTCTCTGCGCATAAATCTCCTTCTGCTGGGGACAGACATACAACAGGCGTCCGTCCGCTTCAACGATCGCTCGCCGTCAGTTTCCGGCATCGACGCCGGGCAGGGCCGGCGGCTTCTCGGCGGTCTTCTGCGCCTCGGGCGCCAGCGTCTGTTCGAGCCAGTCGTCGACGAGGCCGGCCGCCTTGGCATAGCCGTACCAGTGGCGGGCGGCGTCGAGGTCGCGCGGCAGGCCTTCGCCGACCGCGTACAGGCGGGCAAGACGGCTCTGGGCGACCGGGTTGCCCGCTTCGGCCGCTACCTTGAACCAGGCGGCGGCGATTTTCTGGTCGCGGACGACGCCGGTGCCGTTGAACATCATGATGGCGTATTCGACCTGGGCGGCAAGGTGGCCGGCGCGGGCCGCTTCGCCCATCAGCCGGGCGGCTTCCGTCTCGTTCTTCTCCACGCCCTGGCCCTCGCGGTAGAGGGCGGCCAGCGCGTAGATGGCGTCGATGTTGCCCTCGTCGGCGGCCGCCTTGAACAGGGCGGCGGCGCGGGCGTAGTCGAGGATGCCCGACGACGGATCGATGCACAGCAGGCCGAGCCAGTAGTTGGCCTCGACGACGCCCTTGCCGAGCGCTTCCTCCAGGTAGGTCGCCGCCTTTTTCTTGTCGACCGGCATGCCGACGCCGAGCGCGGCGAGGTTGGCGAGCTCGACGAGCGCCTGCGGATCGCCGTTCCTGGCCGCGAGCTGGTACCAGATGACCGCTTCGTCGGGCTTTTTCGGCAGTCCCAGGCCGTTGGCGTAGAGGTAGCCGATCAGGCTCTGCGCCTTGGCGTCGCCGAGCTTGGCGCGCTCGACGGCGATCTCGAACGCGGTGAGGTAGAAGCCGCGCTGGAAAGCGCCGAAGGCATAGTCGATCTTGTCGCTGTCGGGCAGCGAGGCGAGCAGGTCCGGAACCGCCGACGCGGCGTTGGCCGCCGCCAGAGGTTTCGGCGGGGTCGGCGCGGACTCGACGGCGCCTGCCGGTCCGGCGAGAAGAGCGAGGCCGAACACGGCGGCAAGGCAGGCAGCGCGGACTTCGGGCATCGGCATTGCGCTTCGGCTCAGATGGGAACGTGCGGCAGCGTTAGCGGCCAAGTTGGCCGGCAATGCGGCGGCTACTCGGTGTCGGGCAGCTCGAGCGCGACGCGATCGAGGATGGCATTGGCTTGGGCGATGGCGGCGGCCGGCCCCTCGGGGTGCTCCCAGACGGCGGCGCGGACGGCGACGAAGTCGGCGCCGGTACGGGCGCAGGCTTCGACCGATTCCATCGAACGACCGGACAGCAGCACGCAAGGCGGCTCGAACAGATCTGCCCACCAAGCGCCGAGATCGATGGTCTTGCGGTGCGTTTCCTCGCCTTCCTCAAGGTCGAGCAGGCCGAAGAAGATGTAGTCGGCGCCCGCCTCGCCGGCCTCCATCGCCTCGTGGCGAACGCGGATGTTGCCGGCGCCGACGATGGACTTCGGCTGCAACGCCTCGATCGCCTCCTTCAGCGCCGTCTCGCCGGCTTCGATGTGAATGCCGTCGGCGCGCGCGCGGCCCATGACGCGGCTGTTGCCGAGGACCAGCGCGGCGACGTCGTGCTTCTGGGCGATCGGCACCAGCGTCTCGGCGATGGCCTGAAGGTCGTTCTCCGTCACGGGGTCGGGAGCGATCAGGAGCGAGGCAACGTCGCCGGCAGCCAGCGCCGCTTCGAGCTGGGGCGCAAGGGCGGCGACATCGACGACGCGTGGCGTGATCAGAAACAGGCGGGCGCGCAAGGAAACCTCCGGCAACAAGAAACCCCGTGCCCGGGAAGGGGCACGGGGCGCTTCATATCACAAAGACGTTCAACAAGAACTAGCAGTCCCAGACAGACCTCCTGAAGCCGCGTCAGCGGCTTCCGGCGACAAGCGGCGCCCGCGCGAAGCGCGAAAGCCAAGGCCGGAGGCCGCCGGCGACTGAGGAAGTCAAAACCACTTCCGGCGCCAAGCGGCGCCCGCGCGGAGCGCGAGAGCCAAGGTGACGGATGTCACCGCCGGCGACTGAGGCTTAGCTTTCCAGCGCCTTCACGCCGGGCAGCTCCTTGCCTTCCATCCACTCGAGGAAGGCGCCGCCGGCCGTCGAGATGTAGGTGAAGGTGTCGGCAGCGCCAGCGTGGTTGAGCGCCGAGACGGTATCGCCACCACCGGCGACCGTCAGGAGCTTGCCGGCCTTGGTGGCGGCGGCGGCGTACTGGGCGGCGGCCACGGTGGCCTTGTCGAAGGGCTCGATCTCGAAGGCGCCGAGCGGGCCGTTCCAGACCAGCGTCTTGGCCTTGTCGATGGCGGCCTTGACGGCGTCGATCGACTTCGGACCGGCGTCGAGGATCATGGCGTCGGCCGGAACGGCGTTGACGGACACGACTTCGTTGGCGGCGCCAGCCTTGAACTCACGGGCGATGACGGCGTCGACCGGCAGCACGATCTCGCACTTGGTCTCCTTGGCCTTGGCCAGGATGCGGCGGGCGGTGTCGGCGAGGTCATGCTCGCAGAGCGACTTGCCGACGTTGATGCCCTGGGCGGCCAGGAAGGTGTTGGCCATGCCGCCACCGATCACCAGGATGTCGACCTTGGCGACGAGGTTTTCGAGCAGGTCGATCTTGGTGGAGACCTTGGCACCGCCGACGACGGCGAGCACCGGCCGCTTCGGCGTGCCGAGGGCGGCGCCGAGGGCGGTCAGCTCGGCCTGCATGGTGCGGCCGGCATAGGCCGGAAGCTTGTGGGCGAGGCCTTCGGTGGTGGCGTGGGCCCGGTGGGCGGCCGAGAAGGCGTCGTTGACGTAGATGTCGCCGAGCTTGGCAAGAGCGTCGACCAGCGCCGGGTCGTTCTTCTCTTCGCCCTTGTAGTAGCGGGTGTTCTCAAGCAGCAGGATGTCGCCGTTCGACAGGGCGGCGATGGCCTTCTCGGCGACGTCGCCGATGCAGTCGTCTGCGAAGGCGACGGGCTTGCCGATGGCCTTGGCCAGCGGGGCGACGATCGGCTTCAGGCTGTCCTCGGCCTTGCGCTCGCCCTTCGGGCGGCCGAAGTGGGCCAGCAGGATGACCTTGGCGCCCTTCTTGGCGAGGTCGAGAATGGTGGGGACGATACGGTCGATGCGGGTGGTGTCGGTGACGACGCCATTCTCCATCGGAACGTTCAGGTCGACGCGGACGAGGGCGCGTTTGCCGGCGACGTCGGCGTCATCAATGGTCTTGAAGCTGCTCATGGGGTGGTCCTCGCTTCGTGCGCCGCCACTCCGGTGTGCGCGGGGTCGCGCTTGCGGTGGATGGCGGTCGGCCGCGGTAAGAGCGGTCGAGCCCGCCTCCGGTCAGACCCCATGACGGGGTCCTCCAGAGAGCGGGCTCGGCCTTGTCGGTTTAGATCAGAGGGTCTTGGCGATGGCGACGGCGGTGTCGGCCATGCGGTTGGAGAAGCCCCACTCGTTGTCGTACCAGGAAAGGATACGGACGAGGGTGCCGTTCATGACCTTGGTCTGGTCGAGGTGGAAGATCGACGAATGCGGGTCGTGGTTGAAGTCCGACGACACGTTCGGCTGATCGGTGTAGCCGAGGACGCCCTTGAGCGGGCCGGAGGTCGCGGCGGCCTTGATGGCCTCGTTGATCTCGGCGACCGAGGTGGCGCGCTTGGCATTGAAGACCAGGTCGACGACCGACACGTTGGGGGTCGGCACGCGGATGGCGACGCCGTCGAGCTTGCCCTTGAGTTCCGGCAGCACCAGGCCGACGGCCTTGGCGGCGCCGGTGGAGGTCGGGATCATGGACAGGGCAGCGGCGCGGGCGCGGTAGAGGTCCTTGTGCAGCGTGTCGAGCGTCGGCTGGTCGCCCGTGTAGCTGTGGATCGTCGTCATGAAGCCGGTGTCGATACCGATGACGTCGTTCAGAACCTTGGCGACCGGCGACAGGCAGTTGGTCGTGCACGAGGCGTTCGACAGGACGATGTGGTCCTTGGTGATCTTGTCGTGGTTGACGCCGTAGACGACGGTGAGGTCGGCGCCGTCGGCCGGGGCCGAGACCAGAACGCGCTTGGCGCCGGCCGTCAGATGCATCGACGCCTTGTCCTTGGCGGTGAAGATGCCGGTGCACTCAAGCGCAACGTCGACGCCCAGCTCGCCCCACGGCAGCGTGGTCGGGTCCTTGATGGCGGTGACCTTGATCTTGCCGGTGCCGACGTCGATCCAGTCGGCGCCAGTCGTCACTTCATGCGGGAAGCGGCCGTGAACGCTGTCGAAGCGGATCAGGTGGGCGTTGGTCTCGACCGGACCCAGGTCGTTGATGCCGACGACCTCGATGTCCTTGCGACCGGACTCGACGATCGCGCGCAGAACGTTACGACCGATACGACCAAAGCCGTTGATGGCGACCTTTACTGCCATTGTCTGTCTCCTGATGCTGAGGCGGGCGTCTTCAGGCCCGATCCTCGTTTGGAACGGAGGACGGCCGGCGCTTCCGGACCTTTCCCCCAACTTTCCTCACCCGGTGGGAAAGACGGGAGAGCCCGCCGTTCCCATCGGGCAATGCCGTCAACCCAACTTGACCGAGGCGAGCTCGGCGATGCGGCTCGCGGAGATGCCGAACTTCTCGTAGAGCAGCTCGATCGGAGCGGAGGCGCCGAAGCCGGTCATGCCGACGAAGATGCCGTCCGAACCGATGATCTCGTCCCAGCCCATGCGAAGGGCGGCTTCGACACCGACCTTCACCTTGGCGCCACCGATGACCTCGGCGCGGTAGGCATCGGACTGAGCGCGGAAGTTCTCGAAGCTGGGCACCGAGACGACGCGGGTCGGGTGGCCGGCGGCGTCGAGCAGCTTCTTGGCGTCGAGGGCGATGGCGACCTCGGAGCCGGTGGCGAAGATCGACACTTCCGCCCGACCCTCGGCCGCGGCGACTTCATAGGCGCCCTTGGCGACCTTGTTGTCGGCGCTGACCTCGAAGCGGACCGCCGGCAGGTTCTGGCGCGACAGCGCCAGCGTCGTCGGGCCCTTCTTGTGGGTGAGCGCGAACTCCCAGGCTTCGGCCGTCTCGTAGGCGTCGGCCGGGCGGATCACCGTCATGTTCGGGATGGCGCGCAGCGAGGCCAGATGCTCGATCGGCTGGTGCGTCGGGCCGTCCTCGCCGAGACCGATGGAGTCATGGGTCATGACGTAGACGACGCGCTGGTGCATCAGGGCCGACAGGCGCATGGCCGGACGGGCGTAGTCGGAGAACACCAGGAAGGTGCCGCCGTAAGGGATGAAGCCGCCGTGCAGAGCGATGCCATTCATGGCGGCGCTCATGCCGAACTCGCGGATGCCGTAGTGGATGTAGCTGCCCTTATAGTCGGGCGCCTTCACCGCTTCCTGGCCCTTGGTCTTGGTCAGGTTGGAGCCGGTGAGGTCGGCCGAGCCGCCGGCCATCTCGGGGATGGAACCGTTGACGACTTCGAGGGCCATCTCGGAGGCCTTGCGCGAGGCGACCTTCGGCAGTTCGGCAACCAGCTTGGCCTTGTAGGCAGCCAGGGCGTCGAAGAAGGCGGTCGGCAGGTCGCCGTTGATGCGGCGATCGAACTCGGCGCGCGTCTTGGCGTCGAGGGCGTTGTAGCGGGCGGTCCAGGCGTCGCGGTCCTTGGCGGCACGCTTGCCGGCGGCGCGCCAGTCGGCGAGGATGTTCGCCGGAACCTCGAAGGGCGCGTAGGGCCAGCCGAGCTTCTCGCGGGCGCCGGCGATTTCGGCGGCACCGAGCGGAGCGCCGTGGACGGCGTGGGTGCCGGCCTTGGTGGGCGCGCCGAAGCCGATGGTCGTCTTGGCGGCGATCAGCACCGGCTTGTCGGACGTCTTGGCGCGCTCGAGGGCGGCGAGGATCGCCACGGGATCATGGCCGTCGACGGCCTCGGTGTTCCAGCCGGCGGCGCGGAAGCGGGCCGGGATGTCGCCGCTCTCGGAAACCGAGATGGGTCCATCGATTGAAATACCGTTGTCGTCCCAGATCAGCACGAGCTTGTTGAGCTTGAGGTGGCCGGCCAGCGAGATCGCCTCGTGGCTGATGCCCTCCATCAGGCAGCCGTCACCGGCCAGCACGTAGGTGCGGTGGTCGACGAGGTCGTCGCCGAACTGGGCGTTCAGCATGCGCTCGGCAAGCGCGAAGCCGACCGACATGGCAAGGCCCTGGCCGAGCGGACCGGTGGTGGTCTCGATGCCCTGGGCGTAGCCGTATTCCGGGTGGCCGGCGCACTTGGAGCCCCACTGCCGGAAGGTCTTGAGGTCGTCCATGCTGATGTCCTCGACACCGATCAGGTGGAGGACGGAGTAGAGCAGCATGGAGCCATGGCCGGCCGACAGGATGAAGCGGTCGCGGTCGGGCCAGGTGGGAGCGGCGGCGTCGAACTTCATGACGTCGCCGAAAAGAACAGTGGCGATGTCCGCGGTGCCCATGGGCATGCCGGGGTGGCCGGACTTGGCCTTTTCGACAGCATCCATCGCAAGCGCGCGGATGGCGTTGGCCATATTCTTGTACCGGGCAGAGTCAGTCATTGTTATTTCCTGACAGGATTTGGCCGGAAAACTCCTTGGGCAAGCCAAACGACGGACAAATACGTATCTTCCGGCAGATACGACGCGCCATTACGTCTTTCGGCTAAAGCGGCCGATCAATAGCAGGGCGGTATCATCTGTCAATGACAACAGGCCCCAGCCAAAGCGCTCGCGGGCCAAAAAAGGGGAAAGCTGGTATTTTCCCAGATCGCACCCCCAACGGACCGTTGTCACGTCTTTATCTTTGTGGCAACCAGACCTGAGACACCGTCTTGAAATCCGACTTCAGCGGCCGTCTGGCATGGCTTTCACCCGCTCCGGTTCTCGCAAGCCCTGCCAGTCGATCTCGGAACGCGATTTCAGAACGATCTCTGACAAGCGATGAGTTCTCCGGCCGATCTTCTGTCGACCCGGTGGAGCATCCGGAGGCGGTCATGGCCGGAGTTGCGTCTTTGGACGCGGCCTTTGAAAGGCTCGACCAGGCATTGGGGCGCCTGGAACTTGCGGTGGAGCGGCGGCTAGCCGGCGAGCGCACCATTTCCGGTCTCGAGGACGAGTTGTTCCGTCTCGGGGAGGATCGGTCGCGTCTGGCCGGCGACCTCGACGACGCACTGGCCAAGGCCGGTCGCCTCGAGGACGCCAATCGCGAAGTGTCGCGCCGCCTTGTCGCCGCCATGGAGTCGATCCGCTCCGTTCTCGATACCCACGGAGGCTGATCTCTTGAGCCAGGTGACGGTGACGATTGCCGGCAAGACCTACCGCATGGCCTGCGACGACGGCCAGGAGGAGCATCTCTACGGGCTCGCCAGCCGTCTCGACGCTATCATCAACGAGATCCGTGGCGTGTTCGGGGAAATCGGCGACCAGCGGCTGACCGTGATGAGCGCCATCACCGTGCTCGACCAGCTGTCGGAGACCGAACGGCGCCTCAAGGGGCTTGAGGCAGAGGTGCGCTCGTTGCGCGAGAGCCGCGACGCGCTGCTCGAACGACAGGGCGAGGTGGAGCGCCGCCTTGCCGAGAAGGTGGTCGAGGTCGCCGCCCGCATCGAGGCCGCTGCCGAAAAGATGGTATGAGCGGAAGTCTGCGGCCCGACCTATCGCCGGGGGGATATCGGCTTTCGTCTACTGGTGGCAGAGACGAAATAGAGGCACCCTATTCATTGGAATGGCTTGGCATTTCCCCCGGGGCTCCATGCAGATGATGCAGGGCTGATGCGGCGAAAGCACCGTTGCCTCGCTACGGATAATTCCATATATGGGGCGCGACAGGATTTTTCGGAGGACTTTCATGGCCAGTCACGAGTCGGCAGCAGAAGATCGGGGCATCAGCGCCTGGAAGATGCTGGTGGCGATGGTCGTGCTCCTCCTGGTCGGCATCGGAGCGGTGGCGCTGTTCGGCTACCCCGCTCTCATCGTGATTGCCCTGGCGGGAACGGCCGCAGCACTCATCATGCTGGTGGCCATCTCCGCCGGTCGGTAACGGCTACTGCGATCCGCGCAGCGACTGGGGCGGTGGGCTTTCCTGCCGCCCCTTCTTTTTGCCCGAAGCTATCTTGTTGCCCGAAGCTATCTTGACGTTTTTTGTCGACGTTAGGCTCTTTGCCGGATCGCCGGTCTCGCCTATATAGGGGAGGTGGCGTAGCTGCGCTTCTCGTTAGGAATCAATATCCCCGGGGCCTTAATGATCCTGAAGGGAGCTGTCCCCGCCCAAACCCCTGGGTTTGGGCACACGGCGCCCACCTACGTTGTAGGTTTCCCGGGATCACACTTCCGACGGTCGTTCGCGGGCGCCACACCCTCTTTTCGACCGGCTTCGGCTTTTCAGAGTTCCCGGAGGCGTGCCATTCCCATCGATGCCGATCCTCCCCGTGCTCTCGTCGTCACCGAGAAGGCGCGCGTGCGCGGTCTGGCGCTCACCCGCCGTGACGGGCTCGACGCCGTGGAACGGGCGAGCGGATCGGCGGCCATCGTCGCGTCCGTGCTGGCCCTCGATCTCGCGCCGGGCGCGTCCGTTTCCGCCTTTTTGCCGATCCTGAGCGAAGTCGACCTCACAAAGGCCATCGCCGGACTGGACGGGCGGGGCCATCCGGTCGGCTTGCCGGTGATGGTGGAAAGCGGCCTCGTGTTCCGCCGCGTCCGGCCCGGCGACAGGCTGGTGCCGCTCGGCTTCGGCACGCGCGGCCCAGGCCCCGACGCTCCGGAAATCCTGCCGGACGTTCTGCTGATGCCGCTCACCGCCTTCGACCGCGAGGGTGGGCGCGTCGGCTACGGGCGTGGCTATTACGACCGCGCCGTCGCAGGTTTGCGTGCCGCCGGCCGTTTTCCCCGCTTGATCGGCATTGCCTTCTCGGTGCAGGAAGTGGCGGCGGTGCCCATGGAGCCCCATGACGCGCCGCTCGACATGATCGTCACCGAGCGGGACGTCTTCCGCTTCGCTCCGTGAACGCTAGAGCGCGTCCGGCGAACTTTGGTTCGCCAACGTGCTCTATCTCTTTATTCGTACGCAACTCCGGACGCAAAACCGGTTCCCACTTTTGCTGGAGTTGCTCTAGAGGGCCTGGGGAGTACGCCGGACGATGCGACTGCTGTTCGTGGGTGATGTGGTCGGCCGATCAGGCCGCAATGCCATTTCCGACATCCTGCCCGGTCTCATCGCCGACTACGGCCTCGATCTGGTGGTGGTCAACGGCGAGAACGCCGCCGGCGGCTTCGGCATCACCGAGGAGATCTGCCAGGACTTCCTCGACGCCGGCGCCGACGTGGTGACCACGGGCAACCACGCCTGGGACCAGCGCGAGGCGCTGGTGTTCATCGAACGCCAGCCGCAGCTTCTCCGCCCGGCCAACTATCCGCCGGGAACGCCGGGGCGCGGCGCCACCGTGGCCATCGCCCGCAATGGCGCGCGGGTTCTGGTGGTCAACGTCATGGGTCGCGTCTACATGGATGCGCTCGACGATCCCTTCGCCGCCGCCGACCGCGAGCTCAACGCCTGCCCGCTCGGCAGCATGGTCGATGCCGTGGTGGTGGACATGCACGCCGAGGCGACCAGCGAGAAGCAGGCGATGGGCCATTATCTCGACGGCCGGGCCTCGCTGGTGGTCGGTACCCACACTCACGTGCCGACGGCCGATTACCAGATCTTCGACGGCGGCACGGCCTACCTGTCCGACGCCGGCATGACCGGCGACTACGACAGCGTGCTCGGCATGGAGAAGGACGAGCCGGTCAACCGCTTCCTGCGCAAGATCCCAACGGCCCGCTTCCAGCCGGCGCTGGGCGAGCCGACGCTGTGCGGCGTCGCCGTGGAGGTGAACGATTCCACCGGTCTCGCCGAGGCGATCGAGCCGGTCAGGATCGGCGGCCGTCTTGCCGAGGCACTCCCGACGTTTTGGTAGGAGCCCCGGCTGGATTTAGGGCCAACAAACGCCTATAAGGCGGCCCATTCGTGGATATGTGCCGTGATCGATGGTCCCGGGAGGCGTGTGCATGCGCCCCGCGCCCTTTCGCGGTTCTCTCAGGAGGCACTATGGCCGGTCATTCACAGTTCAAGAATATCATGCACCGCAAGGGCGCTCAGGACGCCAAGCGGTCGAAGATCTTCGCGAAGCTCGCCCGCGAAGTCACGGTGGCGGCCAAGATCGGCGGCCTGGATCCGGCGATGAACGCCCGTCTGCGTCTCGCCATCCTCAACGCCCGCGCCGAGAACATGCCCAAGGACAACATCGACCGGGCGATCAAGAAGGCGGCCGGCGCCGACACGGCCAATTTCGACGAAGTGCGCTACGAGGGCTACGGCCCGGGTGGCACCGCCGTCATCGTCGAAGCGCTGACCGACAATCGCAACCGCACCGCCTCGGTCGTCCGCTCGATCTTCACCAAGGCCGGTGGCGCGCTGGGCGAAACCGGTACGGTCGGCTTCATGTTCGATCGCCTGGGCGAGGTCAGCTATCCGCTCAGCGTCGGCTCCAACGACGCCGTACTGGAGGCCGCCATCGAGGCCGGCGCCGACGATGTCGAGTCCGACGAGGAAGGCCATTTCATCTACTTTGCCTTCGAATCGATGGGCGAAGTGACCAAGGCGCTGGAAGCCACGCTCGGCGCCGCCGCGTCGATCAAGTCGATCTGGAAGCCGAAGACCATGTCGAACCTCGACGAGGAAAAGGCGACGAGCCTGATGAAGATGGTCGATCTGCTGGAAGACGACGACGACGTGCAGAACGTCTACACCAACATGGAAATCTCCGACGAAGTGGCGGCCAAGCTCGCCGGCTGACGCCGATTTCGTTTCCTAGAGCAGCTCCAGCAAAAGTGGGTGCCGGTTTTGCGTCCGGAGCTGCGTCTCAATAACGAGATAGAGTTTTCTGGCGAACCGGAGTTCGCCGGAAAAGCTCTGGGTTTGCGCCCGCCGTCGCCTTCGGGATGACGGCGGGCGTTTTCTTTCCGGCCGCGACGGTGCCGGCGCCGTGCTATTCTGCCGCCGGAGGTGCGAGATGAGCGAAGACGGTCATTCCGGCGGTTGCCAGTGCGGACGGGTGCGTTTCCGGGTCGACGGGCCGCTCGGGCGCGCCAGCATCTGCCATTGCCGCATGTGCCAGAAGGCCTTCGGCTCGTTCTTCGGCCCGCTGGTGTCGGCGCCGAACGATCGCCTCGCCTGGACGCGCGGCGAGCCCTCGTGGTTCCAGAGCTCCAACAAGGTGCGGCGCGGCTTCTGCAACCACTGCGGCACGCCGCTCGCCTACGACTGGGGCGGGCCGGCGCTGGAGCTTTCCATCGGCGCGCTGGACGATCCCGAATCCGTGCCGCCAGTGCTGCAGGTCGGGCTCGAGCATCGGATGAGCTGGTTTGCCCGTCTCGCCGACCTGCCGACGCGGACGGCCGAGGAGCAGGAAAAGGTCGGCCGCTTCCAGGCGGACATCGTCTCCTACCAGCATCCCGACCGGGACACCTGACGCGGAGCGCGCGGTGCCGGCCGTGCCGTCAAGTCTTTGATAAACGGTCATCTTTTCGATATCACGGAAATGTTCACGGCGGAGGGCTAGGCAGCCGGCGCGGCGGTCACTAGAAAAAGCGTGCATATACCCCTACTTTTTGTCGGTCCCCTCTCTGCCCCAGCATCTCCGCCAGGAGCCTTTCATGCCCACACTCTTCGACCCCGTGCGCCTCGGCGCTCTCGAACTCCGCAATCGCATCGTCATGGCGCCGTTGACGCGGGCGCGCGCCACCGCCGACCGCATCCCCACCGACGTGATGCGCGAGTATTACGAGCAGCGGGCGTCGGCCGGCCTCATCCTCACCGAGGCGACTATCGTCACGCCCAAGGGCGCCGGCTATGCCGCGACGCCCGGCATCTACTCCGACGCCCAGGTCGAGGCCTGGAAGCCGATCACCGAGGCGGTGCACCGCAAGGGCGGCAAGATCGTCATGCAGCTCTGGCACGTCGGCCGCATCTCCGATCCGTCGCTGCTCGACGGCGACCTGCCGGTGGCGCCGAGCGCCCTCCAGCCGGCCGGCCACGTCAGCCTGCTCCGGCCGATGCGCCCCTATCCGACGCCACGCGCCCTCGACATCGACGAGTTGCCCGGCATCATCGAGGCCTATCGCAAGGGCGCGGAAAACGCCCGCGAGGCTGGCTTCGACGGCGTCGAGATCCATGGTGCCAACGGCTACCTGCTCGACCAGTTCCTGCAGGACGGGACCAACAAGCGTACCGACGCCTACGGCGGCCCGGTCGAGAATCGCGCCCGGCTGATGCTGGAGGCGGTGGATGCGGCCGTCGGCGTCTGGGGCGCCAGCCGCGTCGGCCTGCACCTCGCCCCGCGCGGCGACAGCCATGACATGAGCGACAGCGACCCGAAGGCCACATTCGGCTATGTCGCCCGCGAAGCCGGCAAGCGCGGCCTCGCCTTCATCTTCACCCGCGAGCACCTTGGCGACGATCGCCTGACGCCGCACCTCAAGGAACAGTTCGGCGGTGCGTTCATCGCCAACGAGGGCTTCACCTTCGATCAGGCGATGGCGGAAGTCGCCGCCGGGCGGGCCGACGCGGTCGCCTGGGGCAAGGAGTTCATCGCCAACCCCGATCTCGTCGAGCGCTTCCGGGCCGGCTCGGTTCGCAACCCGCTGGTGCCCGAGACCATCTATGCCGAGGGGGCGCTCGGCTACACCGATTATCCGGCGCTCGAAACCGTCCCGGCCTGAGGGCTGCCCAATCGGCTGTCATGAAAGCGCCCCGCGGCGAGACCGTCGCGGGGCGTTTGTCGTGTTCGGCGAGGCCGGTCAGGCGTCCTCCGCCTCGCGCCGGGATTGCCGCCGACGATCGCCCTTTCCATGTCCAGACCGTCGGGTTGCAGGATCGTCGAGGTCTTGCGGCGGAGAGCGGCAAGCTCGAAGGCGGGGCGGCGGCGTTCGGTCCAGGGTTGGTGCGGTCGGGTCACGCTTCGATCGGAGGCTGGCTGGGCGGTGCGTCTTCCGTCTGTACAAACCATGAACGCATGGATAGCGTGGCGCCATGACCACTGTCACGCGAATCATCGGCATCGACCCCGGGCTCCGCCATACGGGCTGGGGCGTCATCGACAGCCTCGGCAACTCCGTACGCTTCGTCGCCTCCGGCTCGGTCAACTCCGACGGCGATCTCGACCTCGCGTCGCGGCTCGTTCAGATCCACGATGGGCTCGATGCGGTGCTGCACCAGTACCAGCCGGACGAGGCGGCCATCGAGCAGACCTTCGTCAACAAGGATGCCGGCGCGACGCTGAAGCTCGGCCAGGCGCGTGGCGTCGCGCTTTTGGTGCCGGCCCGGCGCGGCCTGCCGGTCGCCGAATACGCGCCCAACGCGGTGAAGAAGGCGATCGTCGGCGCGGGGCACGCGGAGAAGGGGCAGATCCGCGTCATGGTCAAGGTGCTGATGCCGAAGGCGACTTTCGAGAGCGATGACGCGGCCGACGCGCTGGCCATCGCGTTGACGCATGCCCATCATCGGAGTTCGGTGGTGGGGCGGCTCGCCAAGCTGGCGGCCGGGTGACGAGCGGAGGGCAGGGCAGCATGATCGGCAAGCTCAAGGGCGTGGTGGACAGCTTCGGCGACGACTGGATGATCCTCGACGTTCACGGCGTTGGCTATCAGGTCTATTGCTCGTCGCGGACCTTGCAGCGCCTGCCCAAGGCCGGCGAGGCGGCGACGCTCGCCATCGAGACCATGGTCCGCGAGGACATGATCCGCCTCTACGGCTTTTCCAACGACATCGAGCGCGAGTGGTTTCGCCTGCTGATGACGGTGCAGGGCGTCGGCGCCAAGGTGGCGCTCGCCGTGCTGTCGGTGCTCGATCCCGGCCAGCTCGCCACCGCCATCGCCATGCGCGACCTGACGGCCATCTCGCGGGCGCCGGGCGTCGGCAAGCGCGTGGCCGAGCGCATCGCCACCGAACTCAAGGACAAGGCGCCGGCCTTCGCCGATGCCGACCCGTCGGTGATCCGCGTCGCCGTCGACGTCGCCGAGGCGCGCGTCTCCGGCCCGGTGGCCGAGGCGGTGTCGGCGCTGGTCAACCTCGGCTATGCGCAGTTGCAGGCCGCCGCCGCCGTTCAGGCCGCGGCCAAGTCGATCGGCAGCGAGGCGACCACCACCCAACTGATCCGCCAGGGTCTCAAGGAACTGGCGCGCTGACCCAATGGCGGCGGTCGCCGCTTTCAGTCTACGGACAACCAGGAGGCCATCATGGCCGATGACATCATCACAACGGGCAAGGTCGCGGTGATCACCGGAGCGGCGCGCGGCATCGGCCGGGCGGCGGCGCTGCGGCTCGCCCAAAAGGGCATGAAGCTGGTTCTGGCCGACGTCGTCGGCGGCGAACTGGCCGCCACCGCCTCGGCGGCCAAGGCGGCCGGCAGTCCCGACACCATTGCCGTGCCGACCGACGTCGGCGATGCCTCGGCGGTGGAAGCGCTGGCCGCTGCCGCCTTCGAACGCTTCGGCTGTGTCGACCTCCTGATGAACAATGCCGCCATCGGCGAAGGCGGCGGCGTGCTCGAAAATCCCGACAATTGGCGCAAGCTGATGGACGTCAATTTCTGGGGTGTCGTCAACGGCGTCCAGGCCTTCGTGCCGCGCATGATCGAGGGCGGCAGGCCTGGCTACGTCGTCAACACCGGCTCCAAGCAGGGCATCACCACGCCGCCGGGCAATGCCGCCTACAACACGTCGAAGGCGGCGGTGAAGGTGGTGACCGAGCAACTCGCCCACGAGCTGCGCAGCCGTGGCAGCCGGCTCAGCGCCCACCTGCTGATCCCAGGCTGGACGTTCACCGGCTTGACGGCGTCCGATCCCGCGGCCGAAAAGCCAGCCGGCGCCTGGCATGCGGTGGAGGTGGTGGACTTCATGCTGGCAGGGCTCGCCAAGGGCGATTTCTACATTCTCTGCCCGGACAACGAGACGCCGCGCCGCCTCGACGAGAAGCGCATGGCCTGGGCGATCGGCGACGTCATTCACAACCGCCCGGCGCTGTCGCGCTGGCACCCCGACTTCAAGGACGCCTTCACCCGCTACATCGAGGAATGAGGCCGGCTTCGGAGCCGGTTTCGCGGTTCGGCAAGGGATGGTTTGGGCGATACCGGTCACCGGCAATGCTCCATGGCCGATGGGCAGCGCCCATGGTCGGCCATGGATGGTGATGACTCGCATGAGTCCCGCTGGCTCGCGCTGAACCGGCATGGACTCCGATGAGTCCCTTGCCATCGCTCAGTTGGTGAGCGTCTCGCTGCCCTTCGCCAACACCTCGACGTCGGCGTTCTCGCCCGAGACGACGCTGACCACGCGCTGGAACTGACCGTCCTCGTGGTTGGCGATGACGGTGTAGTCGCCCTCGGCGAGGACGAAGGAGGGGAAGGCGCCGACGCCGGTGGTGACGAGGTCGCCGGCCTGGGTCAGGATCGACCAGCGAGTGTTGGCGATGGCCTCGCCGCCTTCGCTGCTCACGAGCTTAAGCGTGATCTTGGCGGCCTTCTCCGTCAGCGTGATGTCGGTGAGCTTGCCGGCCTTGACGTCGATGTCGGCGGTGGTGCGCGCGTTGGCGTCGCCGTAGTTGGCGATGACGTTGTAGACCTGGGCCGGCAGGCGCACGATCTGGCCGGGGGCGACGTCGAGGGCGACCGCCTTGGGCTCACCATGCGAATCCAGCTCCTGGGCGAAGATGTCGAAGCTGAGGTCGTTGCTGTCGAGCGGCGGGCGGTCCTTGCCGGTCACCGCCGCAAGGCGGACGCCGCCGGCGTTGAGAATGATCGATTCCGCCTTGAGGCCGGTGCCGACCACGACGTGCTCGGTGGTGCCGGCATAGCCGAAGCCGCAATAGACGAAATAGCCGCCCGGTTTCAGCACGAAATCGGCCGAGCCGCCGTGCCGTTCGGCCACCAGCTCGCGGCTGCCGTCCGGACCCTGCGCCTCGCCGAACACCCGCCAGACGACGCCGGCGCCGAGCGGCGGACCGTCGGGCGTGAGGCGGGCCGTCAGCGCTAGCGTCGCCGTCTCGCGCGGCGCGACGGTGGCGAGCGGCTTCGTCTCGACGGCCGGGGCGGTGCTGGGCGCGTAGGGCGTGGCGGCCTCGGGCAGCGGCGCCGTCGAAGGGCTACCGGGCGCCGGCAGAAGATGCAGCGGACCTGATCCGGGCTGCATGAAGCCCGGCATCGGCTCATCGCTGGGGCCTCCGATCGGCGGCGGCTCCTGGGCAAGGGCGGGTGTCGCAACCACGGTTGCCAGGGCGATGGCCACAGCCATCCAACCGTCGCGGGCAACGGTCCACCATGCCATGCGTCGCACTCTCGCGTCAGCCAAGCTCTTCATGGTCGCCAGTTTTGGCCGATCATCGTGTTGATTTCAAGTCCGGGCTCAGGGTTGTGGGCTAGCCCATCGGCGGGTGCTCTCGATCTTGTCGGGACGCGGGTTCGGACGCAAAACAGGTATCCGCTTTTGCTGGACCTGCTCTAGGTATTTCCATGCAGGTCGAACGGAGCTATGCCGGTTCGGCCAACGCAAATCCTTCCGGAGTTCTCCGTTCATGAACGCCACCCTCGACCTGCTGCTCACCCGCCGCTCCGTTCCGGCCCAGATGCTCGCTGCGCCCGGCCCGAGCGCCGACGAGCTGCGGACGCTGCTCACCATCGCCTCGCGGGTGCCCGACCACGGCAAGCTCGCGCCGTGGCGCTTCATCGTCTTCGAGGGCGAGGCGCGGGTCGAGGCCGGGCGGCGGCTGAGCGAGATCGCCGCGGTGCGTCGGCCGGACATATCCGAGGCAAGGCTTGAGGAGGAGCGGCGTCGGTTGTCCATGGCGCCGTTGGTCATCGCGGTGGTCGGCCGGGCGGCCGAGCATGTCAAGATTCCGGTGATCGAGCAGATCTATTCGGCTGGCGCCGTCTGCCTCAACCTGGAGATCGCCGCCCACGCCATGGGGTATGCGGCCTGCTGGCTGACCGACTGGCCGGCCTATGACGCCGAGGCGCGCGCAGCTCTCGGGCTGGCCGAAAGCGAGACCCTCGTCGGCTTCATCCACATCGGCACGCCCACCATCACGCCGACCGATCGGCCGCGCCCGGCGCTGGACGATATCGTCAGCCGCTTCGGCGACTGAGCTCCGGACTGCCAATCGGGTCACCCGGCCGCGCGGCGCCGCAAGATCACAGGCGCCGCGATCGCGCCGACCGACGCCTTGGCGCAGGGACGGGCTTCCGCCCTGGACCTCGAAATGGGGGACGAGATCGGCTTGCCGCGTGGCAGTCCGAATTGCCGGCCCTTGACGTCGTTCGTTGTTCATGTAGGTATACCGACCTACCTACTTTAGAGAGGTGTTGGTCATGAAGTCCGATGGTCAGAGCGCCCGGGAGCGGCTGCTAAACGCGGCGCAGGTGCTGTTCTACAACGACGGCATCGGCGCCACTGGCATCGATGCCATCGTCGAACGGGCCGGCGTGGCCAAGAAGAGCCTCTACAACAACTTCGCCTCCAAGGCCGATCTGGTGAACCAGTATATCGAGGCGCGCCATGCCGAATGGCTGGCGCTCTACGAGGCGCGGCTTGCCGGGGCGTCGAGCCCCAAGGAGGGCGTGCTCGCCGTGTTCGACGCCTACCAGGATCACGCGGAATTCGCCTATGAGCGCGGGTTTCGCGGCTGCGGCCTGCTCAACGCGGCGGCCGAACTGGCGACCGGCGACGCCGGCCGGCAGGCGGTCCGGCGGCACAAGCAGGAGGTCGAGGCCATCCTCGCCGGGCATCTCCACAAGGTGTTGCCCGACGACAGGGCCGCGACGATCGCCAAGCACATCTCCTTCCTGTTGGAAGGGGCGATGGCGAGGGCCGGACTGGACGGCACCGGCGCCAATGTCGCCACCGCCCGTGCGATGGCCTCCGACATGATCGATGCGCTATGAGCGGAACCCCAAGGGATCACCTTCTGGGTGTCGCTGCGGTGCTGTTTGCCTCCATCGTCTGGGGCACCACCGGCACCGCCGCGACGTTCGCTCCTGACGTGGGATCCGCCGCCATCGGCTCGGCGGCCATGGGGCTCGGCGGATTGATGCAGGCCTTGCGCGCTGGCGGCAGCATCGCCCGCTCGCTCCGCCTGCTGATGCGATATCGCGCCCTGCTGCTGCTCGGCGGCGCCTCCGTCGCCGTCTATCCGTTGGCCTTCTACGGATCGATGCGCCTTGCCGGCGTCGCCATCGGAACGGTGGTCACCATCGGGTCGGCGCCGGTGTTCTCGGCACTGATCGAGCTGGCTTTCGACCGAACGCCGCTGACCCGGCGGTGGATGGCCGGCGCGCTGGTCGGTGTCGTCGGCATTGCGCTGCTCGCCTCGGCCAAGGGCCTGCCGGGCGGCCCTGTCGGTGGCGACGTCGTCGTCGCCGGCATCCTCTGCGGTATCGTCGGCGGCCTGACCTATGCCCTCTACTCGTGGGTGGCGCGGCGCCTGATGCTGCGCGGCGTGCCGTCGCCGGCCGCCATGGGGGCGACGTTCGGCATCGGGGGAGTTCTGCTGATGCCGGTGCTGATCGTCACGGGAGGCCCGTTCCTCGCCTCCTGGACCAATCTAGCAGTGGGCGCCTACATGGCCGTCATCCCGATGTTCATGGGCTATGTCGCCTTCGGCTTCGCCCTGGCGCGCATTCCGGCCAGCATGGCGATCACCATCACGCTGGTCGAGCCGGTGATCGCCGCCGTTCTGGCCGTTGCGATCGTCGGCGAGCGGATGCAGCCGTCCGGCTGGCTCGGCGCGCTGCTGGTGATTTCCTGCCTGGTGTTCGTCACGCTGCCGGTGCGACCGCGCGCCGTTCGCCGTGCCGAGGCCGCCGCCGGAGAATGAACGGCAAACGGCGCCGTTTTGGCACGACGCCGAAGACATGGGTCAGATCTCGGCAAGCATCGGCCATCGCTGGAAAACGAAATCGCCGTGCGTCCATCGGGCGCACGGCGATTCGAACCGTTGACCGATCAGCCCCGGGCGAGGCTCGCAAGCGCCGAGAAGCGCGGCGCCGGCTGCGCGATGGCGGCAGCGGGAACGTAGAGGCCGCGCCGGTCGGGAGCCGGCTTGAAGGCGTCGGTGAGGCCGACCACCGTTTCGGCGGCGCCCAGAACCAGATAGCCGTCCGGCGTCATGGTCTTGGCGATGCGGCCGAGGATGTCCACCTTGGTCGTCTGGTCGAAATAGATCAGCACGTTGCGGCAGAAGACGATGTCGAACTGTCCGAAACCGGCGAAGCTTTCGAGCAGATTGAACTTCTTCCATTGCACCATGGAGCGGAGCTGCGGCGCGATGGTCCAGCTTTCGCCCTGCTGGGTGAAGTATTTCAGCAGCAGCTGGATCGGCAGGCCGCGCTGCACCTCGAACTGGGTGTAGGTGCCGGCCTTGGCGCGGTCCAGCACCTCGTTGGAGATGTCGGTGCCGAGGATCTCTATCCGCCAGCCAGCGAGCTTGCTCTCCATCTCCTTGAGGCACATGGCGAGCGTGTAGGGCTCCTGGCCGGTGGAGGCGGCGGCGCACCAGATGCGGATCTTCTTTTGCGATGCGCGAGCCTTCAGAAGCTCCGGCATCATCATCTGGGTGAAATGCTCGAACGGCGTCTTGTCGCGGTAGAAGAAGCTCTCGTTGGTGGTCATCGCCTCGACGACGGCCTCGGCGAGAACCGTTTCGCGCGGCTCCTTCAGCTTGGCGACCAGCGCGGCGATCGACTGCAGACCGGCCTTGCGGGCCACCGGCAGAAGGCGGCTTTCGATGAGATACTGCTTCTCGTTCGACAGGACGAGGCCGGAACGGCTCTTCAGGAACTGACGCAGGTAGTCGTATTCCGCCGGACTCATGGACGGCCTCCGAGCAGGATCTTGGACACCTTCCGGCCGATCTCGTTGAGCGGGAGAACGTCGGAGCACATTCCGGTATGGGCGGCGGCGCCGGGCATGCCCCAGACGACCGACGTTTCCTCATCCTGGGCGATGGCGCTGCCGCCGATCTCGCCGATCTTGCGCACGCCCTCGGCGCCGTCGGACCCCATGCCGGTCAGCACGACGGCCAGCGTCGCGGTGCCGTAGATTTCCGCCACAGACTTGAACAGCGGGTCGACGGCCGGCTTGCAGAAGTTGACCGGCGGTGCGTCGGAGAGCTTGACGATGACGTCGTTGCCGTTCTTGACAAGCAGCATGTGCTTGCCGCCGGGCGCCACGTAGATGTGGCCGGGCTGGATCACCTCGCCGTCGCGACCTTCGCTGGCCGGGCGGCCGGCCGCCTTGGTGATGTGCTCGGCCAGGATGGCGGTGAAGGTCGGCGGCATGTGCTGGGTGATCACCACCGGCACCATGCCGATGGACGACCCGATCTCGCCGAACAGCGTATTGAGTGCCTGCGGGCCGCCCGTGGACGAGCCGATGGCGAGGATGCGCGGACGCACCGAGGAATAGGAGCGGATGGTGAAGCTGGTGGGACGCGAGGCGCGCAACGCGCTCGGCGCGGCGGCGCCCGGCTGCATCGCATTGGTCAGCGACCGCGCCATCGGCCGGCCGCCGGGGATCGCGCCGGGCATGCCGCGCTTCCTGGCGCGCTGTCCGAGGTTGACCACCTTCTCGATGAGCTCGCGGCGGAATTCGGCCGATGTGGTGACGCCGGAGTTGGACTCGGGCTTCGGCACGTAGTCGGCGGCGCCGAGCGACAGGGCCTTCAGCGAGATTTCGGCATTGCGGCGCGTCAGCGTCGAGGCGACCACCACGACGAGGTTCTTCTTCTTCTCGATGAGAAGGGGCAGGGCGGTGAGCCCGTCCATGTCGGGCATCTCGATGTCGAGGATCACGACGTCGGGATTGGACCGGAGGACGTCGTCCACGGCGAGGCGGCCGTTGCGATGGCTGGCCACCACGGCGAGGTTGGGCTCTTCGTCGAGCCAGCGGCCGACGAGGCCGCGAATGACAACGGAGTCGTCGACGACCATCACGCGGATGGGGTCGGTCACGGTTCCGGAAGATGAGGGCGCGCGCGCGATGGCCGACATTAGATCGGGCTCCAATTTCGCATCGATCTGTGAACCGTCAGAGAAGCCCGACTTCCTGGAACTTGGCTTCGACAATTTCCCGATCAAAGGGCTTCATGATGTATTCGTTGGCGCCGGCCCGGATGGCGCGGGCGATGTGGCCCACGTCGTTCTCGGTGGTGCAGAACACCACCTTGGGCGTGTCGCCGCCGTCCAGCTTGCGAAGCTGGGCGAGGAACTCCAGGCCATCCATCACCGGCATGTTCCAGTCGAGCAGGATGGCGTCCGGCATCGTCTCCTGACACTTTTCAAGCGCCTGCTGGCCATCCTCGGCCTCGAGGATGGTGAAGGACAGGTCCTCGAGAATGCGCCGGGCCACCTTGCGGATGACGCTCGAGTCGTCGACCACGAGACAGGTCTTCATTGTTTCACTCCTCACGGCGGTGACGCCGGCTTTCTTGAGCGGTCACGTCAGGCGGCCATGTCGCCCTGCATGCGGCCGAGCACGCGCTCGACATCCAGGATGACCATCAGCTGTCCCGACAGGCGGTGGACACCACCGGAGATTTCGGCCCAGCGACCATCGAGGTTGGCCGGGTTGGCTTCGCGTCCGGAGGCGTCGAGGTTGAGCACCTCACCGACCTCGTCGATGATGAGGCCGTAGGACTCGCCGCGATACTCGATGCCGACGGCCATGATGCCGTGGTTGCCTTCGCGCTGCGGCAGGCCGAGGCGGCGGCGCATGTTGATCGCCGTCACGATGCGGCCACGCAGGTTGAGCACGCCGGCCACTTCCGGGGCCGACAGCGGCACGCGCGTCATGCTCTCCGGCACGAAGACGTCATGCACCTTGTGGATGGGCAGGCCGAACAACTGGCCGCCGATGAACACGGTCACGTACTGGATCTGGCCGGAGTGGCTGTCGTTGGCGGCAGCGCCCGGGGTGTGGCTGGTGGCGGTCATGCTGCAATCCCATAGTCAGCGCTGGTGATTTCCTTGAGGGCGGCGATCAGGCCCGGACGGTCGAACTTGGCGACGTACTCGTCGAAGCCCGACTGGCGGCCGCGCTCGATCGAGGCCGGCGTGCAGAGAGCCGACAGGGCGATGATCGGCGTCTGCCGGAAGCGGGCGTCGCGGCGCAACATCTCGGCGAACTCGAAGCCGTTGACCACCGGCATCTCGATGTCGGAGACGATGACGTCGAAGGTGGCGCCCTCGCCGAGGAGGCGCATGGCCTCGGTGGCCGACGAGCAGACCGTCACGTCGAAGCCGGCAGCCTTCATCACCGGTCCCAGCATGTTGCGGAAGAAGGCGCTGTCGTCGATGAAGAGGAGCTTGCGCGTCAGCGCGGCGGAGGAGATCTCCTTGCGCTTGAACCAGTCCTCGAAGGCCAGCGGCAGGTAGTGGCCGATGTCGAGGATCTCGGTAGCCTTGCCCTTGATCACCGCCGAACCGAGCACGCCCGGCACGTCGGAGCCGACCTGGATGTTGAGCGACTCCTCGACGATGTCGACGATCTCGTCGACGACGAGGCCCATCGAGCGGCCAGCGTCGGAGAACACCAGCATCGGCTGGGTGCCTTCCTCGCGGCGGCGCACTTCGTAGTTCGGGTAGACCAGCGGCATCAGCGAGCCGCGGTACTGCACGAGGTCGCGGCCGTTGGAATGCTCGATCTTCTCGATCTCGAACTCCTCCAGGCGGGTGACCAGCGACAGCGGCACCGCCTTGGGCTCGGGCGAGCCGGCGCGGAACAGCAGCATGGAGATCTTGGCGTCGTTGTCGATACCGCGCGCGGCGTCGGCGTCGGCGTGGTTGTCGAGCGCGTCGGCGGCGACGGCCGTGCCGATGGCGCTGGCAACGCCGTTGGGATCGACGATCATGATCACCGAGCCGTCACCGAGGATGGTGTTGCCGGAGAACATGGTGATGTGGCGCAGCATCTTCGACATCGGCTTGACGACGATTTCCTCCGTGTGGAAGACGCCGTCGACCACCAGGCCGAAGGTGACGTTACCGACCTGCATGACGACGATGAAGCCCTCGTCCTCGCTCTTCTCGGACGACACCTCGACCTTGAGGAGACCGGCGAGCGGCACCAGCGGCAACAGCTTGTTGCGCAGGCGAAGGACCGGGGTGTCCTTGATGCGCTCGATGCGGTGCTCGGAGTTGTTCTGCACGCGCACCAGCTCGACCACGGAGAGCTGCGGGATGGCGAAGCGGTCGCCACAGCTTTCGACGATCAGCGTCGAGACGATGGCCAGCGTCAGCGGGATCTTGATGGTGAAGGTGGTACCCTTGCCCTGCACCGACTTGAGGTCGACGGTGCCGCCGATGGTCTCGATGTTGGTGCGGACGACGTCCATGCCGACGCCGCGGCCGGACACCGACGTCACCTTGGCGGCGGTCGAGAAGCCGGGGGCGAAGATGTACTTGTAGATCTGGCTTTCGGTCATCTTCTCGAGTTCGGCTTCGCTGGCGAGGCCGTTCTCGACGATCTTCTGCTTGATGCGATCGAGGTTGAGGCCGCGACCGTCGTCGGCGATCTCGATGATGATGTGACCGCCCTCGTGATAGGCGGCGAGGCGGATGGTGCCCTTCTCGGTCTTGCCGGACTTGCGGCGATCATCGGGACGCTCGAGGCCATGGTCGGCCGAGTTGCGGACCATGTGGGTGAGCGGGTCCTTGATGAGCTCCAGCACCTGGCGGTCGAGTTCGGTGTCGGCACCGACCATCTCGAGCTCGATCTGCTTGTTCAGTTCCTGGGCTAGATCGCGGACGATGCGGGGCAGCTTCTGCCAGGCGTTGCCGATCGGCTGCATGCGCGTCTTCATGACGCCTTCCTGCAGCTCGGCGGTGACATTGGAAAGGCGCTGCAGCGGCACCTTGAATTCGCTGTCCTCATGACGGCGGACGATCTCCAACAGCTGGTTGCGGGTCAGCACCAGCTCGGAGACCATGGTCATCAGGTGTTCGAGCGTCTCGACGTTGACGCGGATCGACTGGCTGGACACCGAGCCCTTTTCGCTCTTGGCCTCGGCCTCGGCTTCGCCTTCCTCGGCGGACTTGGCCTTGCCCAGCTTGTCGTCGGGGCTGGCCTGCTTCATGCGCGCTTCGATCTCGGCGGCAACGCGGGCAAAGTCGATGCCGACCGGGGCGGGAGCGGGCGCTTCCTCGGCGGCCGGCTCCTCGGCGGTGACTGCCACCTCGACTTCCGTTTCGCGGAAGGCGCGCTCAAGCTCGTCGAGCGACACTTCGCCGGGGCGAAGCTCGCGCTCCAGCACCTGGGCCACCAGCGTGCCGGCGGTTTCCTTCTTGTCCTTCTTGGGCGGTTCCTTGCGGGGGACGGCTTCGGCCATCGACATGGCCTCCAGCAGCGAGATCAGGTCGCGGTCCTCGCCCTTGGGCTCTTCGCCCTCGTTGGCTTCGAGCTCGGCCAGGATGCCCTTGATGCGGTCGATGGTCTGCAGGACGAGGCTGACCGCCTCCTCGGTGACGGCAGCGCCTTCGCGGAACTTGCCCATCAGCGTCTCGGCGGCATGGGCCAGCGCCTCAAGGCGCGGCAGGCCGAGGAAACCGCAGGTTCCCTTGATCGTATGGACGAGGCGGAAGATGTTATCGAGAATGCGGGCGTTGTTCGGCTCTTGCTCGAACTTCACCAATTCCACGTCTACGGTATCGAGCGACTCGTTTGTCTCGGTGAGGAATTCACGCAAAAGGTCGTCCATACTTCACCCCCAGGGAAGGCCGAACCGGAAGCGCCGCATTCCTTTTGGGGCGCTCGCTCTACCAGCCGCTTTGGGAGGAAGTGTCCCGTCAAACTGTTAATATTGATTGAAGTGTCGGCTTCAAACATGTGTTTGCGACGCACATGTCGAAGCACGTCGACATGCGGCACGTGGCATGATCCTCAAGGATATGTCGCGACTATCAGTAATTGTGGAGGCGGTTAACGCTTTATTCAGCTCGCTCGACCGGAAGGGCTGAGGCCGTCGCCTTCGCCTCGAAGATGACGGTGTCGCCATCCTTGGAGATTTCGATGGCAAGACCGGCCTCTCGGGCGAGCGCTCCGGCGTAGTACGGCTGAATGGCGTGGGCATCGACATGGTCGCCGAGATCGCCGGCCAGAAGCTCCGCGACGCGGGGCGGAATGCGCGAGGCGGCGCCGGTGGCCTCGATGCGCTGGACCGGGAAGGGCAGGTCGCCCTCGACGCGGACCACCACCTTGCCGCCACGGGGAATGGCCTGCAGCGAGATGAGCAGCACGTTGAGAAGCAGCTTGACCTGGTTCTTGGGCAGAAGACGGCGGGTGGCCTGCCAGTCGAGGTCGGCCTTTTCGCTTTCCATGTAGCGCTTGGCCACCGTCTCGGCATCGCCGAGGTCGACCTCGGCGCCGACCGAGCCGGCGGCGCCGAAGGCGAGGCGGGCGAACTGCAGCTTGGAGGAGGCGGTGCGGGCGCTCTTGCGGATGAGGTCGAAGGCGAACGCCTTCATTTCCTCGTTGTTTTCCTCGTCGAGAACCTCGAGGCCGTTGGTGATGGCGCCGACCGGCGAGATGATGTCATGGCAGACGCGCGAGCAGAGCAGGGCGGCAAAATCCAGGGCTTCCAGCTTGGCCAGGTCGGACATGGGCGGTTCCATTGGGTTCAGGGCCGACGACGGGCAAGGCCCACCGACGAATCGGGCGATTGTTTGGGCTCATGGATAACGCCCGCTGCCGGTGGTCACAAGCACGGGAAGCCGCCGAACACCGCAAAGATCGATGACATATTGGTAAGGAAAGACCGGTTTGCGGCGGCGTCATGCGCCGACATGCGTCTTTCCGGCCCGGACAGCCGCGCAAAAGACGGGCAAACCCCGCGCCTTCAGTAGGCGAGCACCTTCAGCACTTCGGGCCAGCGGGCGGCGGCGGCGGCGATCATCGCTTCGGGGTCGGCAAGGAACGTCTGCCGTTCGTTCTCGGAAGCGAAGAGATAGAGGCGGTTGCGGTGGATGGCGAACACCGTCGGATTGCCGGGCTGGGCGACGCCGCGCCCCACGGCTGCCAGGGCGTAGCCGCCAAAGCCGGGAATGTAGGCGGCCGGTGAGGCACGGAAGGCGGCGGCGTTGCCTTCGGTGGCGAAATGCCAGTAGGTATCGCCGTAGACGACCTCGTAGTCGGGAAGGCCGGCCATGGCCGCGCCGTTGACGAAGTAGGCCACCGGGTCGTATCCGCCGAGCGACAATCCGGTGTATGGATCGAACACTATCCTTTCGTCTAGTGCGTTTACCGGCTGGCAAGGGATGAGGAGAAACAGCGACAAGACAATGGCGCGGGCGATAAAACTCACCCAATCTTGCCGCTGTGATGTCTGATTCGTCTGTATGCTCATGATGTCACCGGCCGACCCTCGCGTTTCATCTTGGCAGGGCGGGGTGTCGGCGAGGTTAATGTTCGGAAGGTCTCGTCGCTCCGCCATGTCGAGCGGTTGGCGGGCGGGACATGGAGGGAATGCCGATGTCGTTGCGTCTGTCGGCGCTGAAAGCGCTGCCGTTCCTCCTGCTGGCCTTCGTTGTTTCGGCGGCAATGCCCGCCGTCGCCCAGCAGGCTCCGCAGACCTACTCGTCGTCGGAACTGGTGGATACCGGCCACAAGTTCTTTGGCGAAATGTCGAGCGGCCTCGCTTCGGCGATCGAGCGGTCGGCGTCCGAGTATGGCCAGCCCAATGGCTACATCCTTGGCCAGGAAGGCTCGGGCGCCTTTCTCGGCGGACTTCGCTACGGCGAGGGCGTCCTCTACACCCGCAACGCCGGCAACTCGCGTGTCTACTGGCAGGGGCCGAGCTTCGGCATCGACTTCGGCGGCGACGGCGCCCGCACCATGATCCTCGTCTACAATCTGCCCTCGGTGCAGTCGATCTACCAACGGTTCGGGGGCGTCAACGGTTCGGCCTACCTGGTTGGTGGCTTCGGCATCACCGCGCTGCGCCAGGGCGATATCACGCTGGTGCCGGTGCGGACCGGCGTCGGCGCCCGTCTCGGGGTCAACGTCGGCTATCTCAAGTTCACGCCGCAGGCCACCTGGAACCCATTCTGACGGCTTGATGATACGCAATAACGGCTTTCGCCATTTTTTTCGTCATCGGAAAGGCGTGGACGCCGGTCCGCCCTTGACCGTTTCGTTACCAATGCGCGACAAATGGTGGTCTGGGACTGATCTGCCGCGGGATGGCATGACGTGATCGAGACGGTGCTGATCTTTCTGGCGGGGATGTTGACGGCGGGGCTCGGCGCGTTGCTGCTGATGCCGGCGATCAACTCGCGCGCCGTGCGTCTCTATCGGCGTCGGCTCGACCAGCAATTGCCCCGTTCGGTCGCCGAAATGGCGGCGGCCAAGGACGCGATCAGGGCCGAGATGGCGGCGCGCATGGCGCGGGTCGAGGTCGAACTCGACGCGGCGCGGCAGGCGGTTGCCACGGCCCAGCTCCAGAGTTCCAAGGATCGCCATCTGGCCCGGGCGCTTGAAGCGGAAAAGGTCAGTTTCGAGGCGACCATCGCCGACTACGAGAAGCGCCTCGACGAGGCGCACTCCATTGCCCGCTATGCCCACGAGGCGGTGGCGCGGGTCGACGCCGAGCGGCGCGACCTGCAGCGCCAGGTCAGCGTCCGGGCCATGGAGGCCGAAACCAGCCGTGACGAGGCGGAATCGCTCGCGGCCGACATGAAGATGGCGCTGGTCGAGGCCGAAGCGCGTATCGCCGTGTTGTCCGAGACCATCGCCGACCTCACCCACACGCCGCCGCTGATCCATCCGCCGGTCGTTTCCAGCGGACCGGCGGCGCCCGTCATCCATGTGGATTTCGGTGCGAAGACCGAGCGGCAGCCGGAGCGGCAGAGCGCGAAGGGTGGGGAAGAGGACGTTGACGACGAGGCTCGCATCGACGATCTCGCCAACCGCCTGAAGCTGCTGCGCGCCCGCAACGCGGTCGCCCGCCAGCGCATCGAATCGGCGCTGGCCAAGGGAACCGAGCCGTCGGGAGACGCGCCGAAGTCGGGCTCGTCCTGATCCCCCGGATTTTCCGCATCCGTTCGAAAGCGATCTCATACGCGTTCCGCTTGATCCGGACTCCTCCGGCTCAAAACGGGCGGCTCAAGCGGGTTTCGGCCTGACCGGCCGGCGCCCGGTCGGGCGCTTCCGCTTCCGTCAGGTTCCGCCCGAAAGGTCGAAACCCGACGGAAACGGTATCAGCCGGTGCGGTGGCGCACCGGGCGCAGCCGCGCGATCAGGCCGCCGGTGGGGCCGAAGGCGACGGACAGCGCATAGAGGATGCCGGCGGCGACGATGATCGCCGGGCCAGACGGCAGGTTGGCGGCGAAGGAGGCGGTCAGGCCGGCGACCGACGACAATGCGGCGAAGGCCATGGCGAGCGCCGTCATGGCGCCGAGCGAGCGCGTCCAGAAGCGGGCGCTGGCGGCCGGCAGCATCATCAGGCCGACCGACAGCAGCGTGCCGAGCGCCTGGAAGCCGGCGATGAGGTTCAGCACCATCACCAGCATGAAGGCGACGTGGATCGCCGCGCCGCGTCCGCCGACCGCCTTCAGGAAGCCGGGGTCGACGCATTCGAGCACCAGCGGCCGCCACAGGACCGCGAAGGCGACGACGGTGATGGAGGCGACGATGCCGATGAAGATGAGGGCGGTGTCGTCGATGGCCAGCACCGAGCCGAACAGCAGGTGCATCACGTCGACCGCCGAGCCGCGTGCCGAGATCAGGATGACGCCGAGCGCCAGCGACACCAGATAGAGGGTGGCGAGCGAGGCGTCTTCCCGGAGCGGCGTCAGACGGGTGATGGCGCTCGCCAGCAAGGCGATGGCGAGGCCGGCGGCGAGACCGCCCGCCGTCATGGCCCAGAGGTTGAGTCCGGCGAGGAGGTAGCCCGCCGCGACGCCCGGCAGGATGGCGTGGGCCATGGCGTCGCCGGTTAGCGACAGGCGGCGCAGCATCAGGAACACGCCGACCGGCGCGGCGGCCACCGAAAGCACCAGGCAGCCGGCAAGCGCCCTGCGCATGAAGGCGAAGTCGGAGAAGGCGGCGAGAAGATCGACAAGGGTCATCGGGCGGCCTCGGCCTCGCAGTACGGGGCGGCTTCGTCCCAGGCTTCGATGTGGTGGCGGGCGGCGGCGAGGGCCTCGGCCGTCAGCACGTCGTCGGTGTCGCCCTCGGCGATCAGCCGGCGGGCGACGAGCAGCGTTCGGGGAAAGCGCCTGCGTACCAGTTCAAGGTCGTGCAGTACGGCCACCACGGTGCGTCCCTCGGCATTCCAGCGGGCAACCACGTCCATCAGTTCGCCGATGGTGCGGTCGTCGACGGCGGTGAACGGCTCGTCCAGCAGAATCAGCGGTGCATCCTGAAGGGCAAGGCGGGCGAACAGCACGCGCTGAAGCTGGCCGCCGGACAGCGTGTCGAGCGGGCGTTGCTCGAAGCCGACGAGGCCGACGCCGGCCAGCGCCCGCGCCACGTCCTCGTCGTCGTCGCGGCTGAAGCCGCCGAAGGCGCCGCGTCGCTGCCAGAGGCCCATGGCCACGAAGTCGAACACCGGCAGCGGGAAACCGCGGTCGATCTCGGAAAGTTGCGGCAGGTAGGCGATCTCGGTCCGCCGGCAGCCACCGATGGCGATCTCGCCACCGATCGGCCGGATATGCCCGATCGCCGCCTTGAGCAGGGTGGATTTGCCGGCGCCGTTGGGACCGACGACGGCCGTCATGCTGCCGGCGGGAAAGCTGGCCGACAGATGGTGCAGCGCCGGGTGGCCGTCGTAGCCGATGGTGGCGTTCCGGAAGGCCAGCGAGGCGCCGCCGTCCGATCGACCCTGTCGAGCGAAGTCCATTATCGCAGCACCCAACCGATGGTCGCCCAGATGCCGGCGACGAGAATGCCGGCGCCGGCGAGGCGGGCGGCGAGACCGAAACGCAGCACCGACGGCCGTATGACGACGGTGACCGATCGGCCGGCGTCGGTGGACGGGGAGGGCGACGAATGAAGGGGATGTTGCGGCATGGCAGCTCGGCGGCGACGATCAAGGCGGAAACCGTTATAGTATAACGTTACCTCGGTCAACCGCCATCGTTGTCAGTGGCCGCGTACTTTAAAACGCGTCGAGACTGATATGTTCAAATCTTATTTATCGGGCAAGAACACTCATATGCATTCCCTTGTGTAAATGTAATTACGTAAGCGCTTAGGAAACAATTTTCATAGATAGTTCGGTTAATGGAAACTTGTCGGAAGACTTTGCCGGAGATTGGCTATTCGCGCCATATGCGAGGTGCATGCTTGAAGTCTCAGTCATTATTGTTTAGTAGGTATAAAAGGCACACGATTCTCCCAAGGTCGCAGCAAAGTGGTCACTAGCATTCTCCTTTCCTCCGTCCGGCAAAATGCCGGGGAGGCAGCCGACACGGTCGAGCCCGACCTCATGAAAACCTTTCTGCTCGCCTATGAGTCGGTGATCGAGACTCTCCGGCCGAGCATGAAGGTGGCCGGCCTCACCGAGCCGCAATGGCGGGTGCTGCACGAGCTGAGAGCGCGGTCGCCGATGATCGCCTCCGAGCTCGCCGCCAACACCTTCGTCAGGGCGTCGAGCCTGTCGCGCATTCTGCGCGATCTTGAAGCGCGCGACCTGATCGCCAGGGCGCAGCAGTTCGAGGATCTCAGGAAGACGCTGGTGTCGCTCACCGACTATGGCCGCAAGACCATCGCGCCGATCGAGGCGACCTATGCCGAACTCGGCCAGCGCCTCGCCGACGCCGTCGGCCGCGAGGCGGTCGACGCCTGCGCCGCCGCCTGTTCCGGCATCGTCGAGCAGATCGGCGCACAGCCCGGCGACGACTGAAAGCCGTTTCACTGTCGAATTGCGTGATGCACCGCCGGAGGGCGCCGCGTTGGCGGCTCCTCCGGCGGTTTCGTATCATCCCGCTTCCGCTTGAGCTGGATGCAACCAGATCAAGCGGAACGGGTATCAACCCTGAGACTGTGCCGGCGCGGTGACCAGCACCTTGTCGATGCGGCGCCCGTCCATGTCGACGATCTCGAACCGCCAGCCGCGCCAGTCGACGATGTCGCCGGTCGATGGGATGGCCTTGGTCACCGACAGCACGAAGCCGGCCAGCGTTTCGTAGTCGCGCTCGGGGTCGTCGAGACCCTTGCAGTCGATCTTCTCGGCCACGAGGTCCACGCCGAGGTCGGCGTCGATCAGCCAGCTTCCGTCGGCGCGCTGGACGATCTCGCTGAGCTCCTCGTCGGCTTCGCCGCCGAGGTTGCCGACGATGGCGGTCAGGATGTCGGCAGCGGTGACCATGCCCTCGACCGAGCCGTATTCGTCGATCACCATCACCATCTGCAACGGCGAGCGGCGCAGCGTGTCGAGCACGTCGAGGGCCGAGGCGGTGTCGGGCACCATGTCGACCTGACGGATGCGGCTCCGGAGGTCGAGCGCTTCACCCTTCAGGTGCTGGTCGAGAAGATCCTTGGCCTGGATGACGCCCTGCACCATGTCGATCGAGCCGGTGAAAACCGGATAGCGCGAGTGGGACGAGGAGGCGATCGCCTCGACGATGCGCCGGTCGTCCCAGTCGAGATCGATGCCGGTGATGTCGGGGCGCGGGATCATGACGGCGCGGATGGAGCGGTCGCTGAAGCGCATGACGCCGGCCATCAGCTCCTTTTCCTCGGGCTCCAGGATGCCGGAGTTGGTGCCCTCGGCGATCACCGCCTTGATCTCTTCCTCGGTGACGGTGCTTTCTCCGGTTGCCTTCAGGCCAAGGGCGCCGATGATGAGACGGCTGGACCGTTCGAGGACGAAGGCGACCGGCGTGGCGACGAAGGCAACGCCCAGCATTGGTCGGGCCATGATCGAGGCGACCGCCTCGGGGTTGGCGAGCGCGATCTGCTTGGGGACCAGCTCGCCGATCACCAGCGAGAAATAGGTGATCAGGCCGACCACCACGGCGATGGACAGCGCGGAGGCGAAGGCGGTGGGAACGCCTTCGGCAACCAGGAACAGGGCGAAGGGCTCCGACAGGGTGGCGCCGGAATAGGCGCCGGCCAGGATGCCGACCAGGGTGATGCCGATCTGCACCGAGGACAGGAAACGACCGGGATTGGCCGCGAGCTTCAACACCGTCGCGGCGCCCTTCGAGCCCTTGGCGGCCAAAGCCTCGAGGCGCGGGCGGCGGGAGGAAACCACCGCCAGCTCGGACATCGCAAAAAGACCGTTCAATATAAGGAGGATGAAGATAACGCCGATTTCAAAGAGGTAGCCCATGGGGTGCGGGGGTGACCCGGCTGCTCCGTAGCAAGTTGCACGTCGGGGAAAAATACAGGCTGTTCGGTTTTCTCGCTAGAGGCGCGCCCGAAAAGTTGCGACGCCGCCAGCCGGCGAACTCCTGGGAAGGAGCCCGCTGGCGAAGCGCGTCCAAAGCGTCGGCTCCGATGGGAATCCCGCTGCCCATCAAGGTTGCCTTGCGGCGACCGGCTTCGGCTCACCGATGCGCGATACCGGCGTCCGTTTGGGAAGGGCCGGTCTCAGGCGAAGCGAGTTGCGATCCTTCCGATATCGGTGACCTCGACCTCCAGCTCCTGCCCTGGCAGAACCTGTAGCAGTATCGGAGCCAGCGCGCCGGTCGAGACGATGTCCCCGGCGCGGAGTCGGCGATCCCGCTTGATCAGGTCGTTGACAAGCCAGACCGCCGAGGCGACCGGGTCGGCCGGCCGACCATCCGCTTGCGTGTCGAGCACCGTTCTGCCGTCAATCGACGCGCGGATAGCCAGCCTGGCGAGGGTCTGCGGGTCGGGCATGTCGCGGCGTTTGCCGACAAATGTCGCGATATGCAGCGCGAAGTCCGCGATGGCGGCGAGACGGGGCTGGTCCGACAGATGTCCGCGCCGGCCAAGGAGGACGATTGCCGGCTGGCAGGTCAGTGCCGCAGCACAGAACATGTTGCGCGTTACGGGCTGATGATCGTCACCGAGCGGTGCACCCATGGTGAAGACCAGGTCGCACTGAGCGCCGATGATCCCGCTGGGCAGCCGGAACGGATGGTCGGACGCCATGTAGCGGGTGCCGGCGGGGATGGGGCCGTAGATCGGCGCATCGATGCCAAGGCTGCGGCAGACGGCAGGGCTACCGCCGACGATGGCGTACCCGACCGCGTCGTCGGCAAAAGCCGAAATCGCGTCTGCCTGGACCGACAGAGCCTCATCCTCGGTTTGCAGCATGTCGAGCGGTAGGGCAGAAATCGTTCCATTCTGGCGGTTCTTCGCCAGAAGTCTAGCAAGACGTTGCAGTTCTTCCTGAAACATATCCGTGGAACCTCGAGGCGAAAGGGCGCCTGTTCCGATGTCATGTCAAATAAAATATTTCAGTATAAAGACTTTTATATCTCTTCGACGGGTTTTTTTATGGAAAAACTATGCCGAGTGTAGGGCGACGGTCGTCGAAAACAAATGCTCGGCTTTCTAACTTCCTGATGCTGACGGCGTTGGCCCGTGCAAACTCGCCGGCGAGGGCTCGAAAGTGGTGGAGAATGGCCCCCGCCTTCTCCCCGCAACTCCCGGCTCGGCGATCCTGGGCGCCGCATGAGGGCTCTCCAGCACTTCGGCAGACGCGACAGCGAAACGGAAGGATCGAGTAACATGACACCCATCAACGGAGGGATCTCGCTCGGAGGCGTGATAACGGCTCTCATCACGCCATTTCGCGATGATGGCGTCGACCTCAACGCCTTGGCAGACCTCGTGGACTGGCAGATAGGTCAAGGCGTGCAGGGACTCGTTGCCTGCGGCACCACGGCGGAGTCGCCGACGCTGTCGCACTCGGAGTGGAGGGAGGCGATCCGCCTCTGCGCCGACGTTGCCAGAGGGCGCGTTCCGGTGATTGCCGGATCGGGCGTGAACGATACTCGGCGTACCATCGAGCTGACCAACGAGGCCGCCCGCCTTGGGGCCGACGCGGCGCTAGTGGTGACGCCGTACTACAACAGACCGCCCCAGGAAGGCCTGTTCCGGCATTTCGATGCCGTCGCGCGCTCAGTCGATCTCCCGATCATTCTCTACAACGTCCCCGCCCGAACGGCCGTCGATCTCGAGCTCGACACTCTGGAGCGGCTGGCGGAGCGGTCCGGCATCATCGGAATCAAGGATGCGACCGGCGATCTGACGCGGGTGGGCGCCACCTTGGATCGGTTCGGCGATCGCTTTATCCAGCTGTCCGGGCACGACCGGTCCATGTCGGGCTTCGTGGCGGTCGGTGGCAACGGCGCCATTTCCGTCATCTCGAACGTTGCGCCAATGCTGAGTGTGGCGATGATCGACGCAATAGGTCGTGGCGACCTCGCGGAAGCGCGGCGCATTCAGAGGCACCTTCTTCCATTGCAACAGGCGCTCGATCTGGAGGTCAATCCCGGTCCGATCAAGTTCGCGCTTCATTGCCTGCGCGGCTACTCGCCCCACCCGCGCCTTCCATTGGTCGACGTGGAGAGCGCAACGGCACGAGCCATCCGCGAAACCATCGCTCTTGCCGATACGCCGAGCGTCGACAGCTCCGCGGTTCGCCAGACGCCCGTGAGCGCACTGTCCACTGCCGGCTCCCGGCAGCGTAGTCGGCCGTTTATGTCGGCCGTGCGAACCTGAATGAAAATACTATGACATTCCTCCCGACCCAGAATGGAGAACATATCCGAGGATTCGTAGATTTGAGGCGTCGGCGGATAGTCCCGGCGAAGACCACCGAAGAAAATAAGATGCTCGGAAAGGGTTCCAATGATGCCTCCCTATGGTCATTTCCTCTACGCTCAGCAGCGCAAACCGGACGCAGCGAAGCAGCGTCCCGAAGGACAGGCCAAGGCCACCGTCCGGACGAGAAAGCCGTCTGGTGATCTGTGGTCGTTTCTGCAGTTGGTGGCCATGACCATCGTCATCATCGCGGCGGTGTTCGTCCTGACCTCTCTGGGCCGCTGATCGCCCTCGTTTTTGCCCGCAACAGAACAATCGGATCATTGATCATGGCCAGTGCACTTCGACTGCAAGAGCCCGCTCGCCTCAACCATTTCCTGGTTCGGTGCGATAGCCGGGGACGCTGGACGGTTCGCGACGAACGCAATCTCGTTGGCGGAACCTTCGTCAGCGAGGAGGCGGCGATCCATTTTGCCCGCCGCGAAAGCAATTACCTCCCCGGTGCGGTGATCCGTCGGTGAGGAGCCTGTCGCTTCCCTGCGGTCCCCCATGCTGGTGAAATGGGTCAGGTCGATGGCTCTGGCGAGCGACCAGGCCGCCGAGGCCTACCGCGCCCCCTATGCGGGAGAGCAGGCTTTGCCGTCGCCATCGACCAGCAGATGGGTGAAGCCGGCGATGGCCGGCTTGCCGGCCGGCGATAGACTGCCATCGCCGGTGAGGTAGACCGGCAGGCGCAGGGCCGCACCCGCGAGCGCCACGAGGCCGGCAGCGACGGAGCGCGGGGCGTCGATGCCGCCGGGGGCGCCCAGGGCGAAACCGTCGAGATCGATGCCCATGGCGGCGAGCCGGCGCGAGGTGGGCCTGTCGCGGCCGAGCCGGAGCGCGGCCGCCGGGCCGGCGATTTCCAGGATCAGCGACACGGCGCCGTCGGCGAGGCCGAGCTCCGCCTCGGTGACCGACAGCGCCACCGCCATCCGGTCGGCCGGGGCGAAGTCGTCGTCGACCGGGACGAGGATTGCCCGGGCGCCGGCGGTGACGGCGGCGCGGGCAGCGTCGGGATCGGATGTGGCAACCGAGAAGGTGACGCCCGGCGCATCGTCGCCGTCGGCGATCAGCGGCCACAGCAGAGCGGGCCGATTTACCAAGTCTTTTCTGATGTTTCTGCTGAGTAACTGGAAGATGAACGACATTTACCAATCCTTAACCATTCTTGATGAGAATGATTAACAAATGACTAAACGAGGCTGGAGAGCCTCGCCCTCCGATTTGCTGGAGTTCCTGGAGGGCTCTTGCTGGTGAAACGCCCATGAATCCGGTTTTCCAATGGGTCTACGGGACGCCGGCGCAGAAGACGACGGCGCCGCCGACCGCGTCAACAAGCATTTCGGGCCGCATCGAGCAGGCGTTCGACGCGGCAAGCGACACCACCGGCACATCCTTCCAGTATCTCCTCGACACCGCTCAGCGGGAGTCCTCGCTGCAACCGGACGCCAAGGCCTCGACATCGTCGGCCGCCGGCCTGTTCCAGTTCGTCGAGGGCACCTGGCTGCAGACGCTGAAGGAAGAGGGGCCATCGCTGGGGCTCGGACAGTATAGCGCCCAGATCGCCAAGACCGCCAGCGGCCGCTATCAGGTGGCGGACCCGGCCATGCGGGAGAAGATCCTGGCACTGCGCGAGGACCCGGACGTCTCGGCGCTGGTGGCCGGCGCCTTCACCCGCCGCAACGCCCAGTCGCTGCGCGACGATATCGGCCGGGATGCGACGGCGGGCGAGCTCTACATCGCCCACTTCCTCGGGGCCAAGGGCGCCTCCTCGCTGATCGGCGCCGCCGGCAGCGAGCCGACGTCGAGCGCCGCCGACCTGTTCCCGCAGGCCGCCAGATCCAACCCGACCATCTTCTACGACGGCGGGCGCGAACGCACCGTCGCCGAGGTCTACGCCAACCTGACCGGCAAGCATGGCGGCTCGTCGCCGGTTGCCGTCGATGCCGGCCATATCGTCGCCCGGCTGGACAGGCCGGACGAGCCGGTCTCCACCCGCTGGGACCCGGCACTCGGCTATACGGATGCCGAGACCGGCGGCGGCGCGTCGCGGCGCATCGCCGAGGCGGAATCGGCGCTGACCGCGCTCACCTCGACGGACAGCGCCCCCCGTTCCGGCTGGACGGCGACCGAGCCGACCGACGCCTTTTCGGCGATCTACCGCAGCGACGGCACCACCACCGCCAATGCCGCCGCCGCCTTCTGGCAGGGCTTCAGCCTGTCGCCGAACCTGTTCCACACCGCCGTCGCCGACGATGCCGGTGGCCTCTCCACGGCCGCTGCCCAGGCGGCCGACACCAGCGCGGCGCTGAGGGCCAGCCGGCCGGGCCAGATCCTGGATCGCGGCTTCAAGGCGAGCGGACCGCTGGATCTCGCCGCCTTCCTCCACGACAGCTGACGCATTGACCGTTCGCCGCCCAACCGTTCGAACCGTGCCTTTTCTCTCGAAGGCGGCGGCATGATCGACCTTGCCGTCTATGCCGGGCTGTTCCTGGCGGCGCTGATGGCCGCCACCATCCTGCCGTTGCAGTCGGAGGCGGCGCTGGTCGCGCTTCTTGTCGCCGGCGGCCAGCCGGCCTGGCTTCTGGTGGCGGTGGCTGGACTTGGGAACGTGCTCGGGTCGGTCGTCAACTGGCTGATCGGCCGGGGCATCGAGCGGTTTCGGGATCGCCCGTGGTTTCCGGTGAAGCCCTCCGCTCTCGACCGGGCGCAGGGGTGGTACCGGCGCTATGGCAAGTGGTCGCTGCTGTTGAGCTGGGCGCCCGTCGTCGGCGATCCGCTGACCGTGGTGGCCGGTCTGGCGCGCGAACCGCTTCCGATCTTTCTGCTCCTCGTCACCATCGCCAAGCTGGGGCGCTACATGGTGCTGGCGGCGCTGACGCTCAGCGTAACGTGACGGCGCCATTGCCAAATATCATGGTGAACCAATCCTTAAGGGTCGGCATGGGATCATCCTGTAGATGATCGCTGGCGCGTGAGGCCGGCGCTTGAGTGCAACGGGGCAGGGGCATGGGGCGGTTTCGGCTCATCGACTGGATGGACAATGCACCGGCTCCGGCTCGGGCCTCGGCGGTGCCGGCGCTGGTCAGGAGCTACGTCCACGGCGACCTCACGCCCGACGCGCGGGACATGATCGAGGCGGCGCTGACGATCATTGCCGACGATCCGTCGCCCGACGTCCGCCGGGCGTTGGCCGAGGCGCTGTCGATCCACGAGACGGCGCCGCGCCACCTGATCGTGGCGCTATCGCAGGATCTGCCGGCCGTCGCCGAGCCGATCTTTCGCCGTTCGCCCTGCCTGATCGACAGCGAACTCACGGCGGCCGTGGCGCTCGGCACGCCGTCGATCGCCAGGGCCATCGCCAGCCGGCCGTGGATTTCCTTCGAGGTGGCCGACGCCATCGCCGCCGAGGGCGACCGCGAGGCCGTGCTCGCCATGCTCGCCAACCCCGGCGCCGATCTCGACGGCGAAGCCTTCGCCGCCATCGCCGACCGTCTGGGCACCGATGGCGACGTCCGCGAGGCGCTGTTCGCCCGCAGCGACCTGCCGCTCGCCGTGCGGCAATCCCTGATTTCGGCGCTTGGCGAGAAGCTCGGCCGCTTCCTGGTTGGGCGCGCCTGGATCGCGCCCAAGCGGGCGGGCGTGGTGCTGCGCGAGGCCTGCGACAAGGCCACGGTGTTCCTCGCCGGCTCCGCCGACGAAGCCGAACTGTCCGCGCTGGTGGAACATCTCCGGTCGTCGGGCCAGTTGACGACCGCGCTGCTCATCCGCTCGATGTGCGAGGGGCACATCCGTTTTCTCGAAGCGGCACTCGCCCGGCTGTCGGGCCTGCCGGCGCCCCGCGTCTACGCCCTGCTGATGGATGGCCGGGTCGGTGCGCTGCGGGCGCTGTTCACCCGGGCCGGCTTGCCGGAGCGCAGCCACGCCGCCTTTCTCGCGGCGCTGGAGGTCTGGCGCGAGCTGGACTATGACGGCCGCGAGGGCGACAAGCCACGCTTCGGCCGCCGCATGATCGAGCGCATCCTCACCCGCTATCAGGAATTTGCGCCGGGCGAGGTGGACGACATGCTCGCCATGCTGAGGCGGCTTGCCGCAGAAAGTGCTCGCACGGCCGCACGCGAGATCCTGGCCGCCCGGCGCGAGGGCCGGCGGGCCGCCTGATCCGACCTTTTCAGTTCATCCGAGAGCCACCGGCTCCCTGGCTATGACGCCGGGGCCGATGTCCTGTCCGCAGGACTGCCGGAGCCGTACATTTGACTATGGCAAAAGCTCTAGGGAATGGCGACATATGCCTGAAGCATCATCCTTCAGGCGAAAGCCGATCCCGGAACGATGATGCCCTTTGAATCATCACCGAGAGCATCGGCCCGGCTCCATCGGGCCGGCTGCGCTCTGGCGGGCTGGGGGCGGTCGATGCCTCCGGCCCGGTAACGTCGTTTGGAAGGAAAGGCGCTGGCAATGCGGGGTAGGTCGAAGTCCGTCGTGGGGCAGAGTGAAGCCGACAAGCTGATGGATGACGTCCTGGCCTTGCGGGTGGCCGTCCTCGATGAGGCGTCGGGCCTCATCGAGCGCTTCGGCGGTGCCGCCGCCTCTCCGGCGATCGTCAACCTCGCGCATTACCTTTGTCTGCGGCACCACGATCTGCGCGCCATGCAGCGCCGGCTGATGCGGCACGGCCTGTCGTCGCTGGGCGGGCTGGAAAGCCGGACCCTGCCGACCATCGATGCCGTGCTGGCGATGCTCGGCTCACTCACGGGTCGCCCTCCGCCGGCCCCCATGACCGACGAGGCGGAGTTCTTTGCCGGCGAGACGCGCTTGGTGCAGGCCACCGACACCCTGTTCGGGCCGGAGCCGCCCCATCGCCGGGGCCGGATCATGGTGACGCTGCCCACCGAGGCCGCCGGGGACCGGGCGTTTGTCGACGATCTCGCCCGCTACGGCATGGACGTGGCGCGGATAAACTGCGCCCATGACGATCCCGCCACATGGCGGGCCATGGCAGCCAACGCGCGGACGGCCGGCGAAGCGCTCGGGCGGCGGATTTCCGTTCTCATGGACATTGCCGGTCCCAAGATCCGCACCGGAGCGGTGGCCGTGGCCGACGGCCGGCCGCGTCTGCGGATCGGAGATGCCTTCCGCCTATGCGCCGAGGGGGAGCCGCGCCTTGATGCCGATGCATCCTACGCGGCGGGCGTGTCGCTGGCCGAGATGGTCAACCGCCTGACGGTCGGCGACCGCGTGCTCTACAACGACAGCAAGCTCGAAGGCGTCGTCGAGAGCTGCGGCGGCGGCGAGGCGTTGATCCGGGTGCGGCGGGTCAAGGCCGGCGGCTTGCGCCTCAAGCCCGACAAGGGCCTCAACCTGCCGGACACGGCGCTCGGCCTGTCGCCGCTCACCGGCAAGGACCACAGGGACCTGGAGACGGCGATCGAGTGCGCCGACATGATCGGCTACTCCTTCGTCAGCCACCCCGACGACATCGACCTTCTGGAGGGATTGCTGCCGAAGGTCGTGGCCGAGCGTCGCTCGCTCGGTCTGGTGGCCAAGATCGAGCGGCCCGAGGCGGTGCGCAACCTGCCCGACCTGATCGCCAGGGCCAGCGGACGGCGGCCGCTGGGCGTGATGATCGCGCGCGGCGACCTGGCCGCCGAGATCGGATTCGAGCGTCTGGCCGAGATGCAGGAACAGATCCTGTGGGTGTGCGAGGCCGCCGCCGTGCCGGTGATATGGGCCACGCAGGTGCTGGAAAGCCTGGTTCGCGACGGAACGCCGTCACGCGCCGAAATGACCGACGCGGCGATGGCCGCCCGCGCCGAATGCGTCATGCTGAACAAGGGGCCGGCCGTCTGCCTGGGCGTTCAGGTGCTCGACGGTCTGCTGTCGCGGATGGACGAGCACATGTTCAAGAAGACGCCGACGTTGCGGGCGCTGAAGTCCTGGTGATCGCGGGCATGGTGTCGCGGCCGCCGCGGCACCGCGTCGGGCGGGTGCTCACAAATCGCGGATGATGACGCCGTCGTCTTCCTCGTCAATGTGGCCGTGGCGGGCGATATAGGCTTCGGTCACGTCGAGGAGCGTCTGCGTCAGTGCCGAGCCGACGCGGTTCTGCTCGTCCTTGGCGCGCTCGCGGACGATGGCGCGGATGGCGTCGACGTGCTGGTTGACGAGATCGACCGGCGTCAGGGCGCGCTCGGTGATGCGTTCGAGCAGCGCGCACAGGCTGCCGGCGACACGGGTCGCCAGGGGAAAGCCGAGCGTGGTCGACTGGCCCTTGATGTCGTGGACGGCGCGATGGAAGGCGCGCTTCTCCTCGCCCTCGCGATAGTCGGCGGCGGCCCAGGCGTCGCGCGTCGCGAACATCGTCTTGACCTCGTCGAGCATCCAGTCGTCGAAATGCGTCGACAGGATCTGCAACGCCGCCTCGGCGCGCTTCACCGGATCATCGGCCGGCGAGCGACGACGGATCTCCCGCACCTTCTTGCGCAGGTCGTTCTTGGCCTCGATGTATTCGGGAGCGTCGGAAGGCTTGGACATCGGCGTTGATTCCGTCGATTGCACGGCGAGAAACCGCGAGGGGCGATTGTCGTCTTCCTCGCTTAAGGAAACGTAACGGATCTCAAGTCCGGAATTGCTCCGTCAGAACGCGCTCTTCCCAGCCGTGATTACGGTCGAACAGGATGAGGCTGCGCTGGCGCACGTCGGCCTTGACGGCGACGCGCAGCACGTCGCGCACCTCCTGATGATCGGCGGCAACCGAGACCGGCCGCTTCTGGTGTTCCAGCACGTCGATGACGATCGAGCAGCGATCGGGAATGACGGCGCCGCGCCAGCCGCGCGGACGGAAGGCGCTGATCGGCGTCACCGCCAAAAGCGGCACGTGAATCGGCAGGATGGGGCCGTGGGCGGACAGATTGTAGGCGGTCGAGCCGGCCGGCGTCGCCACCAGCACGCCGTCGCAGCTCATCTCCTCGAGACGCACCGTGTCGTCGATGGAGATCCTGAGCTTGGCCGCCTGATACGTCTGCCGCATCATCGACACTTCGTTGAAGGCGTGGGCGAGGTGCGTGTCGCCGAACACCGTCTTCGCCTCCATGGCGAGCGGGTGCAGGGCGGTGACCACCGAATCGACCAGACGCTCCCTGAGACCCTCGACGCGGAACTCGTTCATCAGGAAGCCGACCGAACCGCAGTTGAGCCCGTAGATCGGCTTGTCGGAGTTGATGAAGCGGTGCAGCGTCTGGAGCATCAGCCCGTCGCCGCCGAGCGCCACGATGGCGTCGGCGTCCTCGGCGTCCACGTTGCCGTATTCGGCGATAAGCCGGGTCCTGGCTTCCTGGGCCTCTGGCGTGTCGCTGGCAACGAAGGAAAGGTGCTCGAAGGAAGGGCGTCCGTTATGCGGCATCAGGTCCGTCGCGTCACTCGTCCAGCGGTTCAACCGCTTCGGCCGGCCGCCATCGTCCCCTGCCAAACGCGACATACGGACGATGCGCCCGCCGCAATTGGGGGTCCACTTTCGTAGGATATGATCTAGCATGGCGCCGTTGAAAAGGAAACGTGCCGCGCCGGCCGCGATTCTCGCCGGCCCCGGCAACCTCCGGAAGCTGCGGGAGAAGCCATGTCGAAATCCGTCGACGACCTGCGTATCGTCAGCGTCACCTGTCCGGACGAGGCAACGGCGCTTGCCATCGCCCGACTCGTCGTGGACCGGCGCCTCGCCGCCTGCGCCAACATCGTGCCGGGCGTGCGCAGCATCTATCGCTGGATGGGCGAGATCAGCGAGGACAACGAGGTGCTCCTCACCATGAAGACGCGCGAGGATTTCGTGGAGTCGCTGTTCACGGCTATCGTCGCCAACCATCCCTTCCAGCAGCCGGCCATCGAAGTGGTGGCACTGGCCGGCGCCGGGCGCGGCGTCGCCGCCTGGATCCGGGCGGAGACCGGTGGCGAAAGCAGCACGACGCTGCCGAAGGGTTTCAAATCCGTCGAATAGAACAGGCGACGGACGTGGGGTCGCACGGGGTGTTGCCGGGACGATTTTCCCGGCAAACGAAGCATATTCGGTCTTAAAATCACTCTAGACAAAATTTGCGGCTTGATGACCATGCGGAGAGGGCGGGCGATGCCGGTGCCTTATTCCGCGAGGGCGACATAGATCCAGATCAGAACGGCCGATTGCTCCGGTTCATCCGGGATAACTTTGCGGTGGGGCCCGTTCCGACCCTGCCGGAGATCCGTCTGCACACGGCTGGTCCACGGAGCGGGTTGTGGCGGCTTGCCAAGCGGGACGAGGCTTTCGGTCCGCCTTATTGGGCGCACACCTGGGGTGGCGGCCTGGCGCTGGCAAGGTACCTCCTCGACACTCCCGACATCGTCGCCGGCCGTCGCGTGCTCGACATGGGCGCCGGTTCCGGCGTCGTCGGCATCGCCGCGGCCAGGGCGGGGGCGAGAGACGTCGTGGCGGCCGACATCGATCCCTATGCCATGGCGGCGATAGAGCTCAACGCCGAGACGAACGCCGTCGACGTCCTGCCGCTCCTCGCCGATCCGACGGCGGGTCCGGTTCCGGAGGTCGACGTCGTCCTGGTCGGCGACCTCTACTACGAGCCCGAACTTGCGGTGCGGGTCACCGCCTTTCTCGACAGGTGCCTCGCGTCGAATGTCGGCGTCCTGATCGGCGATCCCTGGCGCGACTTCCTGCCCCGCTCCCGCTTGCGGCTTCTGGCCGAGTATCCGGGGCCGGACTTTTCGGCGATCGGCCGGCGCGAGCGGTCGACGAACGCCGTGTTCTCGTTCGAGCCGCCCGGCCGTCCACCTCAGTAGGGCTCCGCGCGGTGTCGCGCCCGGAGCCCTCGCGGCGTCTATTCCGGGATCATGCCGGCCGTCAGGTTGACGTAGGCGGCCGTCATCGAGCGGGCCTTGTCGGACACCAGGAACGCGGCGGTCTCCGCGACGTCGTCGAGCGTCGGCAGCCGCCCCAGGAAGGTGGTCTGCGCGCCGCCGGCCAGCCACTGGTCGACGGAAAGCCCCATGGCCGCCGCCTTCGGCTGAAAGAGCTCCCGCGTGTAGGATCCGGCGGCCGGCGCGTCCGAGATGGCATGCGGGCCAAGGCAGACGACGCGGATGTTGCGCGGTCCGAGTTCGGCCGCCAGCACGCGCGAGAAGGCCTCGACGCCGGCGCAGGTGACGCTGTAGCCGAGATGGCCCGGAGGCGCCGAACGTCCCGCCGGTGTGGACAGCGTGAGGATGACGCCCTGCCGCGACTTGCCCATGTGGGGCACGACGGCCTTGGTGCTGTTGAACAGCGAGCGCAGGAAGTTGTCGACCGGGCTCATGAAGGTGTCGAGGTCGAGGTCGTCGATGAAGCTGCCCTGATCGTGCATGAAGCTGGTGGCGTTGATGGCGACGTCGATCTCGCCGATGCGCTCGACGAGCGCCTCCACGGCGCGCCGGGTGGCGCCCTCGTCGAGGCAGTCGACGGAGAACACCTCGGCAGTGCCGCCGGCCGACCGTACGGCCTCGGCGGTGACGGCCAGCCTGTGTGCGCCGCGCGCGCCGAGATAGACCTTGGCGCCCTCCGCCGCGAAGGCCTTGGCCATTGCCGTTCCGATGGCGCCGCTGCCACCCATGATGACGATGCGTTTGCCGTTCAGTATCATGTCTGTTCCCCTGGTCGGGACATGCGGCGACCCGATGCGCGCGTTACGGCATCGGCCGTCCGAGGACGTCCCCTATGTTGACTGGATGATCAGCCGGTTTCCGGTAAGGCGCGTTCGCCCGAGGGGCGAGGTCTCCGGAAAGCGGAAAAGGCATGGCCGGCTTGGGCCGCCTTTGTTGATCGCGAGATCGATAGCTGCTATCTGTCAACCGATCGGTTGACATGTAATCTCTAGCCTGTCTCAGAAAGGACGTCAACCATTTGGTTGACGGGTTTCCATGATTTCGACGGAAGAGCGCCTCGACGCGGTGTTTCACGCCTTGTCCAACCGGACGCGGCGGCAGCTGATCGCCGATCTGGCCCGGTGTCCCGCCCGGGTCAACGAGCTGGCCCGCCCCTACGACATGTCCGTCAACGCCATCTCCAAGCATCTTTTCGTGCTGGAGAAGGCCGGGCTGCTGGAACGGCGTCAGGATGGCGGCACGCAGAGCTGTGCGTTGACGCCGTTCGCCCTGTCCGAAGCCAGCCAGTGGATCGAGCACTATCGGCACTACTGGACGAGCCAGCTGGACGGATTGGCCGGCTTCGTCGAAGGACAGGCGGACGAGGAATGAAGGCAACGGAACTCTTCACGTCCCGCGTCGTCAAGGCCGGGCGGGACCGCGTGTTCGCCGCCTGGACCTTACCCAATCTGGTGAAGCAGTGGTGGGGCCCGCCGCCCTATACCTGCCCGCATGCCGAGATCGACCTCCGGGTCGGCGGCACCTACCGGCTGGCCAATCTGGGGCCCGACGGCGAGACGATCTGGATCAGCGGCGTGTTCACCCGCGTCGATGTGCCCACCGCGCTCAGCTACACCTGGAAGCTCAGCACGCGCACGACCGAGCCGTCGCTCGTTCACGTGTCCTTCGTCGATCATCCCGAGGGAACCGAGGTGCGCATCCATCACGAGCGCTTCGCCGATGTCGCCGTGCGCGACGAACATGCGCTGGGCTGGCAAGGATGCATCGGTCGCCTCTGCGAGCTGGCGTTCGACTGAACGAGGCGTCGGGCGGCCTCCGCCAAGGATGGCGGGCGTCAATCGCCCATCCGGGCAACAAAAAACCCCGGCGAGGCCGGGGCGAAGCCGAGCGCGGCGCGAAAAGGGGAAACGCGCCGCAGCTCGCTGGGTTCGATCGTTCAGACCGCTTCCTGGATCTCGTCCGGCTCGCGCAGCACGTAGCCACGGCCCCAGACGGTCTCGATGTAGTTGCGGCCATCGGTGGCATTCGCCAGCTTCTTGCGCAGCTTGCAGATGAACACGTCGATGATCTTCAGTTCCGGCTCGTCCATGCCGCCGTAGAGATGGTTGAGGAACATCTCCTTGGTGAGCGTCGTTCCCTTGCGCAGGGAAAGCAGCTCCAGCATCTGGTATTCCTTGCCGGTCAGATGCACGCGGTTGCCATTGACCTCGACGGTCTTGGTGTCGAGGTTGACCACTAGGTCGCCCGTGACGATGACCGACTGGGCATGACCCTTGGACCGGCGAACGATCGCATGAATGCGGGCGATCAGCTCGTCCTTGTGGAACGGCTTGGTCATGTAGTCGTCGGCGCCGAAGCCGAGACCGCGCACCTTGTCCTCGATGTTGCCCAAACCGGACAGAATGAGGATAGGCGTCTTGACCTTCGACACGCGCAGCGTCCGAAGCACTTCATAACCCGACATGTCCGGCAGGTTGAGATCCAGCAGGATGATATCGTAGTCATAGAGCTTGCCGAGGTCGATGCCTTCCTCGCCAAGATCCGTCGTGTAGACATTGAAGCTCTCGGACTTCAGCATCAATTCGATGCTTTGTGCGGTCGCGCTGTCGTCCTCGATCAGCAAAACTCGCATTCCGTTATCCCCTTTTTCTAGGGCCTCGGGCCCGACCTTCTGTCGGAAGCGTGTCCGGTCTTCCGCCGGACATGGGCTATCGGGGCCAAGGCTAGTACCGAATGGTTAACAAACAATGATTCTCGGCCGCAAGCGTTTTGACGCCAATCCGCCAAAAGTCCGGGCAGGTCATTCAGAATCAACGATAAATTGGCTTCGGTTGTCCTCATGCGACAAATTAAGAAATTTGCCTAAGCGATTCTGCCGACTCCACGAAGATTCCTTGTCCACACCCCGGTCGCCCCACGCCGGTCCTCATCGCACTCTAAGCAAAGTATTAACGCCGGACGTTAACGAAGCGTTACACTCCCCCTGTCGAACCGAATCAATTCGGAAACCTTTTGCCCGGAACACGCCGATGACGCTGGACCGTCTCGCCGCCGAAATCGCCGCTCTTCGCCCGTTGGAGATCTACGGGCGCGTTGCCAGCGTGCAGGGCATGCTGGTCGAGGTGGCCGGACCGGTGCAGGAGATGAGCGTCGGCGCCCGCCTGTCGGTCAGCGGCTTCGGTGGCGCCCAGGTGCCGGTCGAGGTGGTCGGCTTCAACAACGGCAAGGCGCTGTGCCTGCCGTTCGCCTCGATGGAGGGCGTGCGGCTCGGCGCCAAGGCGACCATCGCCACCTCGTCGGCCTCGGTCCGGCCGTCGGAGGGCTGGCTCGGCCGGGTGATCAACGCCTTCGGCGAGCCGATCGACGGCAAGGGGCCGCTGCCCATGGGGCCGAGCGAAATGCCGCTCAGGGCCTCGCCGCCCCAGGCGGCCGAGCGGGCGAGGGTGGGCGAGCCGATCGATCTCGGCGTCCGTGTCCTCAATACCTTTGCCACCTGCTGCCGCGGCCAGCGCATGGGCATCTTCGCCGGCTCGGGCGTCGGCAAGTCGGTGCTGCTGTCCATGCTGGCCCGCTACACCGCCTGCGACGTGTCGGTGATCGGTCTGGTCGGCGAGCGCGGCCGCGAGGTGCAGGAATTCATCGAGGACGACCTCGGCGAGGACGGTCTCGCCCGTTCGGTGGTGGTGGTCGCCACCTCCGACGAGACGGCGCTGATGCGGCGGCAGGCCGCCTACCTGACGCTGACCGTCGCCGAATACTTCCGCGACCAGGGGCAGGACGTGCTCTGCCTGATGGACTCGGTGACGCGCTTTGCCATGGCCCAGCGCGAGATCGGCCTGTCGGCCGGCGAGCCGCCTACGTCCAAAGGATATACGCCGACGGTGTTCGCCGAGCTGCCGCGCCTGCTGGAACGCGCCGGTCCCGGCCCGGTGGGGGGCGGCACCATCACGGGCCTGTTCACCGTTCTGGTCGACGGCGACAATCATAACGAGCCGGTGGCCGATGCCGTGCGCGGCATTCTCGACGGCCATATCGTCATGGAGCGCGCCATCGCCGAGCGCGGCCGCTATCCGGCGGTCAATGTGCTGAAAACGGTATCGCGCACCATGCCCGGCTGCGTCGAACCGGAGATTCGGCCGATGATCCGCGATGCCAAGCGGCTGATGGCCACCTTCGCCGACATGGAGGAACTGATCCGCCTCGGCGCCTATCGGCGCGGAAGCAACCCGGATGTGGACCAGTCGATCGACGTTTCCGCCCCGCTCGAAGCCTTCCTGACGCAGGGAAAGGGTGAATGCACCCGTCGTTACGATGGCTATCGCGATCTTGCTCACCTTTTGGAAAGCACTGTCGGTTTACGATACGAGCATTCCGGGGAGTAATTTGAAATGAAATCTCGCAACAGTCTCATCCGACTCAAGCGGTTTCAGGTCGACGAGAAGCGTCGGCAGGTGATGCAGATCGAGATGATGATCGCCGAGTTCGAGCGCATGGCTACCGAGCTCGACGAGCAGATTCTGGCTGAGCAGAAGCGCAGCGGCATCACCGACATCACCCACTTCGCCTATCCGACCTTCGCCAAGGCGGCGATGGGCCGTCGCGACAATCTCATGGGGTCGGCCAACGATCTCAGGGGACAGCTCGAAGCGGCGCAGGCGGCGCTCAGCGAGGCGGTCGAGGAAATGAAGAAGATCGAGCTTCTGGAAGAGCGCGATCAGATGCGCGAAAAGACGGCCCAGGACGCGGCCGAGCAGGACGCGCTCGACGAAGTGGCGGCCCGCCGCTCCTACCACGCCGGCTGAGCCGAACGGTCGGCACCGTTTCCTTCCCTCATCGCTCCGGAAACACTTCGGGCGGGCATGCCGGGCATGTCCGCCGTTTTGTTATGTGGACTTGTGAAACGGGCCCCCTGTGACGGGCCTCAGGGCGCCTGCCAGCTCGTCGCGACGCCGGCACCGGCGGTGCCCGAAATCTCCACCGTCACGGAAAGCTCGCTCCGCCACATCCTGTCGGGCAGGCTACGGGCGGCGACCACGGTGGTCAGCGCCACCAGCGCGGCGGCGATCCAGCTCAGGAGTTTGGTCTTGCGGGCCATGGCGTGCTGCCGTTCTCGTTTGGCGCAGCCCCTTCTGCGCCATGATGTCACCTTATTGCCGCCGGCTTGAACGAGCGCCGAACCTGCCGTTCATCTGCCGTTCATCGCAGTAAACGATTGGTAAACGCGGTGTTCCTGCCGGAAACGCAAAAAGGAAACGCAAACCAGAAACGTCAACGCCGCCATGAAAGTTCCACGGCGGCGTCAAAAATGTGGCGAAGTCGGGATGGCGTCAGGTGTTGAACTTGAACAGCATGACGTCGCCATCGGCGACGACATATTCCTTGCCTTCGTCGCGGGCCTTGCCGAGTTCCTTGGCCTTCGCCTCGCCATAGGCGATGTAGTCCTCGTAGGCGATGGTCTGGGCGCGAATGAAGCCGCGCTCGAAATCGGTGTGAATGACGCCGGCCGCCTGGGGCGCCTTGGTGCCCTTCACGATCGTCCAGGCGCGGGTCTCTTTCGGACCGACGGTGAAATAGGTGATCAGGCCGAGCAGTTCGTAGCCGGCACGGATCAGCCGGTCGAGACCGGGCTCTTCGAGGCCGAGCGTTTCCAGGAACTCCTTCTGCTCGGCATCGTCGAGCTGGGCCACCTCCGCCTCGATGGCGGCGGAAATGACCACCGCCTTGGCGCCCAGATTCTCGGCCATCTCGAAGACGCGCGCCGTCTGGCTGTTGCCGGTGGCCGCCGCCGCTTCCTCGACATTGCAGACGTAGAGAACGGGCTTGGAGGTCAGGAGGTTGAGGCCGGCGAAGGCGGCTTCGGAGCCCTTGGGGATCGAGGCGGTGCGGGCCGGGCGGCCGTCGCGCAGCGCTTCAAGCGCCAGATCCATCAGCTCGACCTGCTCCTTGATGTCCTTGTCGCCACCCTGGGCACGCTTCCTGAGCGGCACCACGCGACGCTCCAGGCTGTCGAGGTCGGACAGCATCAGCTCGGTTTCCACCGTCTCGGCGTCGCTCACGGGATCGATGCGGCCTTCGACGTGGGTGATGTCGTTGTCCTCGAAGCAACGCAGCACGTGGACGATGGCATCGACCTCGCGGATGTTGCCGAGGAACTGGTTGCCGAGGCCTTCGCCCTTGGAGGCGCCGCGCACCAGGCCGGCGATGTCGACGAAGGTGATGCGGGTCGGCACGATCTGCGCCGACTTGCCCTTCTCGGCCAGCACCGTGAGGCGCGGGTCGGGCACGGCCACCTCGCCGGTGTTCGGCTCGATGGTGCAGAAGGGGTAGTTGGCCGCCTGGGCGGCCGCGGTCTTGGTGAGCGCGTTGAAGAGCGTGGACTTGCCGACGTTGGGCAGGCCGACGATGCCGCACTTGAAACCCATGGTGATCAGGCTTTCGTCTGGAGCGTTGCTGGCCGTGGTGTTAGGGAAGCGCCCCGTCGGCCGTCAAGCAAATTGTCGGGAATGGATCGAGGCTGGTCGTCAGCGCCGGGTCCTCTGGGCGAGCAGGCTCTTGAGGATGGCTGCCATGGCGTTCTTCTCCGGCGGCTTTTCCGGAGCCGGTTCGCCGGCCGGCGCCGGCTTGTCGGCGGCGGCTTCGGGCTTCGGCTTGCGCTCCGGTTTCGGCTCGGTGATGGCGTGGACGCGGTTGGCAAAGGTGGAGTCGGCGCCCTTCACCAACTCGCCGGCGTTGTCGGCGATGGCGTCGAGCAGGCGCACCAGCCAGTCGCGGTCGGCCTTGGCGAAGTCGGACAGCACGTGGGCGTGGACCAGGGCCTTGTCGCCGGGATGGCCGATGCCGAGCCGCATGCGGCGGTAGCCGTCGGTGATCTGCGAGGTGATGGACCGGAGGCCGTTGTGGCCGCCGTGGCCGCCGCCGACCTTCATCCGGAGCTTGCCGGGCGGCAGATCGAGCTCGTCGTGGATGACGACCACGTCGGACGGAGCGAGTTTCAGAAAGCGCACGGCATCGCCCACCGAGCGGCCGCTCTCGTTCATGTAGGTCTGCGGCTTCATCAGGAGCACGCGCTCGCCGTCGATGGTGCCTTCCGACACCTCGGCCTGGAAGTTCTTCCGCCAGGCGGGAAAGCGGTGGCGCGTGTGAATGACGTCGGCCGCCATGAAGCCGATGTTGTGGCGGTTGGACGCATATTTGGCGCCGGGGTTGCCGAGACCGACGAGAATGAGCACGCGCCTCTCCTCAAAAGATCAGGGGTTCCGATCTTCCGACCGGAACCCCGAACATGAGTCGCAAGACCGGATGATCAGGCCTTGGGCGCCGGAGCAGCAGCTTCGGCTTCAGCCGGCGCAGCAGTCTCTTCCGAGGTACCGGCGGCCGAACCGACGATCGCGGCGACAGAGAAGTCGTCATGATCGACCAGCGTCGCGCCTTCCGGCAGCGTCACGGCGGAGATGTGCACGGAGTCGCCGATGTTGAGCGCGCCGATATCGACGGTCAGGTGCTCAGGAATGTTGTTGGCGGAAACCAGCAGCGCCACTTCGTGGGCGGTGATGTTCAGAACGCCACCGCGCTTGAGGCCGGTCGACTTGTCCTGGCCGACGAAGTGCACCGGGACGTTGACGGTCACCTTGGTGTTCTCGGACACGCGGATGAAGTCGACGTGGACCAGGGTGTCGGTCACCGGGTCGAGCTGGTAGTCGCGCGGCAGGGCCTTGATTTCCTTGCCATCGACCTTGAGGGTGACGATGTGCGTCAGGAAGCCACCGGCGTGCAGCTTCAGGAAGGTTTCCTTGGTGTCGACCGCGATCGACAGCGGCGGCTGCTTGTCGCCATAAACGACGGCGGGCGTCTTGCCCTCACGGCGCAGGGCGCGGGCGGACCCCTTTCCCACCCGGTCACGCGGCGAGGCGACGAGCTCGTAGGTCTGAGCCATTTTCTCGTGCTTTCTAATTCGGATTACTGGCGGCTGCGGCCACGCGGCCGATGCCGATCCGGCGCTCCCTCCAGGGGGGTCGGCGCGGATGCGGGCGCTATAGCGGAAACGGCCGGGGAAGGCAAGGGAACGCGGGATTTTCCGAGGCATCTTGCCATCGTCGGGCATCTGGCGCCACCCACCCCGAACTCCGGATCCAACCAAGGACGAGGCTGGATTCCGGCCTCTACCTCCGGTTATATATCTCCCGTTTCGAGTGTTTTCTTTCCAGCAGGACCAATATGAAGATAGTCACTGCAGCCTTCGCGCTTGTCGGTCTGGCGACCCTTGCCTGCCCCGTTCTCGCCGAGGAAGCGCCACTCGTGCCCTCGGACAAGTTCCCGGGCTGGGTGACGAGGACGCGCGATACCGGCACCGTCTTCTTCTATTGCGCAGCGCCGAAGATCTGCGGCGAAGGCTCGATCGTCAGCTTTCACTTCCATGACCTCCCGGCGCCGACCAAGGCCGAGATTCGGGCAAAACAGAAAGAGCCTCGGCTGCCGATCACCTGCAGGAATGCCGGCGCCTACGACACCTGCGAGTACCCGGACGCCATCGACAAGAAAGGGCGGCCGACGCATTGGCGGCCAATGCCCGTTGAAGGCTTCGAGGCCGACTTCTTTCATAGCGGCTTTCTGTCCGCCCACGTGCCGGCCGGCTCGAAAATGCACTTTCTCATCACGCTCAGCAGTTCGGCCGCCAGCTACAAGCTCGCCAAGAAGAACTATGCCATGTTCCAGGCCGATCTGGGCAAGGCGCTCGGCCGGTCGGTGGCCTCTCCGTCGCGCGTCGCGAAGTAGCTCGCTCGACTGACGCGCCCTCGGGTCACTCCGGTCTGGCAAAGCCGATGAAAACGTTTAGGAAGGGCGGGGCCGGCATTTCCACGTGCGGCATGACAGGAGCTGAGCGATGGCGACGGATGGTAAGAGCATGCGGGAGGAGATCCTTCGCGAGCTCACGGAGAACATCCTTCCTTTCTGGCAGAGCCGCATGCGCGACCCGAAGGGCGGCTTCTTCGGCGCCGCCGATTGCAACGGCGTCGTCGACAAGGAGGCGCCGCGCGCCGCCGTGGTTAATGCCCGCATCCTCTGGACCTTCGCCACGGCGACGCGCGTGCTCGGCGCGAACTATGGCGCCACCGCCGACTGGGCGTTCGACGATCTCCGCACCCGCTTCATGGACGGAGAGCACGGCGGCCTCTACTGGCTGGTCGATGCCGAGGGGCGACCGCTGTCCGACCGTAAGCAGATCTATGCCCAGGCCTTCGCCATCTACGCCTTCTCCGAATATGCCCGGGCCACCGGCAACCGCGAAGCCCTGGGGCTGGCGATCGATCTGTTCCGGCTGATCGAGAAGCACGCCGCCGACCGCGAGCGCGGCGGCTACATCGAGGCGCTGGATCGCGCCTGGGGGCCGCTGTCCGACATGCGCCTGTCGGAGAAGGACCTCAACAGCCCGAAGTCGATGAACACGCATCTCCACATCATGGAGGCCTACACCAACCTCCTGAGGATCTGGCGCGATCCGGCGCTGGTGGCGCGGCAGTCCGAGCTGATCGCCATCACGCTCGACCGCATCGTCGACAGCCGCACCGGGCACTTCAGGCTGTTCTTCGACATGGACTGGCGCTCGCTGAACGATCATGTTTCCTACGGCCACGACATCGAGGGCAGTTGGCTCCTCGTCGAGGCGGCCGAGGTGCTGGGCGACGAGGCGCTTCTCACCCGCGCCAGACAGGCCGCCGTGCTGATGGCAGAGCGAACGCTGGCCGAGGGGCGCGACCGCGACGGCAGCCTGCATTACGAGGCGCACGGCGACGGTCGACTGATCGACGGCGACAAGCACTGGTGGCCGCAGGCCGAGGCGCTGGTCGGTTTCCAGAACGCCTGGGAGATGACGGGCAACCTGGCCTTCCACGATGCGGTGCGCGACGTCTGGGCCTTCATCCGCGATCGCGTGGCCGATCGCACGCATGGCGAATGGCACGCCAAGCTGACGCCGGACGGACGGCCCTACACGGCGGCAGAGGACGCCGACGCCTGCCTCGCCGGTCCGTGGAAGTGCCCCTATCACAACGCCCGCGCCTGCTTCGAGATGCTGGCCCGGCTGAAGGGGTGAGCGCGTAGAGAGGCGTGGAAAGCTCGGAGGCTGGATGCTGCCCGAGGTCCTGCGCCTGCGCGCAGGATGGCAGAATTATATAATTATACCCGGCCTACATCAAAACCCGGAATTTTCTCGGATCGATGATATGGAAGTCATCGGATATAAAGTCTCTCAACTTGAGCCATTGGCTTGGTAAAGTTTTCCGGAAGAACACGTTCACCGCATCTACGAAATCGGCGAATCTTTCGTAGTACTTGTTGTGGGTGACCGATGTGTGCATGACGCGCCATAATCGCTCGATCGCGTTGAGATTGGGCGCGTAGGGTGGCAGGAATCTGAGATCAAGCCTTTGTCCGTGCTCGACCATCCATGCCTCAACCTCCTTGGCGTGGTGGTATTTGGCATTGTCGAGGAACACATGGATTTTCCCCGCCCCCGGATAGGCGGAGAGCAGGCGCGAAAACAGGCGAATGGTCGTCTCTGCGTTGACGGTTTCTCCTTCGACAATCTGGCAGAGGCCGCTTTCCAGATTGATGGCGCCATGCAGGTTCAGTCGCTGGCGACCGGCCGTCCGCAAGATGGCAACCGGATCGCCTTTCTTGATCCAGCCATGAGCCGGACGACTCTGGTATTCCGGATGAACCGCATCAAGGAAAACCACCTGGTCATTGGCCCCCAATCGGCTGAGGAGGCGGGAATACTCGGCCACGAACGCTTGTTGCGCTTGCACTGTCGGCAAGCGTGGCAGCGCCTTCGGCTTCTTGTATTCGAACCCGAGACGAGCGAGCAGCTTGATCATCCCGGACCGGCTGTAGGCGATGGAAAACCGTTTCTCGACAAGGGCAATGATCTCGGACGTGCTGATGAACACGCGCGCCATCAGCGCTTTCACCAAGTCTATTTCCTGCGGCGCCGAAAGACGCGGCAGGCTGCCTTTCCAGCCGAAATCCGTCAGACGCCCAACACCGCCCGAAGTCCAGCGTTGATGCCACTGGTAAACAGTGTCGTCGTCAACATAAAGCACCCGCGCCACCTCCGGCACGGCGAGCCCGTCATCCAAAAGAAGGATCGCATGCGCCCGCCGCGCTGGACCATGTTGGCCAGAGGGACGACGAACCAGCGATAGCAAATGCTGGCGTTCTGAAGCGGTCAGGAATTGGCCTCTGATCATCCCGCAATCAGAATCCATCGGAACCTATTCCGCAAGCCTTCCCAGCTATTTGCCGGGATTCTACGGAGTCGGGGTATAAAACAAAAACATAGCCTTCATCCTGCGCGCAAGCGCAGGACCTCGGGCCGGAAGAAGCGCAGGATGGATATCGGGCGCCCAAACCGGGAGCCCGCCAACTAAATGAACAGGCTCGACACCGACTGCTCGGCGGCGGTGCGCGAGATGGCCTCGCCGATCAGCGGGGCGATGGAGATCCAGCGCAGCTTGGGGCTGTTCTCGAAGTCTTCGGTCGGCTGGATGGAGTTGGTGAACACCATTTCCTTCAGCTTCGAAGCGGTGATGCGAGCGATGGCGCCGCCCGTCAGCACGCCGTGCGTGGCATAGGCGGTGACCGACTTGGCGCCCTGGGCGAGCAGCGCTTCGGCGGCGTTGCACAGCGTGCCGCCGGAATCGACGATGTCGTCGACGAGGATGCAGTCGCGACCGCCGACGGCGCCGATGATGTTCATCACCTCGGACTCGCCGGGCCGCTCGCGACGCTTGTCGACGATGGCGAGCGGAGCGTCGATGCGCTTGGCCAGCGCGCGGGCGCGCACCACACCGCCGACGTCCGGCGACACGATCACCACGTTGTCGGTGGCGTAGCGCTCCTTGATGTCGCGCACGAACACCGGCGCGGCGAACAGGTTGTCGGTGGGGATGTCGAAGAAGCCCTGGATCTGGCCGGCATGCAGGTCGAGGGTGAGAACGCGGTCGACGCCGGCGTTGGTGATCAGGTTGGCGACCAGCTTGGCCGAGATCGGCGTGCGGCCCTGCGAGCGACGATCCTGCCGGGCGTAGCCGAAGTAGGGCAGCACGGCGGTGATGCGCTTGGCCGAGGAGCGGCGGAGCGCATCGGTGATGATCAGCAGCTCCATCAGGTTGTCGTTGGCCGGGTAGCTGGTCGACTGGAGGACGAAGACGTCCTCGCCGCGCACGTTCTCGAGGATCTCGACGAAAATCTCCTGGTCGGCGAAGCGGCGGACGGAGGTTTTGGTGAGCGGCTTCTCCAGATAATCGGAGACCTGATCGGCTAGCTTCGGGTTGGAGTTTCCAGCGACAAGTTTCATGAACGTCGACCTCGCGAAAAGACCACGCCGCCCTTCACGAGGACGGCGACCGGCTGGCTGGCTCAGATTTGCGCGCCTTTTAGCAGTGCGGCGGGGACGCGTAAACACGCGATCTCGCAAATGCTGCCATGCTCCCGGTGTTTTGCGCCGACTTACGAACGAGTCAGAGCGTGCCGGCCAGCGGGATGGTCTCGGTGGCGCTTGCCTTGGCGGTCGGAGCGCCGGCAGTCGCCGGGCGCGGCAGACGGTTGATCCAGGCGTAGACGTCCTCGACGGTGCGGGCGGCCACGGTGTCGAGCGCCGTTCCGTCGACGCTGTTCCACGGGTCGTTACCGGCTGCGCCGGCAATCTCGATGCCGGAGAAACGCAGCACGCGATTGCCGCTCTGGTCGATGATGTCCCAGACGTAGGTGACGTTGGTGCCGACGTCGCCGCCGACGGCCGACAGATAGCCCCAGACGTGATAGGTGGCCGAGGGGTCGGTGCGGCGGACGAGGCGCAGGTTGCGCGCCTGGGCGTGCTTGGCGATCGCCCTGGCCAGCTCATCCTGCTTGTTGGTCGGAACGCCCTTGATCTGGTCGAAGGAGAAGGTCGCCATATCGGCCGAAACGGCGGGCACGGCCGGCTGCGTCGCCTCGGGCGGCGCAGGCACCGTCGGACCGGCGACGGCCGCCTTCGGCCGGGCGGGAGCGGTCGACTGGCAGGCGGCGAGCACGGAGGCGAGGGCGATTGCCAGGACAGCGCCCGGCAGCCGGAGCGTTCCGGTACGCTTCGTTCCGCTCAAAAAACCCATCCATCAGCCTCCCGGCAAATCACAGCCGTGTGCCGTTAGAGCATTTTTCGGCTCGTCTGGAAACCGTTTTTGCGTTGTCTATCCCTTGGTTGGAAGCCACGGGACGTCACGGCCCCTCGAGCGCGATGGCGGCGAGGTGGCGGCCGTAGTCGGCCTCGCCGTTCAGCGTCATGCGGCGATAGGAAAAGAAGCGCGCCTCGTCGCCATAGGTGCAAAGGGCGAGGTTGGTGGCGCGGATGCCGGCCCGTTCCAGGCGGAAGATGATGTAGCCGGGCAGGTCGAACATGGCGTGTTCCGTCCGCTTCGACGGGGCGAACCAGCGGTCGATCTCCTCGCCGGCCTCGCGGAAGCGGGCGACGAACTCCGGCCCGACCTCGTAGGCGGCGGCGGAGATGGTCGGCCCGAGGCTGGCCATGATGTCGCCGCGCCGGCTGCCGAGCCCGACCATGGCGTCGATGGTCGCTTCGAGAACGCCGGTGAAGGCGCCCTTCCAGCCGGCATGGGCGGCGCCGACGACACGCGCCTCGGCATCGGCGAACAGCACCGGTCCGCAGTCGGCATGGCTGGTGCCGAGCGCGATGCCCGGCACGCGGGTGACGAGGGCGTCGGCTTCCGGATTGTCCTCGACGGCCCAGGGGTCGGTCACCACCACGACGTCGGGCGAATGCACCTGATAGAGCGTGACCAGCTTGTGGCGCGGCACGCCGATGGCGTCGGCGATGCGGCCGCGGTTCTCGGTGACGTTGGCGCGGGTGTCCTTCGAGCCATAACCGGTGTTGAGGCTGGCGTAGGGCCCGCCCGACACGCCGCCCTCGCGGGTGAACCAGCCATGGCGGATGCCGGGAAGGGCCGAAAGGACGGGCGAGCGGACGATCATCTGGGTAATCCGGAGGAGGGCGTTTGGTGCGGCTTATCTTCCTCAAATGGCGATGCAATCGCGACCATTTTCGGGCGGGGTTTGGGAAAGAGAGTGAAGTTTGGTTAACCTCGCCCGATCCAGGCGTCGGCCAACCTTTGGACGTCCAGGGCTATGCCGGCCAGCAGGTCGAGCGCCGCCCGGTCGTCATGCGCGGCGAAGCGCTCCCATATGGCGTCGACCCGCGCCGGCAGATCGGCCGGCGTGACGGGCAAGGTGCCGGCCAGCCGCAGGGCTCCCTTCTCGTTCATCACGTAGACGCCGTTGATGGCGGCGATCACCTGTGCCGCGCAGGCGAGCGCCCGGAAGATCGAGCCGGCGATGTAGCTCCTGTCGTTGCGCGGAACGGCCTTGGCCGCGTTGCCGGCGGCAAAGCCGATCTCCCAGGAGAACCGCTCGATCAGCGCCCGTCCGAGTGCCGGCGGGTAGGGCCCGAGGCTTTGCTTCATGCGATCCACGGTGGCGTTGCGGTCGGCGAGCGGCAGGCAATGGTGAACCTCGGCCAGCCAGATCGAGGAGGCGAAGCAGTGGGGATGGCCCGGCTGGTAGTCGACGGAGATGATGCCGCGCTTGGCGTCATCGATGACGGCGGCAACGCCGTCGGCATCGCGGAACAGGAGGTCCACCGCCTGTCCGCCGATCTTCAGCCAGCCGCCGCCGACGATCCATCGTCCCCATTCGCCGATTTCGGTGATGGTGGCTTCCTCGGGAGCATCGAGGAAGGGGGCGACGGCGGCGCGCAGGTCGCGCACGTCGAGCGGCGCATCGGCGCGGAAATAGAGGCCGAAGTCGTAGTCCGACTCGGGCGTCGCATCGCCACGGGCGCGCGAGCCGCCCAGCACCACGGCGTCGACGCCGGGCACCGCGGACAGCGCCGGCACGAGAAGGTCGATCAAGGGGTCGGTCATCGGGCGGCTCCCTGGGTATGAGGTGATGTTCGGCCGGGGTTTCGGTCAGAAGCCCGGCAGGGCCAGTGGCGGGTGCGTCACGGCCATCGCCTTGAACAGCGTGCCCATGTCGTCCGGGCCGGCCAGTCGTTCCACGGCGGCGACGATGTTGGCCTGATCCTCGGCGCTGCGGCCGGCGCCGAGGGCGCCCGCCCGTTCGGCGAGGCCCATGGCGAGAAGGAAGTCGCCCTGCGTCACCGGTCCGAGCACGGTGGCGCCCTCGGCGGCGGCCGCACCGGCGAGGCGGTCGAAATCGACGTGGGCGGTGAGGTCGCATTCGCCCGGTTCGCGCAATGGGGCGGCGTAGTGGTGGGCGCGCACCGCTTGCAGCGTTTCGCCGAAGCCGCTCTTCACGTGGCCATAGTCGAAGATCAGCGCCGCGCCGCCGTGCTCGACGAGGCGGTGGGCGAGCGTGCCGACGATCGCCTCGGCCGGGCGGTTGATCTCGGCCACCGCGCCAAGCGGCGTCTCGGCGGCGCCGTCCGGCAGCAGCGCCGGATCCGGGGCGGCGGCGCCGATGCCGAAGGCGAGGTTGCCGTCGTCGTCGAGGCCGACGACGCGCTCGCGCCAGCCGCGTTCGCTCTGGACGAACTGGCGGATCGGCAGGGCGTCGAAGAACTCGTTGGCGACGACGAGGAGCGGCCCGTCCGGCAGGTCGTCGACGCGGTCGTGCCAGATGGGGCTGGCAAGGCCCGTGAGGCCGGCGGCCTGCCGTCGGCGCAGCTCGGGGCTGATCTCGACGAGGTGAACCTCGGCGGCGCGGATGAAGCCGGGGTCGACGCGGCCGGCTCGCAGCAGGTCGGCCATCAGCGTGCCGCGTCCGGGGCCGAGCTCGACCAGCGACAGGCGCGGCGGGCGGCCGAGCGCCTCGTAGGCGGAGACGCACCAGATGCCGATCAGTTCGCCGAACATCTGGCTGATTTCCGGCGCGGTGATGAAGTCGCCCTCGAGGCCGATGGCAGTGCGCGTGGTGTAGTAGCCGTGGTCCGGATCGGACAGGACGAGGCTCATGTAGTCGGCGACGGAGATCGGGCCGACGGCGCCGATCAGCCGGATGATCTTGTCTTCGAGCGCCGTCATGACGATGGCTCCGGCCGCCGGGTCCGGCCGCCGAGCGCCAGGGCGATCAGCGTGATGGCGGCGATGGCGGTGACGATCGACAGGACCATGCCCATGGTCAGGAAGTTGCCGAAGAGGAAGCCGACCTGCGGGTCGGGTTCGCGCACCGTCTCGACCAGCGTGCGGGCGGCGGCGTAGATCAGGCCGAAGATGCCGACGGTGAGGCCCGGCTTCCTGAGGATGCCGGCCTTCCAGATGAGGGGCGTCAGCACGGCGAAGATCAGGAGGCCTTCGAGACCGGCTTCGTAGAGCTGGCTCGGGTGGCGCGGCATGCCGTCGGAGTTGGGGAAGATGAAGGCCCAGGGCACGTCGGTGACGCGGCCGTAGAGTTCGCCGTTGACGAAGTTGGCGAGGCGGCCGAGGAACAGGCCGACCGGCACGGCGGCGGCCGTGAGGTCGAACACCGTCAGGACGTTGAGGCCGCGCCGACGGGCGAACAGATACTGGGCGATGGCGGTGCCGATGAAGCCGCCATGCACCGACATGCCGCCGTGCCAGATTTGCAGGATCTCCCAGGGATTCTCGCGATAGGCCTCGAAATTGTAGAACAGGATGTAGCCGATGCGGCCGCCCAGCACGACGCCGAGCGTCATCCAGACCAGGAGATCGTCGATGTCGGTGGCCTTCGGCCGCTTCAGGCCGTCCCAGAGCCGCTCCTTGTCGACCATGCGGATGATGTACCACCAGCCAAAGATCAGCCCGATGACATAGGCGAGCCCGTACCAGCGAATGGAGATCGGCCCGAACTCCAGAAGAACGGGGCTGATCGGCGGGAAGGGCAGGGCGAAAAGCGGCATCGTGGTCCTTCTGTCGACTGTCGGCGCGGAACCCCCGAGGGTGGTATTTCCCGCGAGCGAGGATTGATGGGCGTTTCCGGCCTCGTCAAGCTTATTCGCGTTGCGGTCGAATCTCTGACGGCCAGCCCGCGCGTTCGAACCCCGAGCGAACGCGCGGGCTCCGCTTCCTAGAGGTTGGACGATTGTGGTCTTGTTTGGGCTTCGGAGGGCGGTTTATAACCGACGCAGTGGTTATCGACCTTCGGACATGCGGCGTGAGCGGCAGATATCCCACGCCATGACAGGACACGGGGATGCCTCGGCCAAAACTTCACTCGGACGTGGAAATCCTCCAGAAGGCGAAGGTCGTTCTGCTGCGCGAGGGGCCGGTCGACTTCACCCTGTCCGACGTCGCCAAGGCCGTCGGCATGTCGCGGGCGGCGCTGATCCAGAGGTTCCAGGACAAGGCGACCATCCATCGCCGGATCATGGAGGAGATGACCGAGGAGGTGAGGGCGTTCTTTGCCGCCTCGCATGCCGAAAGGGACCTCCAGTCGCTTTGGACATTCCTGAAGGACATGATCGAGGGCATGGACGCGGAGGTCGGCAGCGAAGCCTACCTGCTGCTGTTCTGGGGCGACATCATCGATCCCCACCTGCGCGCGCTTGCCCTTGAACGCAACGAGCTGGTTCGCGAGGCCATCGAGCAGCGGTTGCCGCTTCGGCCGCACGATCCCAAGCGCACGTCGGGCTTGATCCAGTCAACCTTGCAGGGGGCCTACATGCGCTGGATGGTGAGCCGAGAGGGAGTCCTCTCGGCCTTCATGCGCGATGAGGTCCGCGACCTCCTGGCCGTCCTCTATCCCGACGAACTCTTCCAGCCGTAGCGGTCCGCTTCGTTCGCGGCCGTCCGGCCATCCCGCGATTTCGCGTTCCCGGTTCCCGTCTTGTATATAACCGACGTGACGGTTATATACAAGTCCCGGCGTATCGGTGGGTCGTGGGCATGGCCCGGACGGGCCAGGCATCGGCGCCGCAACGGGCAGCCCGAAAGGAGGGTGGAATGGTTGAGGCAACACCGGCCCTGGGCCTGACGGCGAGCGAGTTTGCCGCGATCGTCGGCACGGAGCCCTCGGCCGTGGCGTACAGGGACATTTTCACCTGCCATGAAGACCTGCCGCGAGAGCTGCGGCGCTGGGCGAATGAAAGGAACCTTCGGCTGCGCACCCTCGGCAGGATCAAGTCGGAGCGGGGGACGCGGTCGCAGAAGGTGCTGTTCGGCCTTGCGGATGGTTACGCCATCGAGAGCGTGCTCATTCGGCGGCACGACGGGTTCACGGCCTGCATCTCCTCCCAGGTCGGATGCGCCTTCTCCTGCCGGTTCTGTGCCTCGGGTCAGGCCGGGCTCAAGAGGAACCTCGACAAGCACGAGATCGTCGAGCAGGTCGTCCGTCTCGGTCCCAAGGTCAACCGGATCGTCTTCATGGGCATCGGCGAGCCGCTGAACAACTATGAGAACGTCCTCGCCGCCATCCGTATCCTGCGCGATCGCGACGGAATGGACTTTCCGACGACGGGCATCACGATTTCGACCATCGGCATACCGAAAGCGCTCGCCCGGCTGCGCGAGGAGCACCTCGGCATAAACCTGACGGTTTCGCTGCATGCGACCACGCAGGAGGTGCGCGACCGGCTCATTCCCGGCAGCCGCAAGCACGACCTCCGCGAGGTCGTCGAACGGGCGATCTCCTGGGCCGAGCGGCACAACCGCATCGTGACGTTCGTCTATCTCCTGCTGCCGGGCGTGAACGACGGCCGAGACGATGCCGAGCGCCTTGTCCGCATGGTCGTCGGCAAGCCCGCACGGGTCAACCTGATGCGCTGGAACCCGGTCGAGAGCGTCGACCTCGGCCGACCGACGAACCATGGGCTCCATCGGTTCCGGCAGTGTCTGGTTCGAGCCGGCGTGCCGGTGGTGGTGCGCGACACCCAAGGGGCGGACATCGATGCCGCCTGCGGCCAGTTGTGGCTCCGCGATCTTCAGGGCGCAAGAGCGCCGCAGCGGAAGAACTCGCGGTATGATGCCGCGGCGTAGATGCCGAGTCGTTCGTTGGCGTGGCTTCCCGTGGCCTCTTTCCATCTTCCGCTTGAAGCGGAGCCGGCGAGGGGCCAAATAGAGGGTCTGGCCCGCCATTCGGAGACGACTGCCATGACGACCGGCCCGCAGGGACGCATCTACGACGAATTCGCCAAGCTGATGAACGACGCCGCCGGCCTCGCTCAGTCGGCCGGGCGGGAAGTTTCCTCGGCCTTCCGTGCCCAGGGCGAGAAGTTCGCTTCCGAACTCGACCTCGTCCGCCGCGAGGATCTGGAGACGGTGCAGGACATCGCCACGCGCGCGCTGGCCGAAGTGGAGCGGCTCACCGCCCGCGTCGCCGAGCTCGAAAAGCGCCTTTCCCACAACGAGGCGGAAGCCGCCACCGTCGTCGAAGGCCCCGAAGGGCCGTGAGGGCTTCCGTTTTCATGCCCTTCCGGCATATCCTGTCGTCAACATGAGATTCGTGCGCCCCAGTATCTCGGATCGGCGCATGTTGGGTTGCTGCATTCCGGGGCGGTTCCGGCCGCTTCGGTGTTGTCGGTAGGCGCTTTGCGACCACCGGCCAAAAGGTGTCGGCGTCGGCGTTCCCGCCCCGGTGCGGAACAACGAAGGTCGACATCGGTATCGGCACACGCTGTTCCGCAGCGGCAACCCTGGAGGTCATGATGACCCTCATCGACGTGCATCCCGAGCGAACCGCCAATCCCGTGGACGAGATCGAACTCCTCGCCGCGCAGAACGACTGGACGTTCGAGCGCTCCGACGAGGATGAGATCGCCATCTCCATCGCTGGCGACGACACGGATTACAACGTCGCCGTCACCTGGCTCTCCGAGATCGAGGCGCTGCATGTCGCCTGCGCCTTCGACATCAAGGTGCCGGCCCCCCGCCGGAACGAGGTGACCAAGCTCTTGGCGCTGGTCAACGAGCAGCTGTGGATCGGCCATTTCGACATCTGGCAGGCCGAGGGCGTGGTCATGTACCGCAACACGCTGCTGCTCGCCGGCCAGGCCGAGGTGACCAACGAACAGATGGAGGCGCTGATCGAAACGGCGGTCGATACCTGTGAGCGCCATCGGCTCGCCTTCGATTTCGCCGTGCGCGGCGGCCGCAACGCCAAGGACGCGCTCGCCCTGGCGCTGATGGAAACGGTCGGCGAGGCCTGAGCCTTTCCGTCATGAAACGAGCAAGGTCCCGGTCGTGTCATCGGCCGGGACCTTGCTATTTGATGACGCTGCCGCCATCGGCTGACGCAGCCATTCTTGATATGCTAGATGAGCCGCCCTTCGCGAGTTCCTTGAGTCCATGACCGACGATCCCGATCTTGTTCCCGATACCGACGCCGACGACGCCCCGACCGCCGAGCTGCCCGAGCTTGAGGAGGCGGTGGAGGAAGAGGGGGGCGAGATCGACCTGTCGACGGCCGAGACGCGGCGCGGCGTCGAGGTGGTGCAGGCAATGGTGCGCCTGTTGCCCAACAGCCCCGGCGTCTATCGCATGCTGTCGCCGTCGGGCGACGTGCTCTACGTCGGCAAGGCGAAAAGCCTCAAGAAGCGGGTGACCAACTACACGCGGCTCGGTCAGTTGCCGACCCGCATCATCCGCATGGTGCAGGCGACGGCGGCGATGGAATTCGTCGTCACCAAGACCGAGACGGAAGCGCTGCTTCTCGAAGCCAACCTGATCAAGCAGCTCCGTCCGCGCTTCAACGTTCTGCTGCGCGACGACAAGAGCTTTCCCTACATCCTGATCACCGGCGACCACGTGGCGCCCCAGCTCGTCAAGCATCGCGGCGCCCGCTCGCGCAAGGGCAGCTTCTTCGGCCCCTTCGCTTCGGCGTCGGCGGTTACGGCGACCATCAACGCCATGCAGAAGGCCTTCCTGATCCGCACCTGCTCGGATGGCGAGTTCGAGACGCGGACGCGGCCCTGCATGCTCTACCAGATCAAGCGCTGCTCGGCGCCCTGCACCGGCGAGATCGACGCGGCCGGCTATGCCCGGCTCGTCGGCGAGGCCAAGGATTTCCTCTCCGGCAAGAGCCGGCAGATCAAGGAGCAGTTGGCGGTCGAGATGCACACGGCGTCCGAGAACCTCGATTTCGAGCGGGCCGCCCGCTGCCGGGATCGCCTCGCCGCGCTATCCCATGTGCAGAGCCGGCAGGGCATCAACCCGCAGGGCATCGAGGAGGCCGACGTGTTCGCCGTCCATCAGGAGGGCGGGCAGACTTGCGTCGAGGTGTTCTTCTTCCGCACCGGCCAGAACTGGGGCAACCACGCCTTCTTCCCCAAGGCCGGCGGCGCTGAGGCCGGCGAGGCGCTGTCCTCGTTCATCGCCCAGTTCTACGACGACAAGCCGTGTCCGTCGCTGATCCTGGTCAGCCATACCTTCGAGGACATGGCGCTGATGACCGAGGCGCTTTCCGAGAAGGCCGGCCGGCGCGTCGAGGTTCTCAGGCCGCAGCGCGGCGAGAAGAAAGAGGTCGTCGAGCAGGCGGTGCAGAACGCCCGAGAGGCGCTGGCCCGCCGCATGGCCGACACGTCGAGCCAGTTGAAGCTGCTTGAAGGGGTCGGCCGGGTGTTCGGTCTTGCCGAGACGCCGAAGCGCATCGAGGTCTACGACAACGCCCATATCATGGGCTCCAACCCGGTGGGCGGCATGATCGTCGCCGGCCCGGGTGGCTTCGTGAAGAACCAGTATCGCAAGTTCAACATCCGCTCGACCGACATCACGCCGGGCGACGACTTCGGCATGATGCGCGAGGTGATGACGCGGCGCTTTTCCCGCCTGGTCAAAGAGCACGGCAGCCGCGCCGAGGCGCCGCGCGACGAGGACGGTTTCGGGCCGTGGCCGGACCTGGTGCTGATCGACGGCGGCGCCGGCCAGTTGTCGGCGGTGAAATCGATCATCGACGAGCTGGGCATCACCGACATTCCCCTGGTGGGCGTCGCCAAGGGACCGGACCGCGACGCCGGCCGCGAGCGCTTCTTCGTGCCGGGCCGGGCCGACTTCATGCTGCCGACACGCGACCCCATACTCTATTTCATCCAGCGCATGCGCGACGAGGCGCACCGCTTCGCCAACGGCAGCCATGCCGTCAGGCGATCCAAGCAGATTTCCGAAGGCGGCTTGCAGGAGATCCCCGGCGTCGGGCCGACGCGCAAGCGGTCGCTGCTCAACCACTTCGGCACGCTGAAGGAAATCGAGCGGGCGGCGCTCAGCGATCTCGAAAAGGTGCCGGGTGTCTCCGCCGCCACCGCCAAGGCCATCCACGACTATTTCCGCAAGGGCTGAGGCGCGGCGAAGTGGTCGCCCGGCCGTGATACCACCCTCGGCATGTTCCCATATGGATCGTTCCGCCGATCGGGACTACTGTTCCTTCCAACGAACAAAACGCATTGGGGGGTATTCTTGGTCACCACACAGACGCCGGCGATCGACAAGGCGATGGCAGTTTTTGCCTTCCTGGCTGAAAACGGCCGCGCCAGCTTCACCCAGATCCAGAAGGCGACGGGGTTGCCGAAAAGTACTTCGTCGTCTCTGCTGGCATCGCTGCTGGCGCATGGTCTCGTCAGCCTGGAGGACGGCCGCTACGGGCTCGGTCTTCGCTGGTACGAACTCGGCAACAAGGTGGAGGAAGGCCTCGACATCAAGCGCGCCGCCATGGAGCCGCTGACGCAGCTGCGCGACCAGACGCAACTGACCTGCCATCTCGGCGTGCTGGAGGGGCCGTCGGCCATCTACGTTCTGAAGCTCGAAAGCCCGACGGCCATCGTCATCCGCAGTTGGGTCGGCCGGCGCCTGTCGCTGCACAGCTCCGGTCTCGGCAAGGCGCTGCTCGCCTGGCTGCCCGAGGCCAAGCTCAACGCCATACTGCCCGACATCGAGTTCGTCCGGCGCACGGACACCACCATCGTCGGCGTCGACGCTTTCCGCGAGGAACTCGCGGCGACGCGCAAGCGCGGCTGGGCCTTCGACAACGCCGAGGACAACGACGGCGTCTACTGCATCGCCGCGCCGTTGCTGAACGCGGCCGGCGAGGCGACGGGCGCCATCAGCGTGTCCGGCGTGTCGTCCCAGATCAAGCTCGCCAATCTCAACGAGGTGGCGGCCGCCGTTGTTGCCACCGCAAATCGCATCGCCGCCGACTATCGCCACTAGGCGAATCCGGGCAAAAGCAGATCTGCCGGCTGCGGCTCGCAGGCGCGGCGATCCGACTTGCCCGGAGTTTTTCGATGCCGCGCCTCAAGGTTCTCGGTCTGGCCCTGCCGTTGATGCTGGTGATGGCCGGTTGCGCGTCCGTTCCGCTGAAGCAAGGCGGCACGCTGTCGTCCTACGACAGGCTCGGCGAGCCGAAAGGCAGCCTGTCGAAGGCCCGCGTCTACGTGGATGGCACCGGCCTCGCGCCTTTGAAGACGGCGCGGATCATGCCGACGACCTTCGCTTTCGGCGCACTGCCGCGCGTCGCCAACCCGGGGGACCGCGCGCTCGTCGCCAACGCCATCGATCGTGCGCTGTGCGTCGCGCTCAGCGATCGCTACGAGATGGTGCCGGGCGGGCAGGGCGCCGATCTCACCGTGCGGGCGGTGATCACCGACATCGTGCCGACCGACAAGGCGATGGCCGGCGTCTCGGCCGTGGTCTCGCTCGGCACCGATTTCGTCCTGCCGGTGGGCATTCCCCGCTTGCCGGTGGGGCTGGGCGGGCTCGCAGTGGAAGCGGAGGCCTTGGACAGGGCCGGGGTTCAGCGCGCCGCCATGGTCTGGTCGCGGGGCGCGAACTCCATCCAGGACGATCCCCTGGTGTCCGAGGTCGGCGATGCCTATGGCCTGTCGGCGGATTTCGGCAGCGAGTTCGCGCGCATCATGGTGCTCGGCAAGGAGCCGGAAGGATTGGACCTGTCGCTGCCGTCGGGGCAGAGCGTTAGGTCATGGTTCGGCGGCAAGCCCAAGTATCCGGCCTGCGACGCCTTCGGGCGGGCGCCGGGGCTGGCGGGCGTCATCGCCGGCAGGGTCGGTGCGCCGCCGGAATGGACCGACAAGCATACTCAGCCGATCGCGCAGTACTGAGCCTCTTCCATGGTTTCCGGCACGAAAAAGGCCCGCGCGGGGCGGGCCTTCCTTCGTTGTTGCCTGTGATCGGCGCCGGAGTTTTTGCTCCGATCCGCAATGGGGGTTAGCGGATGTAGGCGCCGGCCATCAACGAAGCTGCGTGCTGGGTGTACTGGCGATAGACACCCTTGCGGCTCGAGAAGTCGGGCGCCGTCCAGCCGATCTTGCGCTTGGCGAAGGCGGCTTCGACTTCCTCGGCGGTGGCCGGCTTGCGGTCGAGGCCGACGACGTTGAGCTTGCGCGCCTTGACGTCGATCTCGATCAGGTCGCCGTCCTCGATGAAGGCGATCGGACCGCCGTCGGCGGCTTCCGGCGACACGTGGCCGATGCACGGGCCATGGGTGGCGCCGGAGAAGCGGCCGTCGGTGACGAGAGCCACCGTGCCGTTGAGGCGGCTGTCGAAGACGATGGCGTCGGTGGTCATCAGCATTTCCGGCGCGCCGGAGCCGCGCGGACCCTCGTAGCGGATGATCATGACGTCACCCGGGTCGATGCGGTTGTTGATGATGGCGTCCTGCGCCGCTTCCTCGGAGCCGAACACTTTGGCCGGGCCGGTGTGCTGGTGCATCTTCGGGCTGCAGGCCGAGTACTTGATGACCGCGCCTTCGGGGGCGATGTTGCCCTTGAGGACGGCGATGGCGCCGATCTTGGACTTCTCCGGATCGCGGATCAGGTCGGACCGCTCCAGCTTGAAGTTGGCGAGATAGCCGAGGTTGTTCTCGAAGAAGCCCGACTTCTGCAGCACTTCCAAGTTTTCGCCCAGCGTGCGGCCGGTCACCGTCATGACGTTGAGGTCGAGGTGGTCGCGGATCATCCACTGCACCATCGGGATGCCGCCGGCGAACCACAAGAGCTCGGTGACGTAGCGACCGGACGGCTGGACGTTGGTGAGGTAGGGGATCTCGTGGTTGATGCGGTCGAACACGTCCGGCGTCAGCTCCCAGCCGAGCGCATGGGCGATGGCCGGCAGGTGGATCAGCGCGTTGGTGCTGCCGGAGATGGCGGCGTGCACCTTGATGGCGTTCTCGAAGGCGGCGCGGGTCAGGATCTTGGAGGAGGTGATGCCCTTCTCGGCCAGCACCAGCGCCTGATGGCCGGCCATGCGGGCGTAGCGGGTGATCTCCGACATGGTCGAGGGCGCCAGCGCGTTGCCGGGCAGAGCCATGCCGAGGGCTTCCGACATGCACTGCATGGTGCTGGCGGTACCCATGAACTGGCAGGCGCCGGCCGTCGGGCAGCCGCAGCGCTGCAGGTTCTGGATCTTGTCGACGCCGATCTCGCCCTTCTTGAACTGGGCGGTGGCGCCGCCGAGATCGGACGTCGTCATGTTCGGGGCCGGCCGCATCGAGCCACCGGGCACGTGAACCAGCGGCATGTCGAGGCGGGCGGCGGCGATCAGGTGGGCTGGGATCGACTTGTCGCAGCTCGACAGCAGCACGCCGGCATCATAGGGGACGACCGAGGCATGCAGCTCGACCATGTTGGCGATCATCTCGCGCGAGGCGAGAATGTAGTTCATGCCGTCGTGGCCCTGGCCCCAGCCATCGCAGATGTCGGTGACGTGGTGGCGGACGGCGCGGCCGCCGCTTTCATGGACGCCGAGCATCGCCTCGTAGCCGAGCTTTTCGAGGTGGAAGCTGCCGGGGTGGCTCTCGCCGAAGCAGTCGTCGATCAGCACCTGGGGTTTCTCGGTGTCTTCCACCGAGTAGTTCATGCCGAGCCGGAGGGCATCGAGCTGCGACCACAGGTCGCGGGCGAAGTGACATTTCTGGGACATTTTCTAGCCGTTTCTTCCGAGGCATTTCCGGCGCATGAGACCACCGGAAATGCCTTTTCTCTTTGTTCTGACGCAGTGTGGAGTTCGAAATGCCGGGGGAAGCGTCAGCGCGGGGCTTTCGACGTGACCTTCGGCAGGGTGAAGAGCAGGGCGGAGGCGATGACCAGCGCGGCGATCAGGAAGGACAGACCGACGTCCTTGCTGAAGGTGGTGGTCAGATAGCCGACCAGGAACGGGCCGATGAAGCCGCCGAGGTTGCCGAGCGCATTGATGGTGCCGCGGACACCGCCGACCACGTTGGAGGGGAACAGCAGCGGGGGCAGCGTCCAGAACGGACCGGCATAGGCCTGCAGGAAGAAGCCGCACAGGACGATCATCGCGTAGGACAGCCAGATGTTGCCCTCGAGCATGATCGACAGCGTGAGGCAGATGGCGAAGCCGATCATCGGAATGACGGTGTAGAGGCGGCGGTTCATGGTCTGGTCGCAGCGGTTGGCGATGAAGAACTGGCCGGCGATGCACAGGATGTAGGGCAGGGCCGTCAGGAAGCCGACCGTGGTCATGCCCGAGCCGGTGAGCTGCTTGATGATGACCGGCATCCACAGCGCGAAGCCGTAGAAACCGACCTGGAAGAAGAAGTAGATGGCGACCAGCTTCCACAGGTTGGAGTCACCGGTGACGGTGCGCACCGACACGTTATCGACGACGATGGCCTTGGCCTTGTCCTCGGCGAAACGGGCGTCGAGCCAGGCGCGTTCGCGCGGATCGAGCCACTTGGCCTTGGCGGGCGTGTCGGCAACCATCGGCACCCAGATGAAGAGCAGGGCCAGCGACAGCACGCCTTCGACGACGAACATCTCGCGCCAACCCATCGACTGGATCAGCCAGCCCGACAGCGGGGCGGTGATGATGGAGGCGACGGCGAGGTTCATCTGGAAGAAGGCGATGGCGCGGGCCTTCTCCTCGTTGGGGAACCAGTGACCGATCAGGGCGAGGATGGCCGGATAGACGCCGCCCTCGGCAACGCCGAGCACGAAGCGGATCAGCAGCATCTCGTTCTGCGTGCGCACGAGGCCGGTGAGGGCCGCGACGCCGCCCCAGACGATGATGGTGCCGGCGATGAATGTCTTGGCGCTGAGGCGTTCGGCGATCTGGCCGCCGGGGATCTGAAGGAAGATGTACCCGACGAAGAAGATGCCGGCCGCCAGACCGGCGAACGAGGCGGTCATGCCGAGTTCGGCGCTCATGCCGCCGGCCATGGCGATCGCGATGTTGGTGCGGTCCATGTAGGCGACGATGTAGACGATGATCACCGCCGGGATGATGCGCAGCCAGCGGGCGCGCGGAATGGCCGCCATATCGGATGCAACGGCTTGCATGTTTGTCATTTGCTTCTCACTCCCTTCATCCGCGCTTGCCCAGGCGATTTCCCTCCCCTAGGGCTGCCGGCCTATACGGGCCACTTCGCGCGATATCGGATGGGCACATTGCGTGCCCGGATGGGCTGCCCCGCCGTCTCGTCCTCGGCGGGGCATGGAAAAGGTCCGCCAGCCTGGTCGCTGGCGGCGGGGGGTCAGGGCAGGACGCCGGCGGCCTTGAGGATGGCGGCGAGCTTCTGGGTTTTTTCCGCCGACAGCGGCTGGACCGGCGCCATCACCTCGGTGGAGATGTCGAGGCCGGTGAGGCGGATCGCCTGCTTGATGACGCCGAAGAACGGGCTTTCGAGGTCATAGACCTGCGACAGGCGCGCGAGGCGGCGCTGCAGGGCGAACATGGTCTCGTAGTCCTTGGCGACGAAGGCCTTGTAGATGCCGCAGGTGACGGAGGCCGCGAAGTTGGACGTGGCGGGGATGGCGCCGTTGGCGCCGAGGATCAGCGCGTCCATCATGTATTCGTCGAAGCCGGCGAAGATCACGAAGTCGGGGCGAACAGGGCGCACCACGTTGATCAGCTCGCGCAGGTGGCTGCCGTTGTCGACCGTGTCCTTGATGCCGATGATGTTGGGCACGTCCTTGGCGAGGCGGGTGATCAGCTCGATGTCGAGGTTCTGCTTGGTCAGGGCCGGGAAGTTGTAGAGCAGCACCGGCGTCTTCACCGCTTCGGCGACGGTGCGGAAGTGGTTGTAGATGTAATCGCGGGCGAGCAGGGCATAGTAGGGGTTGACCACCAGGAGGCCGTCGACGCCGAGCTTGTCGGCATGGCGGCCGTATTCGATGGCTTCCGCTGTGCTGGGGCTGGAAATGCCGATCAGCACCGGCACGCGACCGGCCGTGTGGGCCACGACGAACTCCGCCACTTCGAACCGCAGTTCCTTGGGCATGTGGCTGAACTCGCCGCCGCTGCCGAGGAACAGCATGCCGTTGACGCCATCGGCGACCAGCTTGTCGATCAGCTTGGCCATTCCCGCCCTGTCGAGCCGCCCCTCTCCGTCGACGATCGTCGGTACCGGCGGAAAGACGCCCCGAAACTTCTCCAAATTCATCTTCGGCTCCGTGTTCCGTATATAGAACTTAAGTTCTGTATAACGATCATACACGGGGCCATCCAACCATCAACCTGCGGGGCTTGCGGATGGTGATTGGACGTATGTCGCCAATGCGCGCCCTCGATGAAGGCGCGCTCCGGCCGTGCGTTCGGCCGGTTGTGGGGGTGGGGAGTGGAGGCGAGGAGCTAGAGCAGGCTGGCGCCGACGTTGATCGCCAGGGCGAGGACGGCGGTGTTGAAGAAGAAGGCCAGTACCGAGTGGGCGAGCGCCACGCGGCGGATGCGTGGCGAGGCGATGGCGATGTCGGCCGTCTGTGACGCGACGCCGATGGTGAAGGCGAAATAGGCGAAGTCCCAGTAATCGGGCTCTTCGATGCGGTCGGGGAAGATCAGCCCCGGCTTATCTCTGAGATACCCTTCGCGCAAATAATAGTCGTGGGCATAGTGCTGCGCCATGATGGTATGGACGAACAGCCAGCTCATCAGGATGGTGACGGCGGCGATTCCCGCGCGCCACAGGCGGAAGGGGTCCCCGGCGCCGGCCTGCAGAAGCTCGGCGCCGATGGCGGCGAGGCTCGACAGCGTCGCGGCCATCGCCAGCAGGATGATCGTCCACTCGCCCTCGTCGTGGCGGGCGGCGCGCTGCCGCAACTCGTGAACGTCCGAGCGGCTCATCATCGTCCAGGTGGTGGCAAGATAGAGTGCGACGCCGGTATTCCAGCCAACCAGCAGGCGGCTCTGCACCTCGAAGGACGCGGGCGACAGGAGGCCGGCGCCGACGCCGACGACGATGCCGGCGATGAGGCGCGGCCGGATGGTGAATGCATGCAGGCTGCGATGCAGAACGGAGCGGCGGGATGGGGCGGCGGTCATGGAGCCTCACGGGGGCAATCTGTCACCGGCAGCTTGATCCGGGATTCGGCGCGACGCAATCGCGACCTGCTGCCCTGGGGCTCGTCGTTTGTCGCCGTTCCGTGAACAGTGTGTTCTGATAAAGAGGAGGTCTAATCTCATATTAATTGACCTGGATCACGGAGGGGACCGGGCGGCGGGATCAGGCTGCGCCCATTCCGTCCAGGGCATTGGAGATCGAACATGCCGCTTCCGTCCGACACAGACCGCGACCGCCTCATCATTCCGGCGCTCGGGCCGTTCTATGAAACAATCGCCCAGCCGCTGGCCTTCGTCGCCTTGCGCGTCGCGGTGGGGCTGATGCTGGCCATCGAGGGCTGGCCGAAGATCGTGGCGCCGCTCGCCCAGGTCGGCTTCGTCGAGGGCATCGGTTTCCATCCGGGCTGGCTGTGGTCGCCGGTACTGGCCGGCTTGCAATTCTTCGGCGGCATCCTGATCGCCGTCGGCCTGTTTACCCGGGCGGCGGCGTTGGCCAATGGCGTGATGCTGGCGATCACCTGGTGGTTCCACATCACCCATCCCTATGGCGATGCCTTCCTGACGGCGGCCGGCATCGATGCCCTGAAGGCGGGCGGCGATCTGTTCACGCCGGTGGCGACGGCTCGCCTCGCCGACGGCGGCGCCGCCTTCCTCAAGCAGGTGCAAGAGAAGGCCGAGCTGGCCTCGATGTTCTGGACCGGCGGCGTCTTCCTGTTCGCGGCCTTCGGCGGTGGCTGGCTGTCGGTGGACCGGCGCCTCAGGAAGGTGTTCTGACGCGTCAGGAATCCCGTGCGCGGGTCTGCCGAAGCAGCACCTCGCGCATGGCGGCTCGCTCCTCGACGGTGACGCCGGTCAGATCGGCCAGCCAGATGCCATCGGCGGCGAGACGGATGGCGGCGAGCGTCAGGCTGCCGTCGGTTTCGCGGTGGCGCGCCTGCCGGCCCGCCACCCAATCCGCCCAGAGCTGCCGCAAGGGGGGATCGGTCAGCATGGAAATGGCAAGCGCCGCCCAGACGGCGGCGTAGCCTTCCGGCTCGATGGCAAAGACGGAATCGAGATAGGCGCGGGTGAAGGCGCCGTTCGGCTCGGGATCGGCGGCGATCCGCGCATCAAGCTGGCGGTCGAGCGCCTCCAGCAGGTCGGCGAACACGGCGTTGATCAGGGCCTGCTTGCTGGGGAAGTGATGCAGCAAGCCGCCCTTGGTGACGCCGGCCGCCTCGGCGACGGCCTGAACGGTGACGGCGGCGAGGCCGTGCTCGACGGCGAGCTTCGCCGTGTGGTCGAGGAGGGCACGATGGACGATCTCGGGCTGCTTCTTGCGCCGATAGCCGGTCTCCGGAGGGGCCGCTTCCATCTCAATGAACCGTGCTGCGCGACATCGTGTTGAGGACGATGGTGCCTAGCACGATCAGGCTCATGCCGAACAGCGCCCAGGTGTCGAGCGCCTGGCGGAACATCAGGAAGCCGATGGTGGCGGTCAGCACGATGCCGACGCCGCTCCAGATCGCGTAGGCGATGGCGAGCGGGATGACCTTCAGCGCCTGCGCCAGGAAGAAGAAGGCCGCGGCAAAGCAGATGGCCATCCCCAACGTCGGCAACGCCCTGGAGAACTGTTCGCTTTTCTGCAGCAGCGATGACCCGGTCACCTCCGAGACGATGGCAAGCGCGAGAAAGCCGTAGGCGGCGAGGGACGGATTCATTGCGGGCTCCCGGAATTGGTCTGAAAGATACCGAATGGTCGGTTTCTTTTCAAGGGCGGCCCAGCCGCCATTCGAGGCGCGCGCGGTGTGAGGGCTTCACGTCACGGTGATCGCCTAACTCTCGGAGGGACATGGGTCAACCGCGTACCAACCCTTGCCCTCGGGGTGGCATCGTGCAATGTCATGGGCGGATCAACAGATGTCGGCGCTATGAAATTCGTCTGGTCCCTGCCCAATATTCTCACCTATCTCCGTATCGTCGCCGTTCCGGCGGTGGTCGCCGCCTTCTACATCGAAGGCGACGCGGGGCGTTGGCTGGCCTTCGGCCTGTTCGCCGCCGCGTCGATCACCGACTATTTCGACGGCTATCTGGCTCGCCTGTGGAAGCAGCAGTCGACGCTCGGGCGCATGCTCGACCCGATCGCCGACAAGCTTCTGGTGTCGGTCTGCCTTCTGGTGCTCACCTATTACGGCACCGTCGGCGGCTTCTCGCTGTGGGCGGCGGTGATCATCCTGATGCGCGAGATCTTCGTGTCGGGGCTGCGCGAGTTCCTCGCCGACCTCAAGGTCAGCGTGCCCGTCACCCGCCTCGCCAAATGGAAGACGACGCTGCAACTGGTTGCCATCGGCATCCTGCTGCTCGGGCCGACCGGTGACAAGCTGGTGAACGGCATCACCGAGCTCGGCATCGCCATGCTGTGGACGGCGGCGCTGGTGACGCTCTACACCGGTTACGATTATTTCCGCAGCGGCGTCGTCCACCTGATGGAGGCGGGCCATGAGCCGTGAGCCGGTGCTGATCCGCTATTTCGCCTGGGTGCGCGAGCGCATCGGTCTTGCCGAAGAGCGGTTGGTGCTGCCCGAAACCGTGCTGACGGCCGGCGACCTCGTCGGCTGGCTGTCGGAGCGGGGCGAAGCCTATGCCTTCGCCTTCGAGGCGCCCGAGACCATCCGAGTCGCCGTCGACCAGTTGCATATCGAGCAGGACGAGCCGATCGGCGATGCCCGCGAGATCGCCCTGTTCCCGCCGATGACCGGCGGCTGAGCTCATGGCCGCCGCGTCCCCGCGCATCACCGTCCGCGTCGGTCCCGACGATTTCGACGTCGGCGCCGAGATCGACGCCTTGCAAGCCGGCGATCCGGCTGTTGGCGCCGTCACCAGTTTTGTCGGCTATTGCCGCGACGAGGGCGGCCGGCTGGCCGCGCTGGAGCTTGAATACTACCCCGGCATGGCCGAGGCGGAGATCGGCCGCGTGGTGAACGAGGCCGTCGCCCGCTGGCCGCTTCTGGCCGTCACCGTCATCCATCGCGGCGGTCGCATCAGGCCGGGCGAGCGCATCGTGCTGGTCGTCGTCTCCTCGAGCCACCGCGACGCGGCCTTCGCCGCCTGCGACTACGTGATGGACTTCCTCAAGACCCGCGCCCCCTTCTGGAAGAAGGAGCACCCGGCCGACCGCAGCGAAGGCGGCTGGGTGGAGGCAAAGGCCCACGACGATGCGCGGGCCGAGCGGTGGGGCGAGAAGGCCCCCTGATCGCCGTCGACGCGCGGCGCGATATCGGCCTGTTCGCCAATGGCGACAAGCGCCTCTGGCGGTAGGGCGCTCTCCCACATCCATGTTCCCGGTATCTGACGGGGCGGTCGCTTGGCCGTTCTCTTGGTGTCGTGCGCGCCGATGGGACGCTCCGGACTTCGTGCCCCTGGGCTTCGATGAGTGTCGGGGCCGATGTGGCTCGCGACGTCAATAGACCTGCTGCGGGCTCCTCCCGAGGTTTCTTGATGTTTTATCTGATGTTGTTTGAGGTCATTCGGTGGCGTTGAGGTGGGGCGTAGCGGTTCTCGGTCTCTGGGCGGTAGGGCGTGCTGCTTTCTCCCTAAAAAGCAGAAAAATCCATCAAACGGTTCGAATTTCTATATGGGTGCGCTCGTCGCGGGCTGTGCGCGTAGCGGTCGTCCATGATTATTTCTGCGCGAAATGAGCTGCATTGCAACCGATGTGAGTTGTTTTTTGAGATTCATTGAGTTGATTGTTTGATGTTTTTTGTTGCGCTCTTTGCGGTGGGGTGATACGCCGCGTCATGCACAGGCGGCCGCTGTGATGTTGGTGCTACGCAAAATTGACGACCGGGAACGGTCGCAGGAGGATTCAGTGACTAAAAATGCGCGAAGCGACGAGCGCATCGTCGCGGGAGATCACCAGTTCCGCATCGGAGGCAAGGTCGAGGAACTCTACGCCGGTGCCGTGCACTACTGGCGCCTGGAGCGTGACAAGTGGAGCGACATTCTCGACAAGGTCTGCTCCCTGGGCTTCACCGCCATTTCCATCTACATGCCGTGGGAGGTCCACGAGATCGAGCGCGGCAAGTTCGACTTCGGCAGCATCGATCCGCGCAAGGACCTCGACGCCTTTCTGACGCTTGCCGAGTCCAAGGGTCTCAAGATCGTTGCCCGTCCGGGACCGCAGATCAACTCGGAGCTGACCTGGTTCGGCTATCCGTTACGCATCCTGGCCGACCCAGACCTGCAGGCGCAGAACGCCCAGGGTGGACGCACGGTTCTGACCCAGGTGCCCCGGCCCATTCCGGCCGTCAGCTATGCCGTCGACAAGTTCTTCGATGAGACCGGGCTGTGGTACGACGCCATCATGCCGATCCTCAGCCGCCATCAGTATCCGGCCGGCGGCCTGATCTCGGCGCAGGTCGACAACGAGATGGCGTTCTTCTTCAATATCAACGCCTATGCGTCCGACTTCTGCCCGGCGTCGATCAAGCGCTTCCGCGCCTTCCTCGAAGGCAAGTATGGTTCGATCGCCAGTCTCAACGCCGTCTATCACACCAAGCACGCGAGCTTCGCTTCCGTCGACGCGCCGCGCTCGTTCTCGGCGACCACCCGCACCGACCTGCCGGCCTACGTCGACTGGATCGAGTATCGCGAGCGCTACCTGATCGACAGCATGAAGCGGCTTGCCGACATGATGCGCGCACGCGGTCTCGACCGCATCCCGCTGTTCCACAACTATCCGCATCCGCTCGGGCCGGGTGGCGCGGCCAGCGGCATCACGGCGCCTTACAACCTCATGGGGCTCGAGGAGGTCCTCGACTTCGTCGGTTTCGACATCTACTCGCGCAAGGAGCTCTACGAGCACGTCAAGACGGTGACGTCCTATGTCGTCGGCTCGAGCCGCTTCCCCTACATTCCGGAGTTCATCGCCGGTGTCTGGCCCTGGTATCTGCATCCGGGCGACGACAAGGACGAGGCCTTCGTGACCCGGGCGGCCATGATGCACGGCATCAAGGGCTTCAGCCGCTACATGCTGGTCGAGCGCGATCGCTGGCTTGCCTCGCCAATCCGCCGCGACGGCCGTGTTCGCCCGGAAAACGCCGCGGTGTTCTCGTCCACCAACAAGGTGCTGAAGGAACTCGACTTCAAGTCGCTGCGCCGTCAGGCCGACGTGCTGCTTCTTGCCAATCGCGATTATGATCGCCTCGAGGCCGCGAGCGTGCTGATCTCCTACCCAGGCGACTTCCTCGAGTCGCAGATCAGTCTTTCCGAGTACCCGAACTTCATGACCACCTCGGAAGAGACCTTCGGCTTCGAAGAGCCGGTGCAGGCGGTCAAGAACGACTGGTTTGCCGCCTTCTACGAGTCGCTGTCGAAGGGAGGGCAGACGTTCCTGCTGTCCGACACGGCTCTGCCCGCCGAGCGCCTGCCGCGATACAAGGCGGTACTGCTGTCGTCCTTCGAGTTCCTCGGCGCGGCGGTGCAGAAAAAGCTCCTCGACTACGTCAAGGCGGGCGGCACCGTGGTCGTCGGGCCGAAACTGCCCAGCCTCAACGAGCGGTTCGCCTCCGACACGACGCTTCTCGATGCAGCCAATGCGGCCAAGTCGTCGGCGGTCAGCGTCGTGAACCGCAAGGCGGCGACGCGTTACGCGGTCGGCAAGGGAGCGCTGGTCGTGGTGCATGATCTCGCCGACGTCGAGGCCGTCCTGGGCGTCGCTCTCGCCGGCGCGGGTATCGTGCCGGTGTCGAAGAACCACTCCAAGCTCGACGTCACCATCCACCGCGATCCGGCCGTGAACGGCAAGGCCGTCGTCTTTGTCGCCAACCCGACCGCCCAGCCGATCGCCGCCGACATCGGCATCGGGGCGCCGGTTTCAAAGGTGAGCGAGGTCTGGGACGGCAAGCCGGTCGTCGTCACCGACACGGGCTGGAAAGACGATTTCGCGCCCTACACCATCAAAACCTACTTCGTCGAAGCCTGAACGGGAGGACGACATCATGCTTCATGAAAACCCATTGATGGCCGACATCGACGTCGACCACTGGCGCAACCTGCAGTCCCTCCTCCTCGAGTCGGCCAAAGAGAAGCGTCGCATCATCGTCATCCACGAGAGAGGCAAGATCCGGAAGTTCGCCCACTCGGCGAAGGCGGCCATCGTTCGTCCGATCTCCGAGGTTACGGACGCCCACAAGGATGCCGAGGCCATCTACGACGCCAACGTCGCTACCACGGACATGGTGGTGGTGATCGAGCGTTCCGCCTCGGACGCCTACTTCAAGGCGGTCCAGGACGCGTGGACGCCCGCCGACGATATCGACGTCTACGTCCATCGCGCCTTCACGCTGATGGGGCGGTGCCACGACGGCATCGTCGTCTTCCCGGGACCGGCCAACTATCGGCTCGGCCTGCAGTGGCGCCTCGGGGCGAGCTATGCCGAAGTCGAGGCGGCGGTCCAGATCTTCGCCAAGCCGGAAACCTCGGTGGTGTTCGGCGTCTTCGAGGGCGATACGCTCTGGACGACGCTGGTGCTGCACTTCGATGCCGCCCGCAAGATCGACGTGGTCACCACCGTCGACCCGACCGAGCTCAAGGCCGCCGGGAGCCGCGAGGCGGTGGTCGCCGAGGTCACCGAATGGGTCGGCAAGCAGTACGGAGCCGTGTCGCTGGGGCTTTACAGCGACAGGGTCGGCGCCGAACGCTTCCTGAAGGCGATCGACAAACCCAAGGCTCTTGCCGAGTTGCGCCGCACCGATGCCCTGATTGCCAAGCCACTTCCGGCGCCTCTCGCCGCGGTGATCAAGCTGGCGTAGGTCCGGGCAACCCCCGGTCCGTTCACGACAACCGCCCGGGACCGCGACGGCCCCGGACGGGAGGAGCAATCAATCACCAATGGCAGTGGAGGAACATGCCATGTTTTTGAACCGCAGAACCGTAATGACGGCGGCCTTTGCCGCCCTGCTCTCGTCGACCGCTGCGTTGCCGGCATTCGCCGCCGACGCCGATGCCCTGCTTGCCGACTTGGCCGGCAAGGTGCTGAGTCTCGGTCCGAACGGCGAGCAGCCCCAGCCGGCCAGCAGCGTATCCCTGACCGATGAGGAGTTGGCCCAGGTCAAGGCCAAGCACGCGACCGCCGCCATCGTCATGCATTATGCCGGCAACGACTGGTCGCGCGCGCAGATCGACGGCCTCAAGACCCAGTTCGAGGCGATGGGCATCGAGGTTCTGGGCGTGACCGATGCCGGCTTCAAGCCGGAAAAGCAGGTGGCCGACATCGAGACCATGCTGGCCAAGAAGCCCGATATCATCGTCTCCATTCCCACCGATCCCACCGCGACCGCCGTCGCCTACAAGAAGGCCGCTGCCCAGGGCGTCAAGCTCGTGTTCATGGACAACGTTCCGAAGGGTCTCGAAGCCGGCAAGGATTACGTCTCGGTGGTGTCGGCCGACAACTACGGCAACGGCGTCGCCTCGGCCCTGCTGCTCGCCAAGGCGCTCAACGGCAAGGGCAATGTCGGCGTCGTCTACCACGCTGCCGATTTCTTCGTGACCAAGCAGCGCTACGACGGCTTCAAGAAGACCATCGCCGAGAACTTCCCCGACATCAAGATCGTTGCCGAGCAGGGCATCGGCGGGCCGAACTTCTCTGGCGACGCCGAGCGGGTGGCTGGCGCGATGATCACCGCCAACCGCAAGCTCAACGGCATCTGGGCGGTGTGGGACGTGCCGGCCGAGGGCGTGATTTCCGCCATTCGCTCGGTTGGAGCCGACAAGATCGTCATCGCCACCTGCGATCTCGGCGAGAACGTCGCCATCAACATGGCCCAGGACTCCTACGTCAAGGGCCTCGGCGCCCAGCGGCCGTTCGATCAGGGCGTGACGGAAGCGCTGCTGGCCGGTTACGGCCTCATCGGCAAGGCCGCGCCGAACTACGTCGCCTGGTCGGCGCTGCCGGTGTCGAAGGCCAACCTGGAGGAAGCCTGGCAGCAGGTCTACCACAAGCCGCTGCCCGACGACGTCAAGGGCGTCATGGAGTAATTGGATCGCGGGCTACCTCCTGGCCCGTGTTCAGTCCCGCGCCGGTTGGCTCCCCCCGGTCGGCGCGGGATCACCCATGACCCTTACGTTCGATACGCGGAGTTCAGCTCATCATGTCAGCCGGTCCACTGGCTGCCGGATCGCCCCCTTCCCGGCAAGAAAGCGAAAGCGCGAACGACCTCGCCATCGCGATGAAGGGCATCACCAAGACGTTTGGCGGCGTGAAAGCTCTGTCCAACGTCAAACTGGAGGTTCGGCGCGGCGAGATCCACGCCTTGCTCGGCGGCAACGGAGCCGGCAAGTCGACGTTGCTCAAAATCCTGCGCGGTGTCCAGGCGCCGGACGCGGGGACCATCGACGTCAATGGCGTGCGGCTGAGCGAGCATTCGACCGAGGCGTCCCGCCGGGCCGGCATCGCGATGATCTTCCAGGAGATGAGCCTTATCCCGACGCTGACGGCGGCGCAGAACATCTTCCTCAACCGGGAGCCGCGCGGTGTCGCCGGCCTGATCGACGACCGGCAATGCCGCGAACGAGCGAGGCAACTGTTCGAGGAGTTCCATGTCTCCATCGATCCGGACGAGCTCGTCGCCAGCATGAGCGCCGGACAGCGCCAGTTGACGGAGATCGTCAAGGCGATTTCCCAGCGCAGCAAGGTGCTGGTCCTCGACGAGCCGTCATCGGCTCTGACGGAAAGCGAAGTCGACCTGCTGTTCGACATTCTGCGAAAGCTGAAGGCCGACGGCGTCGCCATCATCTACGTGTCGCATCGCATGGAAGAGATCATGCGCATCGCCGACCGCGCCACCATCCTGCGGGACGGACAGTACGTGCTGACGGCGCCGCTCAGCGAGCTCACCCTCGATGCCATCATCTCCCACATCGTCGGCCAGGAAGGTCGCAACCTGTCGATGAGACAGGAGGGGACGGCGGCGGCTGGCGAGGTCATCCTCGAACTGCGCCATGCCTCGGGGCCGAGCAAGCCGATCGACGTCTCGCTCCAAGTGCGGCGCGGCGAGGTCGTCGGCGTCGCCGGCCTGCTGGGCAGCGGTCGCAGCTCGCTTGCCCGTCTCGTCTATGGCGTGACGCCGCTCGTTTCCGGCGAGATGCTGGTCAAGGGCAAACCGGTGCATTTGCGCAAGCCATCCGAAGCCATCGACGCGGGCATCGCCCTCATTCCCGAGAACCGGCTCACCGAGGGACTGGTCGTCACCCATTCGGTGGCCAGCAACATGTGCCTGCCGGTGCTCGACCGGCTCAGCCGCTGGTCGCTGGTGTCGGGGGCGAAGGTGGCCCAGCTCGTCGACCGGCACATCGAATGGCTGCGGGTGAAGACCGACTCGCGCGACGCCTCGATGCTGTCGCTGTCGGGCGGCAACCAGCAAAAGGTGGTGCTGGCCAAGGGGCTGGCAACGCTGCCTGACGTGCTGGTGCTCGATGAGCCCACCGCCGGCATCGACATCGGCAGCAAAACCGAGATCGTGACGCTGATCCGCGACATGGCGGCTGCCGGCAAGGCCGTGCTTCTGATCTCGTCCGAACCGGCGGAACTGATCGCCGCCTCCGACCGCATCGTGGTCATGGCCGACGGCCGTCTCGCCGCCGGAGTCAGCATTGCCGAGATCGTCTCCAGCGACGACACCCCAGTGGAACGCCTTCAGCACGCCCAGCAACGCCTGCAACTGCTGATCCAGAAGGTGAATGCAAATGATTGAGCTTTCCTCCCCCTCGAAACCGGAGCCTTCGGTGCCCATGATGACCTATCTGCTTCGATCCTGGCGGCGCGGCATCATCTACATCGGCTTCGTGGCCATCTTCATCGTGTTCTCGATCACGCTGTCGGACCAGGGCTTCCTCGATCCGGACAACCTGCTCAACATCATCCGTCAGACGGCGATGATCGCGCTGATGGCGGTGAGCATGACCTTCGTGCTGGCGGCCGGTGAAATCGATCTTTCGGTCGGCGCCGTCGCCGGTCTGGCTTCGGTCGTGACCGCCATCGTGATTCACGACTACGGCTTTCTCGGAGGCGTGCTGGCGGGCCTGGCCTCCGGCGTGCTGATCGGCCTCGTCAACGGGCTTCTGACGACGCGCATCGGCATTCCCTCCTTCCTGACTACGCTTGCCACCATGGGCATCGCCACCGGCACCGCGATGTGGATCTCGCAAACGGCGGCTATCCCGATCCTCAATAGCGCCTATTCGTTCGTATTCGGCGGCGGCAACATCGGCACGATTCCCGTCCTGTTCATCTGGGTACTGGTGATCGGCATCGCCGGCCACATCGGCCTCAAGAAGTGTTCGTTCGGTCGCCGTGTCCTCGCCACCGGAGGCAACGAGACGGCGGCTCACTACAGCGGTGTCGACACCCTCAGGATCAAGCTCAGCGTGCTGCTGATGTCATCGACCATGGCGGCGCTGGCGGGCATGCTCTATGCCGGGCGTCTCCAGTCCGGGCGCTATCAGTTCGGCGAAGGCGACGAAATGTCGGTGATCGCGGCGGCTGTGCTCGGCGGCACCAGCCTGATGGGAGGCACGGGCACCATCATCGGCTCCATCGTCGGAGCGCTGATGATCGGCCTTATCAACAACGGCCTCATCCTGTTCGGCCTCGACTACAGCCAGCAGCTCATCGCCCGGGGCGGGATCATCGTTCTTGCGGTGGCCCTCAGCCAGCGCGGCCCGCGCCGTTGACCAGACGGCCGTCGGTGCCGGATAAGGTGCCGACGGCCCATTGCAACCAGAAGCAGGATTTCCATACGGCCCGAATTCCGGTCTTGTCGATCGCCTTTCGACGCGACATCAACAAGGGTGCCGGAATCGTCCTATGCAGCCAGTAACGAGGAGTATGTTCGGGTGAAGCGGGTAACTTTGCGTGACATCGCCTCCGAGGCACAGGTTTCCCTGGCCACGGTGGACCGCGTCCTGAATGGCCGTTCCGGCGTCAGCGAGGACGCCGAGGCCCGCGTGCGAAAGGCCATGGAGGTGCTGCGCTTCAAGAGCCAGACCGTGGAGGCCAGCGCTACCGGCGAACGGGAATATCGCCTGTCCTTCATCATACCGCGCGGCCCCAAGAACACCTTCATGGTGGAGATGCGCAACTACGTCGAGACGCTCGGCGGCAACATGGCGGCGCAGGGTACCCTGCTGTCCGTTTCGGACTATGGCGAGCTCGACGAGAACGAGCTCACCGACGTCCTGGCGGCCGTCAATCCGGAGAGCTGCATGGGCGTCGCCGTGGTGGCGATCGACTCGGTCCCCGTTCGCGAGGCCATAGACAGCCTGGTCCAGAAGGGCGTCGGTGTAGTGACGCTGGTGTCCGACGTCACGCCGTCGAGGCGCTTCCACAGCGTCGGACCCAACAATGTGGGCGCCGGCCGGCTAGCCGGCTCGCTGATCGGCAAGTTCGCTCGCCGCCAGACGGGGTCGGTCGGCCTGATTGGCTCCATGACCCTGCGCGATCAGGCCGATCGCCGCCTTGGCTTCGAGCAGGTGATATCCCGCGAGTACGGCTTCCTGAAGATACTGCCCGTCATCGACGGCCGAGACGACAGCACGGTTACCATCGAGGTGGTCCGCCAGCTGCTGCGCGACCACGACGACCTCATCGGCCTTTACAACATCGGCGCCGGCAATCGCGGCGTTATCGAAGCGCTCGGTGAAAGCGAGCGCAAGGACGATATCGCCGTCGTCGTTCACGAGCTGACGCGCCACGCCCGCCGGGCACTGGTGTCCGGCACCTTCGACGCCGTCATCAACCAGAACTACAAGATCGAGGTCGACTACGCGATCCAGGCGCTCAAGGCCTATGTCGACAGTGACGTCACCGCCCTGCCGCCGCCGGTCCAGCTCGACATCTACATGCGCGACAATCTGCCGTGACGAACGGCCGAGGCGGCCCTGGCCGTCTCGGCACTCCCCGAATGTCCGCTACTCGGCGGAGCCGGCATGGCTCGCCCGGATCAGCTTGGCCGGGTCGCCGAACTTGCCGGCGCGATAATCGGCATAGGCCTCACGGATTTCGTCCTCGCTGTTCATGACGAAGGGGCCGTGCGCCACCAGCGGCGCGTCGATCGGCGTGGCATGGCCGAACAGCAGCACGGCGTCGTCGGCGGCGCCGACGATGAAGCTGTCGTCGTCATCGGTGAGTTCCACCAGGTGGTACTTGTCCACCGACGTGCCGGCGATGTCGACCCGGCCGGAGACGATGTAGAGGAAGACGTGCCGCCCCTTCTCGACCTGGAGGGCAGCCTTGGCACCGGCCTTCAGCTCCACCCAGGACAGGAAGACTTCCGTCAGAGACTTGATCGGGCCGGTGGCGCCGCCGAACTCGCCGGAAACCAGGTGGAGCGTGCCGTTGCCGGCGGCGATCGACAGGGCGGGAATGTCAGCCCGCTGCACGCCGGTGTAGCGTGGCTCGGTCATCTTCAGCGGAGGCGGCAGGTTCACCCAGAGCTGCAGGATTTCCAGCGGCCCGCCTTCGCGTTTGAAGGCCTCCGGCGACAGCTCGGCATGGACGAGGCCCGAACCGGCGGTCATCCATTGCACGCCGCCGGCTTCGATGATGCTCTCGTGGCCGCCGCTGTCGAGGTGCGACAGGCTGCCCTGGAGGATGAAGGTCACTGTCTCGAAGCCGCGATGAGGGTGCGGGCCGAAGGGCAGGCCGCGGTTGCCGGGCGGGTAGATCTGCGGGCCGTGGTGGTTGAGAAACAGGAAGGGATCGACCTGTTCGACGTCAGGTCCCGGCAGCGGCCGGCGGGTGACGAGATCGGCGATGTCGTCGCGGTGGGCAGGGTGGACGGCGAGAACGCTACGCATGAAGGCCCCTTCCAGCTGGCTACGCAGTTCCGCCTAATATAGGCCACAATCGAAAACGGGCAACTCGTCGTGGCACGGGATCGACCCCAGGGACGCGACGCGTGGGGCGCCCACCCGCAAGCCGGCGGATGGAAGCCGTGTTGGCGCCAGAGAAAGCTCTCGGCACACGGCGCGAAGATCGCTATGAGGCAGAAGGGGCGGTGTCCGTTGGCGCTCGGCTCCGAGAACGGCGGGCAGTCCGGCCGACGCGCGCCGGAAGGTGAGGACGATATGCAAGACGTGATGCGGTCCGGCTCGAAGAAAATCGCCTTGAGACTTCTGCCGCTGCTTTGCCTTGGCTATGTGGCCGCCTATCTCGATCGCATCAACGTCAGCTTCGCCGCCCTTCAGCTGAACGAGGATCTCAGCCTGTCGCCGGCCGCCTATGGCCTTGGGGCCGGGCTGTTCTTTGCCGGCTACGTGTTGTTCGAGGTGCCGAGCAACCTCATCCTGCGGCGGGTCGGGGCGAAGCTGTGGATCTCCCGGATCATGATCAGCTGGGGCGTCATCTCCGCGCTGACGGCCTTCGTCCACAACGAGGCGACGTTCTATCTCTGCCGGTTTCTTCTGGGCATTGCCGAGGCGGGCTTTCTGCCGGGCGTCATTCTCTACCTCAATCAATGGCTGCTGCCGAAGGACCGCGCGCGGGCGCTGTCCGTGCTCGCGTCCTCGACGGCGGTGGCCGGGCTGGTGGGCAGTCCGCTGTCGATGTGGCTCCTCGGCATGGATGGCTTGTGGGGTGTGCGCGGCTGGCAGTGGCTGTTCGCCTTGGAAGGCATACCGGCGGTCGTCCTCGGCGTGCTGGTCCTTCTGGTGCTGCCGAACACCCCCATGGCGGCGAAATGGCTGACGGACGGGGAGAAGTCCGCTCTTCAAGGCGCGCTGGACAGGGAAGCGGGATATCTTGCGCTCCACCAGTTCAACCTGCTCGGACGCAGCCTGTTCTGGAAGGCCGGCCTGTTGGGGACCGTCTATTTCTGCATGGTGCTGGGCATGTACGGCGTGGCGTTCTGGATGCCGCAGATCCTGAAGGATGTCCTCGGCGGCACGGACCTGTCGCTGCTCGGCTGGTACAACGCCATCCCGTTCCTGGCGGCGATTGTCGGCATGCTGGCCATCGGCTGGAGCTCCGACCGCCTCGGCGAGCGGAAGCTGCATGTGATCGGCGCGCTCGTGCTGGCATCCGTCGGCTGCGTTCTCGCCGGCATGGCCACCGGACTCGTCGGGACCCTCGTCGCGTTGTCGCTGGCCCTGATCGGGCTCTGGTCGGTGATCGGTCCGTTCTGGGCGTTCACCACGGCGCGCATGGGCGGCCTTGCCGCGGCCGTCGGGGTGGCGCTGATCAACTCGATCGGCAACACCGGTGGCTTCTTCGGCCCCTACATCATGGGGGGATTGAAGAGTGCCACCGCCGACTATCGGGTCGGGCTCTACGTGCTGGCGCTCGTCCTCATCGTCGGCGTGGTCTCGATGGCGCTCGTGCGCGGCGACAAGCCGGCGGCGCAAGTCACCGCGCCGCCGCACCGCTGACGAGAGACATGGACTCGCCGTCCAAGCGGACCTCGGGCGAAGACTATTCCGCCCATTCGGGGGTCGTCGTGAAAGCGATGGTCAGCCAGCGGTCGGGGCCCTCGCCACCAATGGCTTCGCCAATCTGGTCCCGGATCGCGTCCCATTCCTCAAGCCGCCGCGCCGGCCTGTCCGCCGGCACGATGAAGTAGATCTCGATTTGCCGTCCGCGTCCGACTCTTGCGACATAGGAGCGGAATGACGAGAAGCCATGCTCCTCCACGGCCCTTTGCGCGACCCGGTCGACATGCTGCTTGTACTCCGGGGGCGTGACCAGCAAGATGTCCAGCAGCGCCTGCTTGACCGTGCCGATCGGGATGGGGATGACCAGCAGGCACACGGCGCCAAGGACCAGCGGGTCCACGTAAGGTGAGACCCATTCGAGCTCCGTTCCCTGCACGAGCCAGCCAAAGATGAAGGCCAGCAAAAGGGCGCCGGTGAGCGCGGCGGACATCCACCATGCCTTCGCGTCGAGGGCGACGAAGCTCGATTGGAGGGTGCGGTTTGCCCGACCGTTGTAGATCGCCATGCCGACGGCCGTCGTGGCGACTATGACCGCGTAGGCGATCCCCTGGCCAAAGTTCAGCGAGTGCCCGCCTTGCAGGATGCTGCCGACGGCGTTGATCAGCGCGTATATGGCGGTGCCGATCAGCAGCACGCCGTTCAGGCCCAGCACCATCGGCTCGAGATGCCAGAATCCCATCGTGAACCGCTTTGCCAGGCGGTCCCTCAGATTTCCAGCTCCTGACGACCCGACGATCAGGTTTGATACCGTCAATGCCAGCACGGTCATGGAGGCGTCGGTCAGCGAGTAGACGCCATCGAAGATGATGGCCGACGATCCGGAGACGAGACCGAACACCACGCCGACGGACGCCACGAGAAACGTCATCCAGATCGAGAGTTTCAGGATGGACTTCTCGGTCATGTTCATTCCCCTCGCGTGGCGGCTCTACGTGCGGTCAAGACTCTCCCCTGGGATCTCCCAGGAAGAAAGCCTCTAGTTTCCTCCATTTAGGGTTCCGCCAGCGATCTTTCGAGCCCGGCCGACTGGGTTTTTGTATCCATTCAAGTCGGCTCTCGCGCATGTCGTCGAGTGCCGTCGCCGGCTTGCGCCATGTGACTCTGCGCTGGCCGTCAGCGCGTCGTCGGCCAGCGGTCGAGGATGGCGGCGATGCGTTGTTCGAAGCGGGCCACTCGCTCGCGCGGCGGCTTCTCGGCCGAGTGCAGCGACAGCATGTTGAAGCGGGCGCTCCGGGCGCAGGCGCCGAGGATGGCGATGCGCAGGATGCGACGCACCGGCTGCCACAGCACCAGCGTGTCGATCCACCAGGGCGAGCCGAGCGTAGTGATCGCCAGGACGCGGGCCAACTTGAGGCGTGGCTTGATCGGCCCGAAGTTGCTGGAATGGTCGAAGGCGATGCCCGGCGACCAGACGCGGTCGAACCAGCCCTTCAGGATGGCCGGAAAGCCGTACCACCAGGTAGGAAACACCAGCACCAGCGCCTCGGCGTCCGTCAGCCGCGCCGCCTCGCCGGAGACCGCCGTCGCGTCGAACCCGTCGGCGTAGTAGCTCCGGCGCTCGGCCTCGGTGAGCGCGGCGCCGAAACCGCTGCCGTAGAGATCTTCCACGGTCACCTCATGGCCGGCCGCCTCGAGCCGCTCGACGGCAAAGCGGGCCAGCGACCGAGTGAGGCTGTCCGACAGCGGGTGGGCGACGACGACGAGGCACTTCATGGGCGGGACTCGGGAATGGGAGAGGTGTGCGAACTTTGCATGTTCACGCTGCCGCGCCTACCCGATTTCCGAACAGGCCCCGAGTCTTACGGATCCCTGGCCCGTTTCGGCGCGTCATCGCCGCTGATGCCGCAGGTGTGATCGTGCCACCGATTGACAGCGGCTCCGAGCTATTTATCTTGACGTCGAGATAAATGGAGTGATCATGAACCGGCTTTCCGATATCGCCCTCACCGCCCTGGCGCCCCTCGTCTGGGGCAGCACCTATATCGTGACGGTGACCTATTTGCCGGGGCTCGACCCGCTGCTGGTCTCGCTCCTGCGTGCCTTGCCGGCCGGCCTGCTGCTCCTCCTGGTCACCCGGCAATTGCCGACGGGCGTCTGGTGGCCACGCGTCTTCCTGCTCGGCGCGCTCAACTTCTCGTTCTTCTGGTGGATGCTGTTCACCGCCGCCTACCGGCTGCCCGGCGGCGTCGCCGCCACGGTGGGCGCGGTCCAGCCGCTGGTGGTGGTGTTCCTGGCGCGGCTGCTGGTGGGCACGCCGATCATGTCGGTATCGATCGCCGCCGCAGTGGGCGGTGCCTTGGGTGTCGGCCTGCTGATCCTGAAGCCGAGCGCGGCGCTCGACGCCACCGGCATCATGGCGGGCCTCCTCGGCGCCCTGTCCATGGCCTTGGGCACCGTACTGACGCGGCGCTGGCAGCCGCCGGTGCCGCTGCTCACCTTCACCGCCTGGCAACTGACGGCGGGCGGCATCCTGCTGCTGCCGGCCCTCGTCGGCAACATGCCGACGCTCGCCGGTTTCACGACGGACAATCTCATCGGCGTCGCCTACCTCGGCCTGATCGGTGCCGGCCTCACCTATGTCATCTGGTTCCGTGGCATCGCCCGCCTCAACACCAACCTCGTGGCGCAGCTCGGCTTCCTGAGCCCGGTGACGGCGGTGGCCCTCGGCTGGCTGTTCAAGGACGAGACCCTGTCGTTCATGCAATGGCTGGGCATCGCCCTGATCTTCGGCAGCATCTTGCTGGGGCAGAGGGGGGCAAGGCGGGGACGGTAGGCCGGGATTCAGCCGAGCGGGACGATCGTTCCCTGGTGAAACAGCATCTGCCAGCGGCCATCAATCAACGTCCAGATGGAGCTGCGCAATGTGGTTCTTGCCCCTGTTCCGTCGGGGCGGAGACGACTGCTTCGGTAAGTCACGAGGACGACGGTCGTTGAAATGAGGCGGGTTGCGAAATCATCCACGCCCGGAACGAGCGCGGCCTCGCCCATCGGTTCGGTGGCGAGCGCTTCTATGATCGACGCCTTGTCGTAAACGGTTCCCGAACTGCCAAACTCGATGAACGCGTCGGCGAGAAGCGCGCGAACGGCGTCCGGCGAGCGCCGAACCTCGGGGCGGTGCAGCTTTTGTTCAAGCGAACGAAAGAAGTCTGCGTCAGGGGTGGTTGCAGACATGTTCAAAAACTCCATCGCGAGAAAGCGTAGTCGATACTTGCCTCTCGCTAATCAGTTTCGGCTACATTCGAGATGATATACGAAAACACTTCGGGAGGTCTGATTCGTAAACGTAGCCACCGAATCGCTTGTTCCTGTTCCGGGTCGGGGTGATGGCCCAATAACTAGGCTGTTAGTTCCCATATCTATATCTTTCTGAACGGCAAATATATTAATTCCACTTCTTCCTATGACAAAAAGGTCGATGCCGTCGGATTTTATTTCTATGGGATTTGATTTTATTTTAATTTTGCCTCCCATATCGAATATTCTAAATATTTTCTTGCGCATTTTCTCGTCGAATACTTTGTCATATGCAAAGTACGGACTGTCCCACCTGAAATCCTTAACGGTGCATATGAACGTGGGATTTTCTTCGCACCGCGCTGTTCCAGCCATCCCCAGGCAAAGCACAACAAATAACAAGAACCGCATATTTAGGCCTCCGGTCTCCACCGCACCGCACAAGGCGCCAAACGACATACCTCAATCTAGGAGGGTAACTGATTTCGCGGTTGCAGACATGAGTACAAATCGCCAAGTGCATTTTCGGCGGTCGGTAACCGGCAAACGGGGGGCTTGCGGCCGGAGCGAACAAGATCTTCCGCTATAGCGGCGAGGGTGGTCGGTACTCTAACCCTACTTCCCCCACCGCCCGCGCTTCTTGCCCGCCACCGTTCCCGCCGCCGTGCTGGGCGGTGGGCGCTTGGGCGGTTCGCTGCCCATCGGCACTTCGGTGCGGCCGACGGTCATCTCGTCGAGGCTGTTCTTGCGGACGCGGGTTGGTGGCGTGTTGCCGGCCTTGCCGTATTTCTTGCCGCCTCCGAAACCGCCGCCGGCGGCATCGACGTCGCTCTGGCGGGCCATCGGGTCGTCGGCAATGGTCAGTTCCGCCGCTTGCAGCCGCTTCAGTTCGTCGCGCAGGCGGGCCGCTTCCTCGAATTCCAGATCGGCGGCGGCCTTGCGCATCCGCTGCTCCAGATCGGCCATGTAGGCCTTGAGGTTGTGGCCGATCATCTCGCCTTCCTCGGCGAGGCCGGTGTCGACGCGGACGTGGTCCTGCTCGTAGACCGAGTTGAGCACGTCGCCGATCGACCGCTTGACGCTCTCTGGCGTGATGCCATTGGCGACGTTGTAGGCCACCTGTTTCTCGCGGCGACGGTTGGTCTCGGCGATGGCCCTTTCCATCGAGCCGGTGGTCTTGTCGGCGTAGAGGATGACCTTGCCGTCGACGTTACGGGCGGCGCGGCCGATGGTCTGGACCAGCGAGGTCTCCGACCGCAGGAAGCCTTCCTTGTCGGCATCGAGAATGGCGACCAGCGCGCATTCGGGGATGTCGAGGCCCTCGCGCAAGAGGTTGATGCCGACCAGAACGTCGAAGGCGCCGAGGCGCAGGTCGCGCAGGATCCCGATGCGCTCCAGCGTGTCGATGTCGGAGTGCATGTAGCGGACCTTGATGCCCTGCTCGTGCAGATATTCGGTGAGGTCCTCGGCCATGCGCTTGGTCAGCACGGTGACCAGCGTGCGATAGCCGGCGTTGGTCACCTGCCGTACTTCGCCGAGGAGGTCGTCGACCTGGGTGCGGGCCGGACGGATCTCCACCGGCGGGTCGATCAGGCCGGTCGGGCGGATCACCTGCTCGGCGAACACGCCGCCCGACTGGTCGAGCTCCCAGCCGCCGGGGGTGGCGGAGACGCAGACGGTCTGCGGCCGCATGGCGTCCCATTCCTCGAAGCGCAGCGGGCGGTTGTCCATGCAGGAGGGCAGGCGGAAGCCGTATTCGGCCAGCGTCGCCTTGCGCCGGAAGTCGCCGCGATACATGGCGCCGATCTGCGGCACGGTGACGTGGCTTTCGTCGATGAAGACCAGGGCGTTGTCGGGCAGGTATTCGAACAGGGTCGGCGGCGGCTCGCCGGGCGCGCGTCCCGTGAGGTAGCGCGAGTAGTTCTCGATGCCGGCGCAGGAGCCGGTCGCCTCGATCATCTCCATGTCGAAGGTGCAGCGCTGCTCGATGCGCTGCGCTTCCAAGAGGCGGCCGTGGGCGTTCAGCTCTTCGATACGGGCGCGCAGCTCCGCCTTGATCGACTTGATGGCTTGGGCCAGCGTCGGCTTGGGCGTCACATAGTGCGAGTTGGCGTAGATCTTGACGAACTTCATGTCGGCCGACTTGTGGCCGGTCAGCGGGTCGAACTCGGTGATCGATTCCACTTCGTCGCCGAACAGCGAGATGCGCCAGGCGCGGTCCTCCAAGTGGGCCGGGAAGACTTCGATGGTGTCGCCGCGCACCCGGAAGGTGCCGCGGGCGAAGCCGACGTCGGCGCGCTTGTATTGCAGGGCGACGAGGTCGGCGAGAAACTGCCGCTGGTCGATGCGGTTGCCCACCTCCAGGCCGAAGGTCATGGCGGTGTAGGTCTCGACCGAGCCGATACCGTAGATGCAGCTGACCGAGGCGACGATGATGACATCGTCGCGTTCGAGCAGCGAGCGCGTCGCCGAGTGGCGCATGCGATCGATCTGCTCGTTGATGGTCGATTCCTTCTCGATATAGGTGTCGGTGCGCGGAACGTAGGCTTCCGGCTGGAAGTAGTCGTAGTAGGAGACGAAATACTCGACGGCGTTGTCCGGGAAGAAGCTCTTGAACTCGGAGTAAAGCTGGGCGGCCAGCGTCTTGTTCGGGGCGAGGATCAGGGCAGGGCGATTGGTGGCGGCGATGATGTTGGCCACCGTGAAGGTCTTGCCGGAGCCGGTGACGCCCAAGAGCACCTGCGTCTTGTCCTGTTGATCGATGCCGGCCAGCAGGTCGGCGATGGCCGTGGGCTGGTCGCCCTTCGGCTCGTAGGCCGACGACAGGCGGAAGGGAATGCCGCCTTCCGACTTGGGCGGGCGGTCCGGCCGGTGCGGCACCCAGGGCTGGCCGTCGCGGAAGATGTCGCGGCCCTTCTGGATCATCTCCTCCAGCGCCTTCACCGTGGCGGTGACGCCGCCCAGCGGCATCGCCTCGGCCTCCTCCATCGACACCGACATGCCGGCGACGGGGTTGAGGCCACCGGCGGCGCGCGTCTTCGGATCGGTGGAGCCGCCCAGCGAGCCGCCGCGCGACGACTTGCGCGAGGTCAGCTCGGCCTTCGGCTTGCGCTTGCCGGGCTTGGCGATGGTTTCCTCGACGATCCGCGACTCTGACGGCTGGGGCTTGGCGGCGTCGTCGGAGACGTCCTTCAGCCAGTCCGAAAAGGACCCCTTCAACGGCGTTCCCTCGAACGGCGCCTGCGGCATCTCGGAAAAACCGGGTGCCGGATCGGTATCGGGGGCGGAAGCGGGCTTGCGGGGTGCCATGCGCGGACTCATCGGTATCCTCAGCGAACGGACATCTTATCACATGCACTGCGGTCAGAGCGTGGCAGCAGGGCGACAGGTGCCGGCGGCGATTTCCAAGCGGGATGAAGTGTGATTTATGGCGCTTGCGTTGAGACGGGAGTTCGACCGTGAAGAAATTCGTCATCGACCAGGGCAGCGGACGCCTGGGCAACCAGATGATGCAGTTGATGGTGGCCCGCCGCTTGGTCGAGACACTGCCCGATTTCGAGGTCGTCGGCTATCACATGCCGGATTGGCGGCTGTCGAAGCCTGTCATCGTCGGCCATCCTTACGTGCCGCTGCTGGTGCGGGGCGCCAACGTGTCGCTCGACCACGTTCACCGGCTCTGCCGCTCGGGGCTGGCGGCGTCGGTGATGATGCGGTCCATCAAGGTCGATTACCGGCATTTTCTGTCGCGCGAGAATGCGAACACGCTGTTCCAGCCTCTGCCCGAGGAGGACGCGCCGGGCTTCGACGACGCCCATATCGTCATCAACATTCGCGGCGAGGATATCCTGTTCGGCAAGGCCGGCGACTACGGTCCGGTGCCGCTCGCCTACTATCGGTCCATCCTGAACGAGACGGGCAAGAAGCCGGTGTTCATGGGGCAACTGTTCGACGACTACTACAGCAACATGATCCGCGCGGAATTTCCCGATGCGCTGTACGTGCCGCACACGACGCCGATCCGCGATTTCCAGATCATCCGCAATTCGAAGAACATCGTCGTCAGTCCCAGCACCTTCTCCTGGCTGGCCGCCTGGCTGTCGGACGCCAAGCGGATCTACATGCCGCTGGTCGGCGGCTGGAACCCCGAACAGCGGCCGGATGGCAACCTGACGCCGGCCGACGATCCGCGCTTCGTCTACGATCTCTTCCCGCCCCGCAAGTGGAGGGCGACGCCCGAGCAGATCGCGGCGCTGCCGAGCGAGAGCACCTTCCGCCGGGTGACCGTCGCGGAAATCAACGAGATGCGGGATCGCGCCTCGCGCAAGCTCCTGTCGAAGCGCCTGCGCAAGACGACGCAACTCTACCTCTACCTTCTGATTCACCTCGCCGGCCGCGCCTTCGGCTGAGGACGCGGGCGGCTGAAGGCGCGGGTCGTCAGTCGTTGCGGCAGACGCCGTTCACCCACTTGCAGGGCGCGCCGGGCTTGCCGACGGCGCCACCGTATTTCGGCTTGGCTTCGGTCGGTGACGGCGTCGTCATCGGGGCCGCCAGCTGACCCGAACTGGCGGATGATTGACCCGTGGGTCCGGTCTGCGGCGCGGTGGGCTGGGTGACAGTGGCCGGAGGCGTTGCGGGCTGGGCTGCCGGCGGCGTGCCGACAACCATGGGCGGTCGGGCGGCGGTGGGTGGCGGTGCGGCCTGGGGCCTTGCCGGATAGATGTCGACGTCCGGCTGGGGCAGGGGCGGCATCGGCGGGCCGACCACCACGGGCGGGCGGTAGCCGTAGCCCGGCGGCGGTTCGATGTAGACCTCGCCCGGATAGACCTCTGGCGGCGCCCACTCCGGCTCGCGATAGATCGGCGGTGGATTGGCGTAGACCGGCGGCTCGCGATAGATCGGTGGCGGCGTCAGCACCGGCGGTCGCAGGATGCGCTGCTCGGGCGCCCAGTCGCGGACGGTGCCAAGATAGCGCGAGGCAATCCAGCCTCGCGTTTGCCCGTAGCCGACGTCGCACCAGCTGTCATCGTTGAGGCAGCCATAGATCTCGACCGGCGCGCCGGGCGGCAGCACCATGATGGCATAGTACTGCGCGCCCGGACCGGTGCGGAGATTGACGGCGGCCAACACTTCGGCCGGCGCGGCCAGCGCGCCGGCCGCCGAGGAGGTCAGGCCGGCCAGGCAGAACGCCGTGGCCAGACGTCGCATCGACATCGCGTTTCCCCTCGTTGATGGCCTTGCCCTTGCGGGCTTGGCCTCAGTTGTTGTCGGGACAGGCAACGGCGCCCGGCCCGCAGCGGCCGTTCGAAGGCCCGCCTCGACGGTCACGGTCCCAGTCCCGGCGATCCCGGTCGCGGTCCCAGTCCCGACGATCCCGGTCGCGGTCCCGATCCCAGTCCGGACGCGGACGATCGCGATCCCAGTCAGGGCGAGGACGGTCCCGGTCCCAGTCGGGGCGCGGACGGTCCCGGTTCCAATCGGGGCCGGGGCGACCCGGGCGCGGGCGATCTTGATACCACGGCCGCTTGGCATAGTGGTTGTCCCAGTAGCCGAAATTGAAGGTCAGGAACGGCACCGAGGCGGAGGGACGCGGACGATAGGCCGGGCCGCGATAGAAGGTGGAGAGATAGCGCGACGACACCCAGCCGCGCTCGCGGCCGTAGGACACGTCGCACCATGTGTAGCCCTGCAGGCAGCCGTAGAGCTCGACGGGCGCGCCGGCCGGCAACACGACGATCGGGTAATACTCGGTACCCGGACCTGCCCGGAGGTTGACGTTGGCCGTGACGCGGGCGGGCGCCGCCGAGGCCACCACCGGAGCCGCGATGGTCGCGGCGGCGAGCACGGCAATCGACAGTAGGGGTTTCAACATGGCTTTCACTCCTTTGCCGGCAACGCCGATGGCCACTCCTGGGCCGGTCCGGGCGACCGAACATTCAATGATCAACCTTATCTCATCCTTGCTTTGAGCGCGGGCTGAACTGGTCGTTCATGGACCATTCATGTCCGACTCAACGCTCGACACGAAATCTGGGTTGCACATGCGGCAGCAGTGGGACCGCAGACCGGCAATGGCGAATTTCCTTGCCGCAGGGCTGGCATGTGATCTAGCTCTCGCGCCATGAACTACCGTCACGCCTTTCATGCCGGAAACTTCGCCGACGTGCTGAAGCACGCCGTGCTCGCCCGCATCCTCGATTATCTCGGCCGCAAGGACGCCGGCTATCGCGTCATCGACAGCCACGCCGGCATCGGTCTCTACGACCTCGCCGCCGACGAGGCGCTCAGGACGGGCGAATGGGAAGGCGGCGTCGGCCGCATCAGGGCGGCGCGCCTGTCGCCAGCGCTCGCTGATTGGCTCGCCCCCTGGCGGGCGGCCCTCCGTGCCGTCAACGGCGGCGACGATCTTCTGATCTATCCAGGTTCGCCGGCCATCGCCACGGCGCTCGGTCGGCTGCAGGATCGCTATCATTTCAACGAACTGCACCCGCAGGATGCGGCGACGCTCGCTGCCATGTTTGCCGGCGACCGGCGGGTGCGCGTCGGTTCTGAGGACGGCTACGTCACCGTCCGCGCCCAGTTGCCGCCGCACGAGCGGCGGGGCGTGGTGGTGATCGATCCGCCCTTCGAGGAGCCCGGCGAGTTCGATCGCCTCCTGCGCGCCGTCCAGGACGCCCGCAAGCGCTTCGCCACCGGCTGTCTTCTCGTCTGGTACCCGATCAAGGACATTGCCGCCGTCGACGCCTTCCTGAAGGGGGCGGCGGAGGTTGGCTACCCGCGCCTCATCGCCATCGAGCAATGGGTGCGTGAACCGGGTGGCGACGGACCTCTGGCCGGAGCCGGCGTGCTCGTCGCCAACCCACCCTTCACGCTGGCCGACGAGACCGAGGCCATCCTGCCGGAGCTGACGCGCCTTCTCGCCGAGGACGAGGGCGCCGGCGCTCGCGTGCTGAGGCTCGCCGAGGACGGCTGACCGGCAGCCTGTCGGGTGGGGCTTCGAAGGCCACGGGGCGGGAACTGCCCGTCTTTCGAAGGGGGTCGTTACCTCGGTAACAAATTTTCAAGGTGCAGGGCCTACAAGACTTGGCAGACTAGGGCCGGGGCGCGCCGATCGGTTGCGCTTGGCCCGGCGGCTCGCCGGATGCGGGACGCCGACGATGTGCCAGGGCCAGTCTCGCCGCCGGATTCACCGGGGCCGGGCCGGCCAAGCGGAAGCCGCCGCGGCCGACGGTTCCTTCTGAACATGCAATGAAGTCCTCGTGAAAGCGTCTGTACGGGCGCCACACGGGACGTGTTTTTTCAGTGCGGAGAGCCTGCTGAACAAGGCGCGACAAGACACACCGTCTGCGAAAGACAGCCAGATGGGACGATCCCGTGTTCGCATCCTGCTTGCGGGCGAGCCTCGCGCCGAGGTCGATTCCCATGCGCGTGACTTGCTGACGCAAGGGTTCGAGGCGAGACGGGTGGAATCCCTGTCGGCCGGCAGCGCCGGCAAGCAGGATATTGTCGTCGTAGCCGGCAAGTACCAGCCGAGCGTTCACGCGCCGGCTCGGATCGCCGACCTCGTCGGTCCGCTCAAATCCCGCGCCATCCTGTTCCTGAGCGACATGGATCCGCAGAGCTTTTCCGTTTTCGAGCAGGCGGGGTTCTCGTTCATCAACGTCACCACCGACATGAGCGTGAAAAGCCTCGTCGGGCTGATCGCCCAGGTCGACCCGCATGCCGTCTATCAGGCCTCCAAGACGGCGGCCTTGCGGACGTCGGTGTCGAACGGCATCGCCGACGCGGTGGCCGACCTGTTCGGCCGCCTCAGGGCCAACCCCGTGGCCCCGCCGCTGGAGGAATCGGCGCGGCAGCGCCGGGCGATGGACGAACTGATCGGCAAGTCGCCGATGTCGGTGTGGATGGACCTGATCCAGAACTACCACGACGGCACCGCCCAGCACTGCGCGCTCGTCTCCGGATACACGCTCGCCTTCGCGCGGGCGCTCGGCGCCGGCGAGCTGCAGACCGGCCGCCTGTTCGATGCCGCGTTTTTCCACGATGTCGGCAAGGCGATGACGCCGCTCGAAGTCCTCGACAAGCCGGGCGCGCTCGACCCGGACGAGTGGGAGATCATGAAACGGCATGTCGTCCACGGCTACGACATCCTCTCCCGCGACCCGCACACCAGCGGCGAGATCGCCCGCGTCGCCCGCGATCATCACGAGTATCTTGACGGCTCGGGTTACCCTCGGGGGCTCCGTGCCGGCGATATCGACGACATCACCCGCATCATCACCATCTGCGACATCTTCGCGGCCTTGACCGAGAAGCGGGCCTACAAGCCGCCCAAACCGACTGAGGAAGCCTACTCGATCCTGTTGTCGATGGCCGGCACGAAGCTCGATCCGGATCTGGTGCGCGTGTTCGAGAAGGTGGTCGCCGAAAGCGACGGCGGCCAGCGGCCCGTCAAGTCGGCCGCCTGACGGGGCGAGGCACGAGACACAGAAGGGTTGTTCGATCCGACCGGGAAGACGAGATGCTGAACCTCAGGGCGCTCATTGTCGATGATTCCGCGATCGTCCGTGCGCAGTTGCGCACCGAGATCCGGGAGGTCGTGCCGGATTGCCATGTGTTCGAGGTCGAGGGCGTGCTCGAAGCCGGGCGGTTCCTGTTGCGGGGCGTGCCCGACGTCCTGTTTCTCGATCTCAACATGCCCAACATCAACGGCATAGAGCTGTTGAAGAGGTTCGATGCCGTACTCGCCGGTCGCCGCCCGCCCATCGTGGTCTCCATTTCGACCGACACGAGGCCGGCCACCATCGAGGCCTTGAAGGAGCGCGGCGCCTATGCCCTGCTGCCCAAGCCGTTCGACAAGTCGAAGGTGGCGATGCTGCTGCTGCGCATCGTCAAGATGGTTCAGTCGCGCCGCGTGCTGATCGTCGACGACAGCGCCACCGTTCGCTCGGTGGTCAAGCGCATCGTCAAGCACAGCCGGTTCAAGCTCGACGTCGAGGAGGCCGCCAGCGGCGCCGACGCCATCCGCCTGTTTCGGAGCGGCGACTTCGACCTCGCCTTCATCGACGTGGGGATGCCCGGCATCGACGGCCTCGAGGCGGCGGGCGAGATCCTCTACTCGTCCGGCGACGCGCATGTCGTGCTGATGTCCGGCAAGGACGACGAGGCGATCCGCCGGGCGGCATCGCACATCGGCGTGGATTTCTTCCTCAAGAAGCCCTTCTACGCGCGGGATGTCGATGAGGTCCTGCACAGCCTCTACAGCGTGGCCGAAACGGAGTTCGTTGCAACGCGCGAGTCCGAGGTGTTCGACGAGCCCGAGACCAACATTCTGCGGCTGCCCTGACGCCCCTGGAAGGCTGCCTTCGACATCCGGCTTCGGCTTCGCACAAGCTCGTTGAGCAAAGATCACAGGGTAATATTTATCTAGGGTAAATTAAGCATTCTTCTATAAATTCTTGCTAGCGTTAAGGGTCTTTACAGAGGAAGCGATATGAACCGCCTGACAGTAAGTCTCACGCTGAGAATAACCATCGCCGTGCTCGTGGCCGGCATTTTGGTCCAGTTGGGGATCGGTGCCTGGACTTCTTGGCAGAGCACTCGGACGGCGGCTCGCATCGAAACGGTTTCTCGCGCCACGGCGCAGATGTTCCAGGCTCTGCCGAACCTCAGGATCGACCGCAGCAGCACCGTCCGGGCCATCAAGGCCACCGAAGGGCTGGATGGCTTCGTCAAGCAGGTCCGCGATGCCCGGAGCGCCGAGATGCCGGCCATCGAGGCGGCGATCGCCACGCTCGAAGGCGCCGACCTGCCCGACGGCGCGCAGCTCGCCAAGGCGCTTCGCGGCGCCCTCGACACGCTCAAGGCGCTTCAGGCCAAGACCGAGGACGCCTTCAAGCAGGACAAGGCCAGCCGTCAGGCTTCGCTTGCCGACGACTATACCAAGGCCGCCACGGCGATGATCGACCAGCTGTCTTCGGCGTCCTCCCGGATTGCCGAGGAGGTCCGGTTGGCCGATGGGCTGATCGATCGGCTGCTCGACATCAAGGCGCTCGCCTGGGTGATGCGCAACACGGCCGGCGACGCGTCCGGCCTGACCGCCAACGCCCTCGGGCCGATCGGCGTTCCCGACAACGTGCTCGAGACCTATTTCACGCACATGGCGTCCGCCCAGGTGGCGTTCAAGTCCATCAAGGACATGGCGTCCGGCGTCGATCTGCCGCCGGCCTTTGCCGAGGCAGTTGCCGCCGCCGACCGCGACTATTTCACCTCCGGCGCCATCGAGCGGCAGACCAAGCTGCTTCAGACGATCATCGCCGGCGAGAAGGCCGACACCGACACGCTGGGCTGGAGCAACTACAACGCGCCCCGGCTGATGTCCCTGCTCAACGTCGCCAATGTGGCGCTGTCCATCGCCGAGACCAAGGCGGTCGAGGCCAATACGGCGGCGACGCTGTCGCTGTGGACCAACCTCGGCCTGTTCGTCGGCGCGCTGGCGCTGGCCATCGGCATCGCCATCGTGGTGCAGCGGCGCATCATCCATCCGCTCGGCGTCATCGGCGAGCGCATGATGGCGCTGTCGCGGGGCGAGTTCTCGATCGAGGCTCCCTACACGGAGCGCGGCGACGAGATCGGCGCGCTCGGCAAGACCATGGCGGTGTTCCGCGACAGCATGCAGGAGACCGAGAGGCTGCGCGCCGAGAGGGCCGATCAGGAGCGGCTCGACCAGGAGCGTCGCGCCGCGGACATGAACGCGCTGGCGCTGCGTTTCGACGAGGCGGTGGGCGACATCGTCACCATGGTGGCCTCGGCCTCCACCGAGTTGCAACTGTCGGCCAAGTCGCTGACCTCGCTGGCCGACTCGACCCAGAACCAGTCCGCCTCGGTGGCCGCCGCCGCCGAGCAGGCGTCGGCCAACGTCGCCTCCGTGGCGTCGGCGACCGAGGAGTTGTCGTCGTCGGTGTCGGAAATCGCCCGGCAGGTGGAAAGGTCGTCGGAGATCGCCTCGAAGGCGGTGAGCGAGGCCGAACATACCAACGACATGGTCAAGGGGCTGGCCGCGGCGGCCGAAAAGATCGGCGCCGTCGTCGAGCTGATCAACTCGATCGCCGGGCAGACCAATCTCCTGGCGCTCAACGCCACCATCGAGGCGGCGCGGGCCGGCGAGGCGGGCAAGGGATTTGCCGTGGTCGCCGCCGAGGTCAAGCAGCTCGCCGACCAGACCGCCAAGGCGACGGCCGAGATCGGCGCGCAGATCGGCGCCATCCAGACGGCGACGACCGAGGCGGCGGACGCCATCCATGGCATCGGCAACACCATCGAGACCATGAACGACATCGCAAAATCGATCACCGGCGCGGTGGAGGGCCAGAACGCCGCCACGGTGGAGATCGCCCGCAACGTTCAGGAAGCGGCGATCGGAACGGGCACGGTGTCGCATAGCATCACCTCCGTCACCATGGCCGCCAGCGAATCGAGCGGCGCCGCCACCCAGGTGTTGGCCTCGGCTTCCGAGCTGAGCCGCAATGCCGAGCGGCTCCGGCACGAACTGGCAACCTTCCTCGGCTCGATCCGCGCCGCGTAAGCGGGCGGCTTGCCGCTATCCGGCGTCGTCCTCCGGCGAATGCGCCGAGGGGCAGCGCCGGTGCCATTCTCCGGCCCGAGGCGGCCGTGCACGCGGGGCGATCATCATGACGAGTGAAGGCCGGGCGCATTTCCGCGCCATATCGAGCATAACGCTCGGCGTCGCCGATCTCGCCCGCGCCCGCCGCTTCTACGATGCCCTGGGCCTTGTGGCCGACGCGGCATCGAACGACGACTATGTCATCTACACGCTCGACAATCTGAAGCTCTCGCTTTTCCCGAGGTCGCTCCTGGCCGGAGATGCCGAGGTTGCCGACGACGGTCATGGCTTCGACGGCATCACGTTCGCCCACGACTACCCGTCCGAAGCCGCCGTCGACGCGGCGATGGCACATGCGCTCGCGGCCGGCGCGGTGCTGCGTCGACCGGCTCGGACGGTGTTCTGGGGCGGCTATTCGGGCTTCGTCGCCGATCCGGACGGCCACCTGTGGGAGCTGGTGTACAACCCGTTCCTCTGAGAGCGTTGTGCGGAAAAGTGGGAAGCGGTTTTCCGCGAAAACAACGCGACAGCAAGAAGATAGAGCGTGCTGGCGAACCGGGCTTCGCCGGACACGCTCTAGAAAAAGACGCCCCTGCCGAGCCGGCCTCTGTTGCTGGTCGGCTTCAGCATGCCGGGGAAAGGCCACCTTCAACCCCTGAAGCGATCGGCCGAAAAATCAGGTCGACAAGCCAGCGGCCGCGTCTATTCTCGGCTCCCGAAACCGCCCCCGCCCGGGGCGCCGGCCGATGGCCGCTCTCGTGCAGATATCGGGGATCGATCCATGCGCTTTGCCTATGCCTTGCTCGCGCTGAGCTGTTCGACCGTGATGGCCGCCGCCGGAGATCTTCCGGCCTGCGACGACGCCTCGGTTCTCTCCACCCTGTCGGGCCGTCAGGCCTGGGCCGAGGCGCACACCTGGAAGGACGGCGTCACCATCGCCGCGCTCGACCGGATCGGCGAGCGGCGGCTGGTGACGGAGGGCTTCAGCGCCATCGACCGTCGCTATTGCGCCGCCCGCGCCGAGCTCACCTCGGCACGACCGACGGCGCTCTACTACGTGGTGTCGGCGGGCGAGGGCTTCGCCGGCTATGGCTGGAACGTCGAGTTCTGCCTGTCCGGCCACGACCCCTATTACGTCTATGGCGCCGACTGTCAGGTCCTGAAGTGACGGCTGTCGTCCGCCTGCTGCTGTTCTTCGTGGCCTTGTGGCCGGCCATCGCGGCGGCCGACCAGCCCGGCCGGTTCGATTTCTATGTCCTGTCGCTCTCCTGGTCGCCGAGCTATTGCGAGGCCGAGGGTGGCACGCGCGACGATGCGCAGTGCGAGCGTGGCCGCCGCTTCGGCTTCCTGGTGCACGGCCTCTGGCCGCAGCACGAACGCGGCTATCCCGCGGATTGTCCGACGCGCCTTGCCCCCAGCGAGGCCGACATCCGCTCCGTCTCCGACCTGATGCCGGCGCGCGGCCTCGTCCGCCACGAATGGCGCAAGCACGGCGCCTGTTCCGGCCTTTCGCCGGCCGACTATCTCAAGACGGTACGGGCGGCCCGGGAAGCGGTTCGCATTCCCGCCGCCTTTCGGCGGCTCGATAACTATGTCATGGTCTCTCCCGCCGAGGTGGAGGCGGCTTTCGTCGCCGCCAATCCGGGGCTCGGGCCCGATGGCGTCGCCGTTATCTGCGACGGCCGCCGTCTCCGGGAGGTTCGTGTCTGCTTGACGCGAGGCCTCGGTTTTCGCGCCTGCGAGGAGGTCGACAGGCGCGCCTGCCGCGCGAGCCGGGTGGTTCTGCCGCCGGTGAGGTGAGGCGATCGGGGGGGATATGTCGCGGCGGTTGGTTTTTGCAATGGCGTTCCTGGCACTCGCCTTCGGCGCGACGGTTGATGCGTCGGCGGCGATTTCCAAGCGGTTCGGTTCCGTGTCCGTCACCTGCGACGAGGGGCTTCATTGTGCGGCCAGCGTCCAGGCGGCCAACCCGGACAAGGCCAGCGTCTTCGTGCTGCAGCGCTCGCCGGAAAGCCGGGCGCGCTGGACGGTGTCGATCTCGACGCTGGGCGTGCTCGCCGATCGCGACCGCCCCGTGGCGCTCTCCGTCGACAATGGCGTCGACAGCACGCTCTACCCCGGTTCGGATTACGCGCCCTTCGTCCATCCGTCGGACTATTACATCGTGTCGCCCTCGGCGCTCGGGCGCCTGATGCTGCAGATCCAGCGCGGCCACACGCTGCGCTTTTCCTTCATCGACATTACCGGCGCGGCGCATACCGACCGCTTTCCGCTGGCCGGGCTGGCGGATGCGCTCAACGAGATCGATCGCCAGCAGGGCCGCATCCCCGGCGACCGGCGGGCCGGACCGCCAGTGGGGCTGCCAGAGGCGCCGGATGTCGACGTGGCCGCCCATCTTTCGGCGGCGGGCGTGCCGCCACGGCTTCTGGAGCTGCATCTCGCTTCAACCGCCTGCGAAGCGCCCGACGCGGCCGACCTCGCCGGCGCCGAGCCGCTGATCGGGCAGCTCGGCGAGACGGCGACGCTCTACGCCATCCCCTGCTACCGCAACGCCTCGGGCCTCGCCTCCCGCCTCTACCTCGTCGAAAGCGGCGAGATCGGCGGCATGAGCCCGCTCGTCTTCGCCGGCTTCTCCGACCGGCTCGGCTGGTATGGCGTCGACGTGCTGTTCGGCGTCGCCTACGACGCGGCCAGCCGCCGCCTGGACGCCGAGGGCGCCGACGACTACGGCTGCGCCTTCCGCGGCAGCTGGACCTACACCGATACCGCCTTCCGCCTCGATCGTCTGGCGGCCGCCACGAGTTGCGGCGCCTCGCCGTCGGGCTGGAAGGACGTCTACCCGGCACCTTGATCTTGGGACATTTGCCATGGCCGACCTGATCGTTCGCACCTCCCTGACCTCGCCCTTCGGCCGCAAGCCGCGTCTTGCCGCCTTCGTTCTCGGTCTTGCCGAGCGGGTCGAGGTGCAGGTGGCCGACTTCTTCGACGAGACGGACAGCCTCAGGACGCAGAACCCGCTCGGCAAGATTCCGACGCTGGTGCTTGCCGACGGTTCGACGCTGTACGACAGCCGCGTCATTCTCGAGTATTTCGACCACCTCGCCGGTGGCGGTCGCATCATCCCAAGCGAGCCGGCGGCGCGGTTCGCGGCGCTGAAGCTGCAGGCGCTCGGCGATGGCATTCTCGATGCCGGCGTGCTGCGGCGGCTCGAAACGATGTTCCGCGACGAAGCGATGTGGTCGCAGCGCTGGCTCTCCTACCAGTCCGGCAAGATGAACCGGGCGCTCGATGCCCTTGAGGCCGCGCCGCCGTCGGACACGGAGATCCTCGTGGGCGAGATCGCCGTCGCCTGCAGCCTCGGCTTCATCGACTTCCGCCTGGGCGACGACTGGCGGGCCGGCCGGCCGCGCCTCGCCGGCTGGCTGGATCGCTTTGCCGCCCGCTGCCCCGGCTTTGCGGAGACCATGCCGCGCTGAGGCATCGGCGCGGCCGGGGCGCCTGGCGTCACCGCTTGCCCTTCGGTCCGAACTCCTCGATCACGGCGTCGATGAAGCTGCGCAGCTTGACGGTCGGCCGGCGACCGGCGGGGTGGAGGATGTGCATCGGGCGGGCCGGTCCTTCATAGTCCGGTAGCACGCGGACGAGGCGGCCGGCGGCGATCTCGCCGTTCAGTATGCTTTCCGGCCCCAGCGTCACGCCGAAGCCTGCGATGGCCGCATGCAGCAGGGCCTTCCAGTCGTTGCTGCGGAAACGTCCGTTGGCTCTGACCTCCTCCGCCTTGCCGTTGCGGGAGAACAGCCACCGGCAGGGAATGCTCGGCGACCAGTAGCCATAGGCAAGGCAATCGTGCCGTTCCAGGTCGGCCGGCGTCTCCGGCGTGCCGCGCCGGTGGAGATAGGCCGGCGAGGCACAGGCGATCAGCCGGTAGGGCGCCAGCGGATGGGCGACCAGCGAGGTGTCGTCGACCTCGCCGACGCGAATCATCACCTCGAACCCTTCCTCCAGCGGATCGATGAACCGGTCGTTGAGCGTCAGGTCGATCTGCATGCCGGGATAGCGGTCGAGATAGCGGGTGACGAAGGGAGCGAGGCTGAAGGAGCCGAAGGTCACCGGTGCGTTGACCCTCAACATGCCTTCCGGCCGGGACCGCATGTCGAGCGCCAGAGTGTCGGCGGCCTCCGCCTCCGCCAGCACCAGCTTGCAACGGTCGTAGTAGGCCCGCCCGACATCGGTGAGGCTTTGCCGGCGGGTCGTGCGGTGCAACAGGGTGGCGCCGAGGCGGTCCTCGAGAAACACCACGTGTTTGGCGACCATCTGGGGCGACATGCCCATGGCTTCTGCGGCGGAGGCGAAGGAGCCGAGATCGGAGGCCTTCACAAAGACCGCCATGCTGGTCAGCCGATCCATGATTGACCCCTGATAGTGTGGAATGTAGTTCTTCTATGCGTATTTATCGCGATTTCGCGACCAATTAAACCTCCATGCGACGGGGCACATGGAGAACCGGAATGAAGATCGGGATTATCGGCGCGGGCTTTGTCGGCCGCGCCATCGGCAAGCTGGCGGTCCGCTCGGGCCATCAGGTCATGCTCTGCAACTCGCGCGGGCCGGAAACGATGTTCAGCCTGCGCTATGCCGTGGGCGGCGAGGTCGGCACGGTGGAAGAGGCGGCGGCATTCGGCGACGTCGTGGTGCTTGCCATTCCGCTGTCCGCTTACCGCTCGGTGCCGGCCGCGCCGCTGGCGGGCAAGATCGTGATCGACGCCAACAACTACTATCACGAGCGGGACGGGCGCTTTCCCGAACTCGACGCGCAGGCGACGACGACGAGCGAACTGCTGGCCGGGCATCTACCCCGGTCGAGGATCGTCAAGGCCTTCAATGCCATCACCATGATGGATCTCGAAAGCGACGGCAGGCCGGCGGGGGCGCCCGATCGGCGGGCCTTGCCGCTGGCCGGCGACGACGCGGAAGCGAAGGCGGTTGCCGTCAGGCTCTACGAGGAATTTGGTTTCGACGCCGTGGATGCCGGGTCGCTCTCGGAGGGATGGCGGTTCGAACGGGGGAGGCCGGCCTATTGCGTGCGGTTCGGCAAGGCGGACCTTCAGTCAGTTCTCGCCGATACCAGACGCGATGGGCCGCTGCCATAACCCGGGCCGACAAACGAAAAACCCCGGCAGCCGAAGCTGCCGGGGCCATTCCACTGTTCGATCTGAATACAGATCAGAACTTGTAGCCGACGCCGAGCTTGACGGTGTTGCCGTCGAGGTCGCCCTTGCCCGAACCGTAGTCGCGGTTGTTGGTGTCGGTGTAGAGGTATTCGGCGCGGGCCGTGACGTTGGTGGTCAGAGCGGCTTCGATGCCGGCGCCGACCTGATAACCGACGTGGGTGCGGGTCTCGCTGCCGGAGCTGAGCTTCATCTCGCCCTGGCCGACCAGACCGCCGACGGTGCCGTAGACCAGGATATTGTCGAAGGCGTAGCCGGCGCGGCCGCGGACGGCGCCCGTCCAGGTGGCCAGCGGATCGGCGCCACCATAAGCGACTTCGCCTTCACCACCGACGACGATGTTGTTCTGCATCTGGTAGTTGTAACCAGCGAACACGCCACCGACGACGCCGTCATGATCCTTGCCAGCGCCGGCAGCCTGGTTGGCCCAGGTGTAACCGACGTCGGCACCGACGTAGGCGCCGGTCCAGTCGAAGGCGCTGCTGGTCACGGGGGCGGCATAGGGAGCCTGGGGGATCGGCTCGTTGAGGTCGGCGGCGAAAACCGGGGCCGACAGGAGAAGGGCCGAACCGGCGACGGCGCCAAGAAGCAGCTTGCTCATTACTTTCACTCCTTACATCAGGTGCGGTGACACTGGGAGGTTGCCCCGCACGCTTTCCATCTGGCCGTAAGCAATTGCTGCCCGGCTGTTCGATGACCTGAAGATGATGACCAAATGAGGCGATGTCCATGCGAGAATTTGACGAAATCTGGGCAAGACGACGGCGCATTTTGGTTGATGTATTGATGCAACAGTATGGTTACTGATCTGAAACGGTGCATCAATCGAAATTTAATACAGATGAATATTATCACAATTTCGCGATTGGCAGTCACATTCGATTAACCATAAATGTGGCCATTCTGGCAGGGTGGCGCCAGGGCGGAGTGGGCGTTCGCCGAATCGGAGCCTTCGCGAGCCTCGCGCGCTCCGCCTCGGCTTTTCTGACGAGCCGATTTGTGGCAGACCGGAAGCCGTTGGGTCGCCGGTCCCGCGCATGAGGTCGGGGCCGGACGGGGAGATCATCATGCCATTTTCGGAAATCGGTTCGCTCGTGCTCGTCGGCGCCGGCAAGATGGGCGGCGCCATGCTGCACGGCTGGCTCAAGAAGGGGATGAGCCCCAAGACGGTGGCGATCGTCGATCCGCACATCGGTTCCGAAGCCTTCTCGATGCTGATCGAATACTCGATCACGCACTACAAGGACGCCGGCGATATCTCCGAGCCGGCCGACGTGGTGATGCTCGCCGTCAAGCCGCAGCAGATGGGCGAAGCCTTGCCGGCGCTGAAGCGCGTGGTCGGTCCTTCGACGCTGGTGGTGTCGATCGCCGCCGGCACGACGCTGGCCAATCTCGCGGCGGCGATCGGCGACGGGCCGATCATCCGCGTCATGCCGAACACGCCGGCCCAGGTGGGGCAGGGCATGTCGGTGGCCGTCGGCAATGCCGCCGTCACCGAGGCGCATCGACGCGTCGTGACGAGCCTGCTCAACACCGTCGGCAAGTCGGCCTGGATCCAGGACGAGTCGCTGATCGATGCCGTGACCGGCCTGTCGGGCAGCGGGCCCGCCTATGTCTTCCTGCTGGTCGAGGCGATGGCGGCGGCAGGCGAGAAGGCCGGGCTCGCGCCCGATCTTGCCATGCTGCTGGCCCGACAGACCGTTGTCGGCGCCGGGGCGCTGCTGGGTGGCGTGCCGACCGACGCCGCGACGCTGCGGAAGAACGTTACCTCGCCCGGCGGCACCACCGCGGCCGGGCTGGCCGTGCTGATGGGCGAGGAAGGCTGGCAGCCGCTGGTCGACGCGGCCATCGCCGCCGCCGCCCATCGCTCGCGCGAACTGGCGGGCTGAACGGTGAGCGAGATCATCGGCTACGACGACTTCCTGAAAGTCGACATCCGCGTCGGCCGCATCATTGCGGCCGAGGTGTTCAAGGAGGCGCGGCGGCCGGCCTACAAGCTGCGCATCGACTTCGGGCCGGAAATCGGCGAGCGGCGCTCGTCGGCGCAGATCACCGAGAACTATGCGGTGGACAATCTCGTCGGCCGGCTGGTGCTCGCCGTGGTCAACTTCCCGCCCAAGCAGATCGGCCCGATGCGCTCGGAGGTGCTGACGCTGGGCGTGCCGGACGCCAACGGCCACGTGGTGCTGGTGGCGCCGGACAAGGATGCCGTGGTCGGCGGCCGCCTGTACTAAAGACCGCTTGGACATTGCGTCGTGGCGGTCTATGTCCCCATGGATCTTGAATCCATTCAATTTCTTTTGGGGGCCCGCAGTGGACATTCCGCGGATATTCAACATCACCGAAAGCGTCCATCGCATTCATAATCCGATGACGGCCGACAAGCTCGCCACGCTCGGCGCGGCGCTTCGTCTGGAGCCGGGCGCGCGCGTGCTCGATCTCGGCAGCGGCTCGGGCGAGATGCTGTGCACCTGGGCGCGCGATCATGGCATCGTCGGCACCGGCGTCGACCTGAGTCGTCTGTTCACCGAGCAGGCGAAGCGTCGGGCCGTTGAACTCGGCGTCGCCGACAAAGTCGAGTTCATCCATGCCGACGCGGCCGGCCATGTGTCCGCCGAGCCGGTCGACGTGGCGGCCTGTGTCGGCGCCACCTGGATCGCCGGTGGCGTCGGCGGCTGCATCGAGCTTCTGTCGCGCAGCCTGCGTTCCGGCGGCATTATGTTGATTGGCGAGCCCTATTGGCGGCAGCGGCCGGCGACCGACGAGATCGCCAGGGGCTGCCTTGCCCATGCGGTCTCCGACTTCCTCGTGCTGCCGGAGCTCGTCGCGTCCTTCGGCGCCCTCGGCTGCGACGTCGTCGAGATGGTCCTGGCCGATCAGGATGGCTGGGACCGCTACGAGGCGGCCAAATGGCTGACCATGCGCCGCTGGCTCGATGCCAACCCCGACGACGAACTGGCAGGCGAAGTGCGCGCCATGCTCACCTCGGAGCCCGAACGCTACGCCACCTACACGCGGGACTATCTGGGCTGGGGCGTGTTCGCGCTGATGAAGCGCTGAGGGTGGCTCGCTAACCCTCGTCCATCTCCTTCTCGTCAGCCGGCCATGGCCAGGCGTCGCTGGGATGGATCGGGGATCGGGACAGCGGCGATCAGGCGGCGGGTGTAGTCCTGCTCGGGATTTTCGAAGACGGCGCGGCGTGGGCCGTGTTCGACGATCCGGCCGCCGTTCATCACCGCGACGTCGTGCGACATGCGCTCGATGACCGCCATGTCGTGCGAGATGAACAGGTAGGCCAGCCCTTCGGTTTCCTGCAGTTCCAGCATCAGGTCGAGCACCTTGGCCCGGACCGAGACGTCCAGCGCGGCGACGCTCTCGTCGGCGACGATCAGCTTCGGTTTCAGCGACAGGGCGCGGGCGATGCAGATGCGCTGGCGCTGGCCGCCGGAGAACTCGTGCGGATAGCGGCTCGCCACATCCGGCGTCAGGCCGACGCGGCGCAGCAGCTCGGCCACCCGATCGGTCCGGTCCGTCCGGTCGCCGATGCCGTGGATCAGCATCGGCTCGGCAATGGCGGCGCCCACCGTCATGCGGCTGTCGAGGGATGCGTAGGGGTCCTGGAAGATCATCTGGGCAAGGCGCCTGACCGGCCGCATGGCCCGGACGGAGAGATCCATCAGTTCCTCGCCGTCGATGGCGACATAGCCCTCGTAGGGGATGAGGCCGAGCACGGCCTTGCCGGTGGTCGACTTGCCCGAACCGCTCTCGCCGACGAGGCCGAGCGTCCGGCCGGCTCTGAGCTCGAAAGAGACGCCGTCCACAGCGAGCTGCCCGGCCTTGTGGCCGAACAGGCTGGCGCGGGCGCCGTAGGTCACCTTGAGATTGTTGACGGCCAGGACCGGTTGCAGCGACTTTTCGGCCGGCGGCGCCGCCTTGGCCTCGGCGGTGATGGCCGGCGGACCGTCGGTGCCGGCGCGGGCGCCGATGCGGGGAACGGCGGCGATCAGCTCGCGCGTGTAGGTCTCCGTCGGCCGCTCGAAGATGTCGACCGCCGAGCCGATTTCGACGAGGCGGCCGTCCTTCATGACGGCGACCCGGTCGGCCATCTCGGCGACGACGCCCATGTCGTGGGTGATCAGGATGGTGGAGGTGCCGAACTCGCCCTTCAGCTCGCGCATCAGCTTCAGGATCTGCGCCTGAACGGTGACGTCGAGGGCCGTGGTGGGCTCGTCGGCGATCAGCACCTTGGGCCGGCAGGACAGCGCCATGGCGATCATCACCCGCTGGCGCATGCCGCCCGAGAGTTCGTGCGGATACTGGCCGAGGCGCCTTGCCGGCTCGGTGATCTGCACCGCCTCCAGCATGCGCAGCGCCTGGGCGCGGGCGGAGGCCTCGTTGCCGCCCTGGTGGATCAGGATGGGTTCGACCAGCTGCTTGCCGATGGTCATCACCGGATTGAGCGATGTCATCGGCTCCTGGAAGATCATGGCGATGTCGCGGCCGCGCACCTCCCGCATGGCCCGTTCACTGAGGCCGGTGAGGTCGCGGTCGCCGAGCTTGATCGAGCCGGAGACGATGCGCAGCGAGGCGCGCGGCAGAAGCCGCATCACGGACAGCGAGGTGACCGACTTGCCCGACCCGCTTTCGCCGGCAAGACAAAGCGTCTCTCCGGCCGCCAGATCGAAGCTCACGGCGTCGAGCACGCGCTTTGCCCCGCGATCGGTCAGAGCGTCGACGGTCAGTCCGTCGACGCTGAGCACCGGCACTGTCCTGAAGTCTCCGCTCATATCCGTCACGACAGCACGATCCTCGGGAAATAGAAGCTCACCACCACGTTGGGCATGTCGACGATCTCGGAAATGCGCAGATCGCCGGCCACCGAGCAGAGCATGTAGGCGTCGGCCGGAGCGTAGCCGTGCTCCCTGGAGAGGAGATCGATCATCCGGCTGAGCGCCTCGCGCGACGCGGTGAGGAGGTCGGGGCCGACGCCGGTGGTCACCTCGTAGCCGGCGGCGTCGAGATGGCGCGTGACCGGCCCTGGTGTGGTGAAGCGGGGGCTTTCGAGCGTCTGTCCCTTGAGAACGCTCAGCGTTAGCGTGACGTTCATGGCGCTTTCGATGGCGGTGCCGCAGACCTCGCCGTCGCCCTGGGCGGCGTGCGTGTCGCCGACCGAGAACAGGGCGCCTTCGACCTCGACCGGCAGATAGAGCGTGACGCCCGAGGAGAGGTCGCGAATGTCGAGATTGCCGCCGACGCGGCGCGGCGGCACCACCGAGTGGACGCCCGGCTCGGCCGGGGCGACGCCGATGGTGCCGGCGAACGGCTTGAGCGGCACGCTGCCGCCGGGGCCGAACAGCGACGGCGCCATGGTGCCGGGGTCGTATGTCCAGATGTGCAGGGCCGGATCGGTGAACTGGTCGGCCAACAGGCCGAAGCCGGGAATCACCGCCGTCCAGCCGATGCCGGAAGGAACGAACTCGCGAATCTCGACCTTCAGCACGTCGCCGGGCTGGGCGCCTTCGACGTAGACCGGGCCGGTGACCGGGTTGACCTTGGCGAAATCGAGGTTGACCACATCGGCCACCGTCGAACCCGTGCCGAGCTGGCCGCCGGAACTATCAAGGCACTCGAAATGGATGGTCGAGCCGGATTTCGCCACGGCGGCCGGCGTGAAATCGCGGCTCCAGCCATAATGATGATCGCGGCGATGGATGGTGTAGTCGCAGGCAACGCACATGGCGGTTTCTCCCTCGGGCCAGGGAACGGGGGAGGATCAAACCTCCCCCGCGCTGGCGCGGACTTGCGGTCAAGTCCTTGTTATTGCTTCACATAGATGGCGTCGTAGTTGATGACGCGCGTCGGGTCGATGTAGAAGTTGCCCGGCCCGCCCATACGCTTGGACTTGGCGACGACGCGGCGCTCGTTGAACACCGGGATCCACGGCGCGTCGGCCATCAGGTCGGTGAACACCGAGCCCCAGAGCTTGGCGCGCTCGTCCTTCTTGGCCGGATCGGACATCGCATCGGCCGCGATGGCGCGGGCGTCGAGGTCCTTGTTGCAGTACCAGGACCAGTTCCAACCGCCCTGGGTAGCACCGGCGCAGCCGAGAATCGGGCCGTAGAAGTTGGAGGGATCGGGGAAATCGGCGATCCAGGCCATGCCGCCCGACCAGATCATCGGCGCCTCGCCCTCGGTACCACCGGCGGCGATGACGTTGGCATTGGCCAGCGCCTTGATCTCGGCCTTGACGCCGATGGCGGCGAAGTCCTGCTGCAGCGCCTGGGCGATGCGCGGGTTGGGGTCGGTCGAGGAGGCGTAGAGCGCCGTCGTAAAGCCATCGGGGAAGCCGGCTTCGGCAAGCAGCGCCTTGGCCTTCTCGATGTCGTAGGCGTAGCCCTTGAAGTCCTTGTCGTAGCCGGGCATCAGCGGCGGCAGCGGCTGGTTGGCCGGCGTGGCTCTGCCGTTGACGATGCGGGTGATGCGCTCCTTGTTGACGGCCATGTTGAGGGCCTGGCGCACCTTGACGTTGTCGAGCGGCTTGACGCGGGTGTTGAGGGCGACGTAGCCGGTCTGCAACTGCTCGCCATCGACGATGATGTCGGCGGCGTCGGGTCCGTTCTTGATCTCAAGGAACTTCGCCGGGGGAATGCCGTCGCCGGCGATGTCCACCTCGCCCTGCTGCAGGCGCAGGAGCGCCACCAGCGGCTCCTGGCCGACCTCGACGGTGAAGCCGTCGATCTTCGGCGTGTCCTTGACGTAGAAGTTCGGGTTCTTCGCGAACACCAGCTTCTGGCCGATCACCCAATCCTTCAGCACGAAGGCGCCCGAGCCGACCGGCTTCTTGCCGAAGTCCTGGCCTTCCGCCTCGACGACTTCCTTCGGCACGATCGAAGCGAAGTTGATGGCGAGCACATGCAGGAAGGTGGCATCGGGCCGGCTGAGCTTGAAGACGACGGTGCCGTCATCGGGCGTCTCGATGCCGGAAAGACCCTCGGCCTTGCCGCCCGACAGGTCGTCGAAGCCGGCGATGGCGCCGAAGAAACCGGCGCCGGGGCCTTGCGTCTTGGGATTGACGGCGCGTTCGATGGAATACTTGACGTCGGAGGCCACCACTTCGCGGCCGTTGGAGAACTTCACGCCCTTGCGGAGCTTGAAGGTGTAGGTCAGGCCGTCCGGCGTGATCTCGAAGCTCTCGGCCAGCGACGGCACCAGATCGGCCGTGCCGGGGGTGTATTCCATCAGGCGGGAGAACAGGCTCTTGATCATCGACCAGTTCTGCCAGTCGTAGCCGATGGCCGGGTCGAGCGTGGCGATGTCGTCCTTGTAGGTGACGACGATGGTGGCGCCCTTGACGGGCGTCTCGTCGGCGAGCGCGACGAGTGGCGTCAGCGCCATCAGGCCGGCCAGCGCGGTTCTTTGCAGCCAATGTGTCATGCGGGTTCCCCTTTGTCTAAGGTCTGTTGTTTTCGTTGGCTGGGCCGTCAGCCCGGCGTCATCGAGGCCCTGGCGGGCCCGGATTCTTTTCCATGGCCCTAGCGGGCCCGGATTCTGGGGTCGATCAGCGGCGCCACGAGGTCGGCGATCAGGTTGCCGGTCACGATGGCGAGCGAGGAGATGAGCGTGACGCCCATGATGATGGGAATGTCGACCTGCTGGATCGCCTGCCAGGCGAGCTGGCCGATGCCGGGCCAGCCGTAGACGGCTTCGACCACCACCACGCCGCCCATGAACTGGCCGACGTCGATGCCGATCATGGCGACGATCGGCAACAGCGCGTTGGGCACGGCATGGCGCAGGATGACATTGCGTTCGGCGACGCCCTTGGCTCGCGCCGTGCGGACATAGTCCTGGTTGAGCACGTCGATCATCGCCGAGCGCACCATGCGGGCATACCAGCCGGCGCCCAGCACGCCGAGGGTCAGCGCCGGCAGCACGACGTGGTTGAAGGTGCCGAAGCCGGACATGGGGAACCATTGCAGCGTCGCCGCGAAGACGTAGAGCAGCAGCAGGGCGACGACGAACTGCGGGGCCGACACGCCGACGAAGGAGACGGTCATCACCAGCCGGTCGACGAAGCCACCGCGATTGAGAGCGGCGACGGTGCCGAGCGTCAGGCCGATCGCCACCTCGACCAGGATGCCGGAGACCATCAGGATCAGCGTCGCCGGCAGGCGGGCCAGGATCAGCGTCATCACCTCGGTCTTCTGGGTGTAGGAGCGGCCGAAATCGCCCTGCACGAGATTGCCGAGATAATGGATGAACTGGACGATCAGCGGCTGGTCGAGGCCGAGCTCGTGGCGGATGTTGGCGACCGTCTGGGCGGTGGCCGAGCGGCCGGCAAGCTGCACCGCCGGGTCGGCAGGCAAGGCGTAGAGCAGCACGAAGGTGATGGCCGCGACGCCGAACAGGATCATCAGCGCGCCGCCGAGCCGGCGCAGGATCAGCTCGATCATCTCACATCCTCCCGCGCTGGGTCGGGTCCAGGATGTCGCGCAAGGCATCTCCGACCAGATTGAAGGACAGCGCCGTCAGCAGGATGGCGATGCCGGGGAAGATCACCAGCCAGGGCGCCGCCGTGAAGAAGCTCTGGCTTTCGAAGATGATGTTGCCCCAGGAGGGTTCGGGCGGCTGCACGCCAACGCCGAGGAAGGACAGCGTCGCCTCGAGCAGCACAGTGGTGGCGATGCCGAGCGTGCCCCAGACGATGGCGGTCGGCATCAGGTGCGGCAGGATATGGCGGAAGACGATGCGGCCGTGGCCGGCGCCCAGCGACCGTTCGGCCAGGATGAAGTCGCGCTCCACGAGGCCGCGCGTCTCGGTGTAGACGATGCGCGCCACCTGCACCCAGTTGACCATGGCGATCACCATGGCCACGATCCAGAGGCTGGGGTGGAACAGCGCGGCCAGAACGATGGCGAGCAGCAGCGCCGGAAAGGCCATCATCAGGTCGGTGAAGCGCATCAGGGCATTGCCGGCCGGGCCGCGCAGGTAGCCGGCCAGCATGCCGACGCCGAGGCCGATGGCGACGGCCGTGCCGTTGGCGACGACGCCGATGATCAGCGAGGTGCGGGCGCCGAACAGCAGGCGGGTCAGCAGGTCGCGGCCGAGCGTGTCGGTGCCGAGCAGGAAGGCGGCATCGGGGCCGATGGGCGCGCCTTCGAGGGTCAGGCCATCGAACAGCTGCTCGTCGGGGGCGTAGGGGGCGATCAGCGGCGCGGTGAGGGCGCCGACCACCACCAGGAGCACCACGACGAGGCCGAAGACGGCCGTGGGGCGGCGCAGGAATTCACGGGCGATGCGCATCAGCCGGCCTCCGACAGGGGAATGACGCCGGCCAGCATCTCGGCGGCCGTCTGTTCGATGGTGATGCGGCGCTTCATGGCCGCGCGGCGGAGAGAGGCATAGGCCGCTTCCTCGTCGCACTGGACCGCCATCTCGATGGACCTGACGGCGGCGTGCACCAGGGGGCGCATGCGAAGCCGCTCCTCCAAGCGTTCCATGCGGGCGGCCGCCTCGACCGCGCGGGCATGGGCGGCGACGGCCAGCACCAGCGCCGGATAGACGGCGGCGGGCACCACCGGCTTGGGCAGGATGGCCAGCGCGCCTTCCGAGATTGCCCAGGCGACGCGGCCGGGCGCTTCCGATTGCAGCAAGGCGACCATCGGCACCGGCGCCGGCTCGCCCGACCAGGGCAACAGGCCCGACCAGCCCTGATCGGCATCCACCAGCACGATGTCGGCCGGCGTCGCCTCAAGATCCAGCGGCGTCCACTGCACGTGCGCCTCGAGGCCGAGCAGGCCGAGCTGGCGGACGAGGCGGGCGATGCCTTCGTCGGGACGGTGAAGAATGGCGACCTTGCGGCCGACGAGGTCGGGGATCGCGGTCATGACACCACCCTCAGGCCGGACCGGCCGCCTTCGCGCGGCGCCGTCATGTAGGGGTCGGCCACCATGGCTGGGCGGCTGGCGATGATGTCGAAGTCGCCATCGTCGCGGATGCGGCCGAGGTGGAACGGCAGGGCGGCGTGGTTGGTCCGCGGATCGATGCGCATCGGGCCATGCGGCGTTTCGAACAGGCGGGCGTGGACCGCCGCGCGCACGGCGGACGGCTCGTCGCTTCCGGCGGCGCGGACCGCGTCCATCAGCATGTGCGCGGCGACATAGGCGCCTTCGACGAAGGACGAGAGCCGGCGGTCCGTGCCCAGGGTGGCGGCGGCGCGCGCCCGAAAGCGCTCGTTCTCCGGCGTCGCCAGGGTGCCGAAATAGCTGGCGGCCGACAGGTGGCCGGTGGACAGGCCAAGGCCGATCTCGCCGATCTCGGCCTCGGTGAGATCGCAGCTCACCACGGGGCGTACCTCCGGCCGGAAGGCGGGGTCGGCATCGCCGAGCGCCTTGTAGGCCCTCAGGAAGGCATGGCTCGACGGGCCGATCAGATTGTTGAGGATGAAATCGGGGCGGCGGCTCCGGATGTCGACGATCAGCCTGTCGACATCGGTTTCCTCGATGGGCAGGTAGCGCTCGCCCACCACCTCGCCGCCAGCGTCCCGCAAGAGGTCGCGGGCGATGCGGTTCATCTCCCAGCCCCAGACATAGTTGGCGCCGATGAGATAGACCCGCCGGCCCTGCCTCGGCAGCAGATGCTCGAACAGCGGCATCAGGTGCTGGTTGGGGCAGGCGCCGGTGTAGATGACGTTCTCGTTGGCCTCGAAGCCCTCGTAGGGACAGATGTACCAGAGCAGGCCGTCGTGCTTTTCGATGAGCGGGATGACTTCCTTGCGGGCGAGCGAGGTGATGGTTCCGATGATCAGGCGACAGCCGTCGTCGCGCAGCATGGCGCGCGCCTGTTCCAGATAGGCGCGCGGCTCGCCCTCGGGGTTGGCGTAGACCGGCTCGAAGGCAAGCCCGTCGCCGGCCATCTCGCTGGCCTCGGCAAAGGCGAGCGCCGCCCCGTCGCGACAGTCGAGCCCTATGGAGCCATAGGGTCCGGTGCAGGAGAACAGGATACCGACCTTGATCGTACCGACCATCCCAAACCTCAACGCATCGACCAACGCAAAAAACCCCATGACACGATCCGGCTCGCTCGAACGATCGCCGGAAGGTCATGGGGCCATGCTGCCCGCTGCTCTGGAAGAGCTTATGTCATGAGCACGCCACGTGGCAGCTCATCAATTAGGCATGAATGCTAACTGAGCTTCTCGATCGCTGTCAAGGATGGAAAGAACGGCAGTGGTGCTTCATGACGGGGCATTATGCCTCTTTCGGGGGCACGGGCGCGGTTGCCCAGGATTTCACCCCGCTTCGTTCATCTCCTCGACCTGGGCGTATAGCCATTCGACGAAGCGCGTCACCTCGGGCTTCGGCCGGAGGCGGTCGCGGCGGACGAGGTAGAGATTGTCGACGCCGCCGGTGACGATGTTGAACGGCGCCACGAGGCGACCGAGGCCGATGTCGTCACCGATCATGGAGAGGTCGCCGATGGCAAAGCCGCGCCCGGCTTCGGCAGCGCGCAGGGCGGTGTCCATGGTGTCGAAGATCTCGCCGTGCTCGACGTCGAGCGCCTCGTCGCCGAAGGCCCTCTGCACCCAGCGCTTCCAGTCGGCAAAGCCCGAGCCGTGCAGGATCTGGCCGCGACGGATCCGCTCGGGCGGATCGAGATGGGCGACGGTCTGGTAATAGGCTGGCGAGCACACCGGCGTCAGCCGCTCCATCAGGAAGGGCACCAGGTCCTCGGGCTGCCATTGGCGCGACTCATAGAGGATGCCGACGTCGTTCTCGACGTCGCTCGGGTCCATGTTCTCCCACAGCACCGACACCCGTACCGAAAGGTCGGGGTTGGCAGTCTCGAAGCTTCTGAGGCGCGGCAGCAGCCAGCGGGCGCCGAAGGTGGGCGGCGTGCGGACGCGAACGACGCCGGGGCGGGCGCGGATCTGCTCGACGCCGCGCCGCATCGCCTCGAAGGCGGTGCCGAGCGACAGCGCCAGCTGCTCGCCCTCCGGCGACAGCCTCACGCCGCGATGGACGCGGCGGAACAGCTCGACGCGCAGGTCGTCCTCCAGCGCGCGGATCTGCCGGCTGACGGCGCTCTCGGTGACGTTGAGTTCCTCGGCCGCGCGGTTGAGTGCGCCGAGACGGGCGACGCTTTCGAAGGCCTTGAGGGCGTTGAGGCTGGGCAGGCGGCTGACGGCCACGTTCGGCACTCCCAAATCTCGGGTCCGGTTGATTTTCACGCACCGATCGGCGGTGCCGGGATCCTTTGCCAACCGCTATCGACCAAGGGATGAGCGGCCTTTCTCCATCCTGCAAATCCCGTAGGTATCGGCCAGAAAAAGGCGGATTTGTCAGAAATGTGGCAGATTCCCACGCAGTTTCACCTAGAGATCGCTCGCTGGCGTGCGCCGGTTGGGCGCGGTTGGTAAGGATTTGTTTACGGTTAAGTTTTTGGAACGTCAAGCGGGCAAAAAAGGCGTTTGAAGCGGTACGGGCGGATCGTCATATAGAAGCCAAGCGAAGCTCACGGAGTACTATCATGATCTTCTCGATGTCCCTCCGCCAATGGGCCGGCAGCACCTTCAATCCGGGGCAGCTCTATCGGCAGTGGCGCAAGCGCAGCCTGCTCAGGCACGACCTGCAGCGGTTGGTCGAGGATCCGTATCTGCTCGACGACGTCGGCTTCTGCCGCGAGGCCGCCGAGCGTGAGCTCGACCGCGCCGTCTGGGAGCCGGTCGCCAACCTGCGCATGCCGCCGCACAAGCGCGCCGCCTGACGGACCCAAGATCAAAAGCAAAACAAAACGCCCCGGTGCCGACCGCGCCGGGGCGTTTTTAATGCAAGGTGGGTGTTGGTGGGCGGGGGCGTCGAGGCATGCCGGACAGGGCGTCTCGGTGCGACAGTCTTTCCGGCGAACTGGGGTTCGCCGGAAACTCTATCTCGTTGTTGGGACGCGGCTCCGAACGCAGAACCGGAACCCGCTTTTGCTGAAGCTGCTTTAGAACGCCACCTTCAATCCCAGACGTCCGGACGCTGCCATCGAGTCGTCGCTGTACAGGGAGCCGTCGATGCCGCCGTAGATGGCCGTCCGCTCCGAGATCATGGCGTCGAAGCCGACACCGAGGGTCGCGCCGAGCACGTTCTTGTCGCCGGTGTTCGTCACGGTGAACTCATTGCCTTTGAGGTCGGCGCGGACGCGTTCCGATCCCAGGTACTGGGTGTCGCTGAGCGCGGCCGTCGCGGTCAACGCGGCCGGCAGGCCGGAGGGCATGGTCGTCTTGTACTTGAGCTCGACCTGCAGCCGCCCATCGATGGAGTGCGACTGGCGCGCCCCGTAGCTGAGATCCTGCGACGAGCCGTCCTCGTCATAGCCTTCGTAGTAGGCGCCGGTGTAGCGGGTCTTGAAGCTGGGGGTCAGCTGCCAGCCCGGGGCAACCTGATAGCTGCGGCTCACTGCCACTTCCGGCGAGATGTACCAGCCGGTGAAGTCGCCGGAGGCCGTTTCCGTGCCATTGTTGATGCTTCGGCTGGCCATGTTCTCGATGCCGCCGCCGGTGATCGAGGCGTTCCACTGCAGGCCGCCGAGCTCGACGGCGCCATAGAGGCCGAGGAAGCCGGTGTTGCCCCGCATCAAGGACGCGCTGTCACCGGCCGCTGTGCGCACGGTGCCGGCGCCGGCGAAGAAGCCGATGCGATAGTTCTCGAACAGATGATCGACGCCGGAGATGACGCCGACATGCGAGGTGTGGTTCGAGTATTGACCGTCGCTCGACGGCTGGTAGCGCAAGCCGCCGAAAGCGCGTGTCCAGAACAGGTTGCCATAGCCATCCACGGCGGCGTTGTCGCCGAGCATGCGCAGCGCCTTGCCTTCCTGGGTCTCGCGCTTGTCCTCGCCATATTGCAGGGCGGAGATGGTCGATCCGCCGACGCTGACCTGGTCGGGCCGGGCGACGTCGAGCGACAGGATGCTGCCGATGACGTCCGAAACCGACGACGTGTACTGGGTCGCTTCCCGGCTGGCGGCGGGAATGGCGACGACGTTGATGTAGCCGTTGGACGGCAAGTTGGCGTTTTCGAGGATGACGGTCTGGCTGGCGTTGTTCAGCGCAATGACGTTGTGAAGGTCGTCGTAGCGGGCCGCCGCGATGCGGTAGCTGCCGGCGCCGAAGCTCGTCGTGTTGTTCTGGGTCGTGTTGTAGTCAACGTAGCCAGTGAAGGCGGCCGTCGGCGAGATGTTGAGAGTGTTGTTTCCCGCTCCGAAGAAGACGGCTGCGGTTCCGCCCGAGATGCTGCCGGAGGTGCTGACGACGTTCCCGACGGTCGCAAGCTCGACGCCGTAGGTCGAGCCGCTGATCGCGCCGCTGTTGACCAGTTGGCCGCCCCGCATCGTGACTTCCGTGGCGGAGCCCGACAGTGAACCGGTCACGTTGAGCGTGCCGCCATTGACGGTGGTTCCGCCCGTGTAGGTGTTCACGCCCGACAGCGTGAGGTTTCCGGCGTCGAGCTGAACCCGGCCGGCGCCGCTGATGGCGGCCGAGACGACATAGCTGGGATCGGTGAAGTTGAACTCCAGGAGGCCATCGCCGACGCCGAACACGATGCTGCTCGTGTCGAGCGTGCCGGCGGCGGCAGCTGGATCTACCGCCGCGGCGCCGATGTTCAGTGTGCCGTGCGACGTCGCGCTCTCGGCGATCTTGATGGTGCCGGCGCTGATCGTGCCGCCGTTGGAGACGGTTGCGACGCCCGTTCCATCGGAGCCGACGACGAAGCGGTCGGTGGCGGCGATCGACGACCCCGTCCCCGTGACGACGACCGTACCGTTGGAGCCAACCTCGTTGCCGGCATAGAAGCGGTTGCCGATGACCTTGCCGCCGTCGGAGACGGTTATGGTGCCGGTGCCCCAGCGTCCGGCGTTGATGTCGCCGGAAAACTGAGCGCTTGTGACGAGGGTGGTCCAGGTGGACCCGGCGCCGGTGACCGTCATTGAACCGTTGGAGCCGGTGAGATCGCCGACGATGCCCTGGACATCGGTGACCGTCGCACCATCGGAAATCGTCATGGTGCCGATCGCGCCAGTGTCATGGCCGACGATGAGAGCGTTATCCATGGTCCAGGATGAGCCGGTGCCGGTGATGGTGGCCGTGCCGTGCGAGCCACTCGCCGAGCCCACATAGCTCTCCAACCCACTGGTCACCTTGCCGCCGTCGGAAACGGTCAATGTGCCGTTACCTTCGTTGCCGACGTAGAGATAACCGGTATTGGTGAAGCTGGCGCCACTGGTAACGGTCACCGTGCCGCTCGAGTTGGCATTGTGGCCGGCGATCAGCCGATCCGTTCTGAGCGCGGCGCCGTCCGAGACCGTGAGAATGCCCGTTCCGTTGTAGCCGACCGACAGCACGGTACCCGAGCCGCCGGTATTCCACACCGAGCCGACGCCGCTGACCGTAGCCGTGCCGGTGTTGCCGGAGTTGAGGCCGAGCTTTGCGCCTGCGCTTGTCACGGAGGCGCCGGCCGAGACGGTGAGTGTTCCGTTGGCCACTCCCGGATCGCTGATATCGCCGCCGACCGAGAGAGCGCCCGTGTTCCAGGAGGAGCCGGAGCCGCTGACCGTGGCTGTGCTGGTGGAGTGACGGCCGATGACAGCCGCCGCGCTGGTCACGGCGCCGCCGGAGAGAATGTCGAGCTGGGAGGCGCCGAAGTTGCCGACGAAGAGCGTGCCGGTGCTGATCCAGGTCGACCCGGTGCCGGTCACCGTCACCGAGCTGCCGGCAGCGCTCGTCGCCTGACCGATGACGCTGTCGACGCTCGTGACGTCGCCGCCAGCCGAAACGGTCAACGTGCCGACACCGCTGCCACCGACCGTCAGCCGTCCGGTGTTGATCCAGGAGGACGATGCGCCGGTGATCGTCGCTGTTCCAGTCGAATCCGTGCCGGCGGCGAGCACGCCGTTGACATTATGGACCGTGCCGGACGTGACGCTCAAAATGCCTTCTGACGCAGGTTGGGAGCTGCCGCCGGTGCCGGCAAAGCCGACGTAGAGATCCCCGGTCGAGGTGAAGGTGGCGCCACCGGTGAGTTCGAGGCGCCCAAGGCTGCCATAGCCGGAGCCGACATAAGTGGTGCCGGCCTGCACCGACGCCAGGTCGTCGATCGAAAGGATGCCCGTTCCCTCGTTGCCGAGGTAGAGATCGCCGGTGTTGGTCCAGGTGAAGCCGGTTCCGGACAACGAGACCGTGCCGGTCGAACCGGTGTTCCAGCCGAGCGCTGCCGTTGTCGTGTTGAGGGTGCCTTCGATCGTCAGGCTGCCGGTCCCTCCGAGGCCGACCAACAGATTGCTCGCCTGGGCGGCGGTCGACCCGGTGATCGTGGCCGAGGAGCTGCCGATGCGCGCTTCTCTGGTCGGCGTTGGGATGACGTTGTTGTCCCACTCCCAGTTTGAGGCCTTGAACCAATCGTGGTCGGTGTTGCCCGTCCAGTTCAAGGTCGGGTCTGCGCTGGCGGCGCCTCCGCACAGAAGCGCGGAAACCGCCGTCGTCAGCAGGGCGAGGGAAGCGACCTTCTTCGCGGGGGGCTGGAGGTCTCGGGGCTTGGAAATACGTGCCGAATGTCTAGCCATGACCAGCTCACGCGCCTCAAATTGATAAATTCTGTGTCAATTTATCAACTACAGAGCGAGTCTGTGCTTGGCAATCAACATTTGGCATTGGCAATAGGCTCGGGCTGGGCGTGTGCCCGGGCAGCAACGGTCCCCCCTTACGCCGGCAGGCGGATCGTTGCCCTGAGGCCGCCATGCGGGCTCGGGCCGAGCTCGATGTCGCCGCCATGGCTGCGGGCGACGTCGCGGGCGATGGCGAGGCCGAGGCCCGTGCCGGGGACGTCCTGGTTGCGTGCCGCGTCGAGCCGGTAGAAGGGGCGGAACACCGCCTCCAGCTCGTCCTCGGGAATGCCGGGGCCATCGTCCTCGACGATCACCGACAGCCAGCCCTCGCGCCGTTCGCCGGTCACCCAAACTGCCGTGCGCCCGTAGCGGACGGCGTTGCCGACGAGATTGGCGATCAGCCGGCGGAAAGCGGTCGGGCGCAGCGTCAGCAGGCCGTCGCCGCTGAAAGCGAAGTGGATCTGCCGTCCGGCCGGGTCCGCCATCTGGCGCAGGCAGTCCGAAATCGTCGCCTCGACGTCGAGCGGCTGCGGCGCCTCGTCGGCATCGCCCTTGGCGAAATCGACGTAGGCCTCCAGCATCGCTTCCATCTCGGCGACGTCGGCGCTGAGGTCGGCGGTTTCCTCGCCCTCGGGCAGCAGGGCAAGGCCGAGGCGGAAGCGGGTGAGGATGGTCTTGAGGTCGTGGCCGACGCCGGCCAGCATGGTGGTGCGCTGTTCGATCTGGCGCTCGAGGCGCCGACGCATGCCGATGAAGGCGTGGGCGGCCTGCCGCACCTCGCGGGCGCCGGTCGGAGCAAAGCCTTCCACGGGGCGCCCCCGGCCGAAAGCCTCGGCGGCGGCGGCCAGCCGCTCGATCGGCTTGATCTGATTGCGCAGGAAGATCAGCGACACCAGCACCAGGAACAGCGCGGTGCTGACCATCCACACCAGGAAGAAGTGCCAGTTGGCGGCGTAGGCGAGGCTGCGCGGGAACTCCACCTTGAGAACGCCGGCATGGACGACCATCCGCACCTCGATGCGGTTGCCGTCGGGCAGGTCGCGGATCGAAAAGGGCATCGACAGCCGGCGCTTCTGGAGCGCGCCGGCCAGCATGCTGTGGACGATGTCGGCCGAGGCCCGGCGCGTGCGACCGATCTCGCTGGGCGGCAGCACCTCGGCGTTCAGCCCCATGGCCCGGGCGGCCGAGGCGACGGCGTCGATCCTGACCTCATCGGGAATGGCGGTATTGTCGGCGATGTTGGCGAGGCCGAGGATGGAGGCGGCGACGGCATCCGACAGGCGCTGGGTGACCAGCATCCAGTGGCGATCCATGAACACGCCGGTCAGCACGGCGAGCAGGATCAGCATCGGCACGACGACGATCAGCAGCGACCGGCCGAGCAGCCCCTTGGGCAGCGCCCGGTTGATGGCGTGGCCGACGCCGATCCAGACCCGCCGCACCGTCGAGGGGCTGTTGCGGGCGATGAAGTTGCGGACGTGCCGGATGCCGTCATCGAGCCGGTCGAGACCGGCGGCGACGCGACCACGGGGCGTGGTTGGCTCTGGCGTTTCCGACATCTTTTTCACTCGAAGCGCAGGCGGTAGCCGACGCCGCGCACCGTCTGCAGGAACATGGGATTGCCGGGGTCGGTCTCGATCTTGCGGCGCAGGCGGTTGATCTGCACGTCGATGGTGCGTTCGCCCACCTCGCCGGGCTCGCCGGCGAGCGCCTCGCGCGACAGCGTACCGTCGGGGCTGGCGGCGAACTGGCCGAGCAACTGTCGCTCGCGGTCGGTGAGGCGCACCGGCGTCTCGCCGTCGTAGAGCTCCTCGCGCTTGGCGCTGAAGACGAAACGGCCGAAGCGGATCTCCTCGCGGGTGAGCGGCGCCTCGGGCATCGGCCGCCGCCTCAGGATGTTGTTGAGGCGTAAAAGCAGCTCGCGCGGCTCGAAGGGCTTGGTGAGATAGTCGTCGGCGCCGGCTTCGAGGCCGCGAATGCGGTCGGCGCCGTCCGACTTGGCGGTGAGCAGCAGGATCGGCACGTCCTGCTCGGACCGCAGCGACTGGGTTAGGCTGAGGCCGTCTTCCCCCGGCATCATCACGTCGACCACCAGGATGTCGAACTCGATGGCCGAGATCTTGCGCCTGGCCTCGGCGGCGTCGGCGGCGGCGGTGACGCGATAGCCGTGGCCGCCGAGATATTTGGCGAGCAACTGGCGGATGCGGCTGTCGTCGTCGACGACGAGAACGTGGCTGGCGCCGTCGGCGGGGGCAATGGTGGCCATGGCTCAGCCCTCCTCGCCAAGCGCCGCGCCGGGGGCGCGGGCATCGATCATGTTGCCGAGGAAGTCGCGCACGATGGCGCGCGAGCCCGGCGGCAGCGTGGCGAGTGCCCTCACCATGCGGGCATGCTGACGGGCGGAGAGGTCGTTCGCCAGCCGCTCGCCCTTCTCCGAGGCGTAGAGCAGCCGCTCGCGCCGGTCGACCGGGCCGGGCCGCTGCTCGATGTAGCCCTCGTCGATGAGCTGCTTCAGTACGCGGCCGAGGCTCTGCTTGGTGATCTGCAGGATGTCCAGGAGGTCGGAGACGCGCAGGCCGGGGTTGCGCATCACGAAGTAGACGACGCGGTGGTGGGCGCGGCCGTAGCCGATCGCTTCCAGAATATGGTCGGCCTCGCCGACGAAGTCGCGGTAGGCAAAGAACAAAAGCTCGATCAGTTCGAAGTCGAGTCCCTCGGCGCCACCGCCGCCGGGGCGCTCCGTCGCGGGCTTCTCGGACGGATGCGTGGCGTCAAAGGGAAAATTTATGGCAGCCATGTTGACATACTTCGATTCATTTGTTACTAGAATACCCGTCACGACGAAACGATCGTTCGCACGACGCGGTCGCAAGGGACATCCGGCATCCAAGGGATCCATCGATCCGCGAGCATAGCCGCTTGTCGACGCCGAGGCAAAATGTGTCCCGTGCAAGAGGTCGCCCGTCCGTGTCGGGCAAGAGACAAAAGAAAAGTCTGGGAGTTCAAGATGGCCAGTGTCCCCTTTGACAGCCGCGACGGCGTGATCTGGTACGACGGCAAGTTCGTCGACTGGAAGGACGCCAAGGTGCATGTTCTGACCCACGCGCTTCACTATGGCAGCGCCGTGTTCGAAGGCGAGCGCGCCTATGGCGGCGAGGTCTACAAGCTCCGGGAGCACAGCCAGCGCCTGATCGAGTCGGCCGAGATTCTCGGTTTCAAGCTGCCCTACAGCCTCGAAGAGATCGAGGCGGCGACCAACGCCGCGCTTGCCCGTTCGGGTCTCGTCGATGCCTACGTCCGGCCGATCGCCTGGCGCGGCTCGGAGGCCATGGGCGTCTCCGCTCCCAACAATACCATCCACATGGCGATCGCCGTCTGGGAATGGCCGAGCTACTTCAGCCCGGCCGAGAAGCTGAAGGGCATCCGCCTGACCTGGGCGCCCTATCGCCGCCCCGACCCGATGACCATCCCGTGCAAGTCGAAGGCGGCCGGTCTCTACATGATCTGCACCATCTCCAAGCACGCGGCGGAAGCCCAGGGCTATACCGATGCGCTGATGCTCGACTATCGCGGCTATGTGGCGGAATCGACCGGCGCCAACATCGTCTTCGTTCGCGACGGCGAGCTCTACACGCCGGAACCGGATTGCTTCCTCGACAGCATCACGCGCCAGTCGGTGGAGGCGATTGCCGCCCGCCATGGCATCAAGGTCAATCGCCGGCACATCCTGCCGGAGGAGCTGTCGACCTTCACTGAGGCCTTCCTGGTCGGCACCGCCGCCGAGGTGACGCCGATCTCCGAAATCGGCGAGTATCGCTTCAAGCCGGCGAAGATCAGCGAACTCCTGATGCACGCCTATCTCGACGAAGTGCAGCCCAAGAAGGTCGCCGCCGCCGAGTGATCGATCCGCATCGAATGATAGAAGCCCCGCCGCGCGTCCGCACGGCGGGGCGTCGTTTTGAGGCTTCGCATGCCGAGCGTATGTCTCGCACTCTTGGCGAGTTGGCGTCGCTCAGCGGTACCAAGTCGTGCCGACGATCAGCCGCTGGATGGTGAGGATCGTCAGCCCCACGGCGACAGCGACCGCCAGCCAGAAGAGGGTGCCCATGCCTTGGACGTAGAAAAGGAAGGGCAGGGCGACGAGCCAGGGGATCAGAAGGCCGAAAGCGAGCAGGAACAGCAGCCCGCGAGATTTCCGATTGAAGTACAGATAGCCTTTTTCCGCGCCGCAGGCAGGGCAGACGACGTCTTTCTTGGCGACGGGGGTCAGGCAATACGGACAATGCGCCATTTCACGACCAATCTTGAAACTAGAGATACGTGTCATCTTGTCGGAGCGAGTCGCGTGTATTCGCGGTCATGCAACCGGTCCAAGTCGTGCCGGAACCGATCGAACTCAATGCGCCGGGAGATCATGTCCCCGCTGGCCCGTGCGGCCCGCCCATCTTCGGACGCGGCCGGAATGCTGACGACGTGGTCCACACTCGCCTGAAACTGCGTTTCGAGGGCCTCGCCCGCTGGTCGCCGGAGCCTATGGAGCCGGCAAGCCGAACGCGATGGGCGAGGGAGTGGCACGCAGCTCTGGTGTCGCAATCCACCTGGGCGAGCTGCCTGGACAATATGACTCCACGTCTTTCCTCTATTTTCGGGTGCATGGCATCCTCAATATAGTTTTATCGAACAAAGTTGCGGAACAAAATCTGGTCGTTAGAACAAGTTGTCTCGAGAAATGCGTCGCAATATCAACTTACGAAAGTCTGCCAAGGCATGACCTTGGGTAATCGAAGGGAGCTGCTATTGGAGCGTTCCCGAAAATGCGCCTGGGTCGACGTTTGGCGAGCCGGATACTTTCTTCCGGATGGTTTTGGCTGTTATCGGCCCAACTGAAATGCCGGTTGCCGGACGCGATCAGGTTGCGCGCCGAAGGCCGCGCCTCATTATGGCTATATGACAATCCGAGGCCGGCGGGCCGTTTCGAAGATCATGACGAATATCCATTCCAAAGCTATTGGGCCGGAAAGCCAAGCGAAAAAAGTTTCAAAACAAATGCAATGGCAAAACGCCAGGCGACCCTTGCGTCTTCCCGACGCGTCGAATTTATCTTATCCGTATATATGACAGGATAGGGCGTTGCAAGGGCTCGATCACCTTTTGAGTTTCTGTGGAGGCAACGTAACATGGCAGGCAATGGGTGTCATTTGCCTTCATGCTGCCGAACATGTCAGTAAAATCCTTCGGGTGAGGCTCTATACTGTCAGTCCGGTATCGAGTCCTGAACCACGGGCCGGTGAGGCCAAATATGGGGAAGAGCAGCCATGATGCCGTCCGACCCATGGGACAGCGAGACCGCCAGGTCCTACGACACGCCGGGAACGGGCATGTTCGCGCCCGACCTTCTCAAGCAGACCGTCGACCGGCTTGCCGTGCTGGCCGGCGGCGGACGGGCGCTGGAGTTCGCCATCGGAACGGGGCGGGTCGCCGTCCCGCTGCATGAGAGGGGCGTGCCGGTTACCGGCATCGAGCTGTCGACGGCGATGATCGCCGAGCTGCGCACCAAGGCCGACGAGACCGAAATCCCGGTGATCGTCGGCGATATGGCCGTCACCTCGGCGCCGGGCCGGTTCAGCCTCGTCTATCTCGTCTACAACACCATCTCGAACCTTCTGACCCAGCGCGAGCAGGTCGCCGCATTCCGCAACGCGGCGCGGCACCTCGAGGCCGGCGGCTGCTTCGTGGTCGAACTCGGCGTTCCCGACTTGCGCAAGCTGCCGCCGGGCCAGACCGCCGTCGTCTTCGCCGACGAGCCCGGCTACATCGGCCTCGACACCTACGACGTGCTGAACCAGCGTATGGTGTCGCACCACGTCCGCTTCGGCGACGACAGGCAGGCGAACCTGCAGCGCTCCGCCCATCGCTACATCTGGCCGTCCGAACTGGACCTGATGGCGGAGCTGGCCGGCTTCACGCTGGAAGACCGGTCGGCCGACTGGACGGGCGCGCCATTCACCGCCGAGTCCGGCTCGCACGTATCCGTCTACCGGCTTGCCGCGCGCTGATGACTGGTGCGGTCAGCAGCTGAGCGGTCTTGCGCCGCCGGACGAGTTAAACCAAACAACGGCGGGGCGGCGAAAGGCAGTTTTGCCGCGGCGGCTCGGGGAGGTTTGAGTGGAGGCGCTCGAAGGCGGACGCGACGGGCAGATCTGGCGCGACGGCAACACTGTGACGCGGCCGGCCGGCCCGTGGACGCCGACGGTGCATCGCTTCCTCGCCCACATCAGTGCCGCCGGCTTTGTCGGAGCGCCCGTTCCCATCGGCATCACCGAGGCGGGGCAGGAGATCGTGAGCTTCGTCGAGGGGCGCGTCTCAGAGGACTTCCGCGATCCGCTGGTCGGTTCCGAGCGGATGCTTCGGTCGGCGGCCCAGTTGCTGCGCGACTTCCATGCGGCCTCCAGGGGCTTCCTGGAGAGCGACCGCCAGGCGCAGGTCTGGATGCTGGAGCCGAGAGAGCCGCGCGAGATCGTCTGTCACGGCGACTTCGCGCCCTACAACGTTGCCGGCGATGAAGGCGTGGCCGTCGGCCTCATCGACTTCGACACCATTCATCCGGCGCCGGCGCTGTGGGATCTCGCCTATGCCGTTTACCGCTGGGCGCCGCTGTTCTCGTCCGGCCATCAGGGCGGGGTGTTCGCGGTGGAGACGCAGCTGTCGCGGGCACGCATCTTCTGCGACGCCTATGGGGCAACGGCGGACGAGCGGCGCCATCTGCCGGGGATGATCGCCGAGCGCTTGCGGACGCTCGTCGCCTTCATGCGCGGCAGGGCCGAGGCGGGCGACGAGACCTTCGTCGAGGACGTGGAGGCGGGCGAGGCCGCGCTCTATCTCGCCGACATCGCCCATGTGGGCGGGCTCGGGGAGCGGCTCACCGACACCCTTCTGGGGTGAGGGCGGAGTTTTACCTATAGGAAATCTGAAAGCGGCTTTCAGAACTTGCGATTAGGCCGGCGGGGCTGCCGGGCCTATATTGAGGGCGTCAAAGAGATGAGAGAAAGAGGCCGGAAACCCCCGGTCAGGAAAGAAGGAAAACCGAAATGTTCGCCACCCTCAAGCGTGCTGCCAAGGCCCTCCGCGTTCCCAGCCAGGCCGAGCTTGACCTCGCCTACCTGAACGAAGCCGGCGACCGCTACGACCTCGAAGCCCGCGAGCGCAACCTCACCCGCCGCGCGCCGAACCGGGGCCTCGGTCTCTGAGGACAGGACGGTAGCAAGCCGCCACTTTAATACGACGTCGAGCGCTCGATACCTGACCGGTTCGGGCGCTTTGTCGTTACGGCGGCTTGGCAGGTTGTCGAGTAGACGGCGCCGGCCACACCGCACCGGATGGCTATCACCAACCGCCGCCGCCGCCTCCGCCACCACCCGAGCCGGATGAGCCGGAGCCGAACGAAGAGCTGTCTTGGCTGGCCACTGAGTGAGAATGTCGAGGACTGATGTCAAAATCTGTGTCTGTCAGGCCAAATGAGTTATATCGCCACCAGCTTTGGCTATAGCTGTTTGCTCCCATGCCGGCATGGCTCTCCTGCCACTCCTCGTATGTACGCAGCCATGGCTTGTGAGCGCCGAGGACGATGGCGTAAGGCAGCAAGCTTTCAAAATGGGACGATGACATGAGCGGTATGCCATTTTTGGTTTCTCTGCGCTTTAAGCTCAACGTCAGGTATTTTTGGAGCCCCTCAATTTGATCCTTGATGTCTCGTCCTCGTTCCGTTGCTTTCCCCATAAGGAAAACAAGACATGAAGCGATCACTAAAAATCCATATATCAGGATCAGTTCTGTCGATTCCTTTGGTTTTGAGTTGTTTATAAAAACAAAGAGAACACCAAGCACCATTGGTGTGATAATTATATATGATATGTAGTTTATATATTTCCCAGACGTTATAGGCTTAATCTTGAAGAGGTCTTTTATTGAATCTGTAATTGGCCTTATCAGGCTTTTTACGAAATAAGTAATCAACACACCAATTATTATTGGCGAGTATATTATTATTGGCTGGTGTGTTATGGATATTGATGCGATGACTGATGTGAATATTATTGCGATTCCGATTTTTATAAGGCCTTTATTTCTTATATTGAAACTCTCGGTTTCTGTGTCTTGAATCAATTTTTTCTGTGACTCGACTATCAAGCGTAAGCAATATATATTTTCTTTGCTTATTTCTAGGTATCCACCTTCTTTATCAATCCTTTGAATTATCATAGACTGGTCGTACGACAGTTTCCGGGGCGATTTGTTCGTCCTTTTGACGCCGGCGCCGTTGTCGAATTCTGTGATCGCCAAATATCCATTTGCCGCCAAGTCTATGAGGGATGCGGAGAAAGCAGCGTAACCGGAGTCCGGAAAGCCGCCATCTCGGATGTACCCGATCACGCCTGGAGATAAGCCTTCCGGCGGCGTCCATCTCAATGGCGTCGGGCCCTTTGCGGGGTCTTTTCCGTAGTGAAACCACAGAGCGAAAAGCACGAGGAGCGCCACGGCAAGAACACTCCCGCCGGCTAACGCGGTTTTCCCATCCCACCACCAAAAGGCAGGCTTCTGCACAGGCCTCGGCTGTGAAATGACGCCCTTGGGTATCTTGATGTCGATCGTCAGTCCTTCGCCGACCGACAGGCCGCGTGTCATGGCAAATGACGCGGTGGTGCCCGAAAGCTGTGCTGTGGCATCCTTCCCGCGCGCGCCGCGCGGCCCGGTGTAGACCGTCGCATCCTCAGGCTTGGCGTCGCCGGGCAAGGATACCGTCGCGGTGGCGTTTTCTATGGGAAACAGCCAGCCGTTTCCTGTCACATTCCAAACCAGGTTGTCGTAGGTGTCGTGAAATCTGACCTGAGTGTCGGTGCGATACCTGATCCGATAGGTGTGGTCGCCCGGTTGAACCACTTGGCTTTTGGCGCCGATATAGATGCGCGTTCCGCCGGAGACGGCCTGTCGCGACCAATCGTCTGGTCGGCCGTCGCGCTCGACCGAGACAATCCGGAATGCGGCTTCGTCGCCCTCGGACCAGGAAAACGGGAAATCTCGATAAATGCCGTGGCGAATCCTGTCGCCCATCGCGCGAACGGTGATGGTCTCGGTGACGTCGAGCTCGCCGCTGGCCTCCAGCTGGATGGCGGCATCGAAGGACTTGATGACTTCCTGCGCGGTTGCCACCCTTGGCGATAGTCCGAGCACGGCAAGAAAGACGATCACGGCGTGGCGAAACATGTCGGCGTTCTCGGCAAGGATCGGTTCGAAAGATGACGACTTCGAGTTGTACTCGGCCGCTCCGCCGGGCGTAAGACTGCATCTCTCCTGACCAGGGTTCTTGCGCCTCCTTGGGCCGGTTCGGACGCTTGGTCGCATTTGTCGCTTGCTCCGGACCATAGAAAGGCCGCGCCATCCCGGGGGACGACGCGGCCTGTCGTTGTCAGTTTGACCGGGGCGATCAGATCGAGCGCGCCACCTCGTAGGCATCCCAGATCGCGTACATGATGTTGGAGACTTGGCGGGCGTCGCCGAAGCTGTAGACTTCGGGAACGAGGTTGCGGACCTTGTCGTAGAGGCTGCGCTCGGAGCGATAGCCGATGGCGACGATGGCGCTGTCGGCCGGCACGATGGTCTCCTTGTCGCCGCTCTTCACCTTGAAGCCGCCCTTGACCGGTTCGGCCACATGGCTCGACGTCATGATGTCGATCTTCTTGTAGATCAGGAGGTCGTGCAGCATGTCGTGGTTGGCGTGGCAGAGCGGGCCGGCCAGCGCCAGGATCGTCGGCGCCAGTTCGACGATGGTCACCTTCTTGCCCTGGTCGTGCAGCCATAGCGCCGTTTCGCAGCCGACGAGGCCGGCGCCGATGACGATGGTGCTGTCGCCGGCCGGCTTGACGCCGTTGAGCACGTCCTCGGCGGTGTAGACGTTGTCGGCGTCGCCGATGCTGAGCCGCTTGGGCTGCGAGCCGGTGGCGACGATCAGCACGTCGGGCTTGGCGAGCCGCACCGTCTCCTCGGTCACTTCCTTGTTGAAGATCACCGGCACCTTGAGTTCGCGCAGCTCGCGCTCGTACCAGCGGATCAGGTCGTGGTCGTCTTCCTTGAAGTCGGGCACGCCGCCGGGGATGACGACGCCGCCGAGACGGTCGGACTTCTCGTAGAGGGTCACGACATGGCCGCGCAGCGTGGCGACGCGGGCTGCCTCCATGCCGGCGATGCCGCCGCCGACGATCATCACCGACCTCTTCTCGAGCGCGGCGCTGAGGCCGTATTCCGCTTCGCGGCCGCAGGCCGGGTTCACGGCGCAGGAGATCTGCGAGTACTTGGCAAGCCGGCCCATGCAGCCTTCCTGGCAGGAGAGGCAAGGACGGATGCGGTCGATCTTCTCGGCGCGCACCTTGTTCGGCAACTGCGGATCGGCGAGCAGCGGCCGGGCGAGGCCGACGAAGTCGGTCTTGCCGGAGACGATGGCGGCGGCGGCGAGATCGGGGTTGTCCATGCGGCCGGCGGTGATCACCGGCACCTTCAGCACCTCTTTCAGGATCCTGTTGTAGGGCAGGTAGAGGCCCTTGTCCTGGTACATGGGCGGATGGCTCCAGTACCAGCTGTCGTAGGAGCCGACGTCGCCGTTGAAGGCGTCGTAGCCGGCCGCTTCCAAGAGCTTGGCCGCCTCGATGCCCTCGGGAATGTCGCGGCCCATCTCGACGAACTCCTCGCCCGGCAGGCCGCCGCTCTTCCAATCCTTGATGAAGCTCTTGATGGAGTAACGCAGCGACACCGGATAGTCGGCGCCGCAGCGTTCCTTGATCGCCTCAACGATCTCCACGGCGAAGCGCAGGCGGTTCTCCAGGCTGCCGCCATATTCGTCAGTGCGCTGGTTGAACATGGAGATGGCGAACTGGTCGAGCAGATAGCCCTCGTGGACCGCGTGGATCTCGATGCCGTCGAAGCCGGCGCGCTGGGCGACCTCCGCGCTGTCGGCGAACTTGCGGACGTAGGTCTTGATCTCTTCGATGGTCAGTTCGCGGCAGGTCACGCCCTCGATCCAGCGGTGCGGGATCGGCGACGGGGCGACGGCCGTCCGGCCGACGATCGACGGCATCGACACGCGGCCGAAGCCAGCCGAGAGTTGCAGGAAGATGCGCGCGTCATAGGCGTGCACCCGCTCGGTCAAGATCTTGCCGGTCTTGACGAAGTTGAGCGGGTTCAGCGTCGGGCAGGGCATCGAGGGCAGGGCGCACTTCTCGATCTCGTTTTCCACCATGGTGACGCCGGTCATCAGCAAGCCGGCGCCGCCCTTGGCGCGCTCGACGTAATACTCGACGCCGCGATAGTTGTAGGTGCCGTCGGCGTCGCACAATCCGCCGGGCCCCATCGGCTCCATGACATAGCGATTCTTGATTTCGAGGCTGCCGATCTTCATCGGCTCGAACAAGATCTCGTGGTTCTCTTTCATGGGACTGTTCGCGGCTCGTGTCCGCGCCTTCGGTTGCTGGCAAACGCCCTCTGCCCGGCCGGGCAGCTCGGCATCACCCTAGAGCCGGCGTTGCCATCTCTACAAAGACTTGATAGGGCTGCGCTCCATACTCAGGAGATATGTACGCAATGGAGCTGAGGCATCTTCGCTACTTCGTAGCCGTCGCCGACGAGGGGAGTGTCAGCGCCGCCGCCAGGACGCGGCTGCACACGGCCCAGCCGTCGCTCAGCCGCCAACTCAAGGATCTTGAACGGGAATTGGGTGTCGAGCTGTTCGACCGCCGGGTGCGGGGCGTGGTTCTGACACGGCCCGGCCGGCTGTTTCTCGGTCATGTCCGGCAGGTGTTGAAGCAGCTCGACGACGCCGTCGACGTCGTGCGAAACGCGCCGATGACGATCCGCGTCGGTATTATCCCGGGGCTCGAAACCTTCGTGCTTCCCGAGTTCCGGCGGCTGGCGCGCGAGATTGCCGGCGAGGTGGACATCGAGGTGACGAGCGCTCCATCCACCGCGCTCATCCAAGATCTGAAGGACGGCAATCTGGATCTCGCCTTTGCCCGCCCCTCGGTCACCGACATCGACCTGCATTTCGAGCCGATCGATCATCACCGCATCAGCGTCTTTCTTCAGACCGGCCATCCCCTGACGCGGCGGGATATGCTGTCCTTCTCGGATCTGGTCGGCCACACCTACATTGCTGTCAATCAGCGCGTCGCGCCGTTTCTGCGCGGCGAGATCGACATCTGGGGCCAGCTGCGTGGGCTTGCCCTGTCCCCGACCCATGTCGCCGGTGACATCGCCTCGACCTTTTCGCTGATCATGGCCACCGACGGCTTCTCGCTGATGCCCGATTACGCCGAGCGCCTGATGCCGGCGACGCTGTCGATGCGGCCGCTGGCCGACGGGCCGGAGCCGTTGACGCTGGCCATCGCCTACCGGCCACTGCTGGCCTCGCCGGTCCAGTCGCTGGTGTCCACCGTGGCAAACGCATGGCCGCACGACCGAAGCCGGTGACGGCTTTGGGCATAGAGAAACTGAAGGGCGCCTTCAGAACTTGCGATTAGGTCGCGACGGCTGGCGGGCCTATATTGAGGGCATCAAAGAGAGAAGAGAAAAGAGGCCGGAAACCTCCGGTCTAGGAAAGGAAAAACCGAAATGTTCGCCACCCTCAAGCGCGCTGCCAAGGCTCTCCACCTTCCCACCCAGATCGAGCGCGACATGGCCTACCTCAACGAGGCCGGCGACCGGTACGACCTAGAGGCCCGCGAGCGGAACCTCAACAACCGCACCCGCCGTGGTTTCGGTCTCTGAGGACTGAACGGCAACAAGCCGACATATGGATACGACGTCGAGCGCTCGAGACCTGACCGGTTCGGGCGCTTTGTCGTTTCCGGTCCGATCTCTCCCCACCCCAAATGAAAAACGGCTCCCCTCGCGGGAAGCCGTCTTGCTGTCTGCTTGGTCGATGCTCAGTTCGCGAAGACCACGGTGCTCTTGAACTGGGGCTCGTTGTCGCGGGCGGCGGGGTCGAAGGTCGTCACGACGCGGTAACCTTCGGACCCATGGGTGCCGACGACGGCGCCGGACTTCAGCGTCTGCTCGGCCGCCGCGTAGCGGGCGGCGTCGGCCTTGGCGGCAGCGGCGTTGGCCGAGTCCTTGATGAGCACGGCGCTCTTGAACTGGGGTTCGTTGTCACGGGCGGCCGGGTCGAAGTTGGTCACGACGCTGTAGCCTTCCGAACCGTGGGTACCGATGACGGCGCCGGACTTCAGGGTCTGGCCGGCTTCGGCATAGCGGGCGGCGTCTGCCTTGGCAGCGGCGGCGTTGGCGCCATTGTCGCTGACGACAGTGACGAACTGGGGCTCATTGGTGTCGGCGCCCGGGTTGTACTGAACGAGCGAGGCGGCGCTGGCGATCGAGGGCAGCAGGACCGAGGCGAGGGCGAGGGAAGCGAGGAGGGAGGTCTTCATTTTCAATACTCCGAAAGACATAAATGTCTGATTTGTTTCATGGTCTGGCAGCGGTGGAGATCATTGGAGGTCAGTGTCCGCTGCCGATGACCGTGATTTAAGCCGCATTCGATCACGCGCAAATGGGCGCCCGATGACAGTTGCGGGCTGCGGATTTGACAATGGATCGCAAAAGCGTGTTGAGGGGCGTGAACGCCACGTACCGCAGCCAGCAGTAAGGGAATTCACGTTCCTGATTGTTTCATGTTATGAACGATTTGCCGGCGGCTGGGGGACATGAGAATCCCTGGCGCCGGTCCATCCTGAAGGGGCATATTATGAAGTTTGCATTTATGGTCGGGGCGCTTATTGCCGCGTTGCCGACGCTGGCCATGGCTGGCGAGAAGGTCGACATGGCCGAGCTCACCTGCAAGCAGTTTCTGGCCGACGAGGAAGGCATTCTGCCGACGGTGGTCTGGATCGACGGCTATCTCAGCCACCAGAGCGGCAATACCGTGATCGACATGGATGAGCTGGTCGCCAACGTGAAGCAGATCGCCGGCGATTGCGCCAACCAGCCCGACATGAAGATCATGGAGCTGGTGCCGGAGGACGAATAGGCGCCGGTTGCCGGCTGAGCCTATTGGAGGACCGCTTCCGGCACAGGCCGGCGGCGGTCCTTTTTCATTTGGCGGGGGAGGGCAGCGCCGGGCCGGGCGCTGCGGGGTCGGCCGATGTCGGCGTGGTGGCGGCCAGCTCGGCGTCGATGCCGGAGAGAAGCGCCACGATGTTGGCGGTGTTGCGCCCGAGGTCGTAGTAGCCGATCTGGCTGCGCGAGTAGACGTAGAGGAAGGACCCGCCGCCGCGGGCCGGCGTCACCATCACCGACAGCGTCGAGGGCATGCGCAGGAGCGGCGAGTAGACGATCATCCGGAAGCGGGTGTTGACCGGATTGGCGCCGACCTCCCGCACCTTGCCGGGCAGGCGCTTGGCGGCTGCTTCCGCCACCGTGAACAGGGCCTCGGGCGGCAGGCTGTAACGGCGCGTTTCGATGTCGGGGATGCCCTTCCTGCAGTCGTCGGCCGGGCAGGCGAGGCTATCGTTGAGCTTGCCGGTGCGCGAAGGCACCGAGAAATCATAGGGACCGAGGTCGGCCGGACCGAACACCGCGTCCCAGCTGGCTTCCCGACCGTAGGTGTAGAAGGCCAGCACCAGGAGCAGGAACGCGCCAAAAAGGGCCGCGAGCACCAAACCGAGGAAACGCAAAGGGGACATTGGATACCGGGGTCACGAGCGCGAGCGATCCCAGCTTTTAACCCGATTGAACAGGGCGCGCCAGAGGTCGGCCGAAACCGTCAGCCAGCCGGCGAGAACGGCCATGACCACGATCATGGCGAGGCTGTCGGACCGGTCGGGGGCCGGGGCCGGCGCAATGGCGTAGCTCATGTCGCGCGGCAGCGCCTTGACGTAGGGAACGGGGTCGCCGACCGGGCGGATGGCGCCGGTCTCGACATCCAGCGTGGCGATGGCCGGCGCGACTTCGGCCGCCCTGACCGGACTGAGGCTGGCGCACAGGAGCGTCACCGCCAGGATCAGCGAGGCGGCGACGGCAACGACGATGGAAGCGCCCGCCCCGACCGAAAGCTCGTGGTGCGCGGTGGCTGCGTTGAAGGGGGTGTCGTCGATCCTGTCGGTCATCTCTCTCGTCCTTGCCGCTTATCGCTTCGGCTCCGAACCGGGCCTCCGGTCAGTGCCTTTCGATGGGCAAGAGATGCCTTGCGAATGGGTCGCGCCGATGCCGGGATTGAGGTGGGTGACGGGAGATGTCGTGGCGATTTCGTGGCGGGGTTAACACTTGAACGGTGGAGGGTTGGTGGAGAAGATCGGCCCTTTGGGAAAATGAAGTTCTTTCAATTGGTTAAATGGCGGGTGCCAAGCCATCCGGTTAACGGCGGGTAAACGCGAAAGATCGCATTTTCAGCGTTGCCGCCATCATCGAGGTGCAACTCCGTTCGCTGCCGTCGTTCGTCCCCGGTTTGGGAGGCGTTGCATTTCGCAAGGATATGGTTGTACGATACAACCATATCAACGGAGCCCGCAGATGAGTCCAGATCCGGCCGTCGTCGAAGACATCCGCACCCTGTCGCGACGGATGGTGCGCGCCTGGGGCTTCATGGGTGGCACCTTCGCCGGCACCGATCTGTCGCCATCCTCCGTGCATGCGCTGATCGAGATCGAGGTGGGCGGCCTCACGGCGCGCGAGCTCGGCATGCGCCTGCGGTTGGAGAAATCCAGCGTCAGCCGTCTGCTCCGCAAGCTGGTGGCGCTGGGTGCCGTGAAAGAGACGCCCGACGAGGCCGACGGCCGCGTCAAGCTGCTGTCGCTGACCGCCGAGGGGCGGTCGCGCGTCGCCGCCATTCACGCGTTTGCCCGCCGGCAGGTCGCAGAGGCGCTGGGTCGGCTCGGGGCCGGCGAGGAGCGCGCGGTGCTCGACGGACTGCGTCTCTACAGCGCGGCGCTCGAAGGCGGGCCGGACGTCCAGCCGGTGGCGATCGTTCCCGGCTATCGGCCGGGTCTTGTGGCCCGCATCACCGACATGCACATGCGCTACTACGCGCGCGAGCATGGGCTGGGGCGCCGCTTCGAAACCCTGGTGGCCGGCGGGCTCGCCGAGTTCTGCGACCGCCTGGACAATCCGCAGAATGCGATCTGGACCGCGCAGATGGGCGGCGAGATCGTCGGCTCGCTGGCGATCGACGGCGAGGACATGGGCGCCGGCATCGCCCACCTGCGCTGGTTCGTCGTCGCCGACGGCCTGCGGGGCAGTGGAGCGGGAAAGCGGCTGCTCGATGCCGCGATGGCCTTTGCCGACGGGCACGGCTTCGCCGAAACCCGCCTCTCGACCTTCGCCGGGCTCGATGCCGCCCGCCACCTCTACGAGTCGCGCGGCTTCGAGCTGGCCGAAGAGAAGATCGGCGCTCAATGGGGCAGGGAACTGGTGGAGCAGCGCTTCATTCGGCGCCCCAAATGAAAAGGGGATCGGAGCCGAAGCTCCGATCCCCGATGATCTGACCGAACCTTTGTCGCTTACGACAGCGAGGCGGCGAAGCGCTGGATGCGGGCGCAGGCTTCCTCGAGATCCTTGGTGGCGGTGGCGTAGGAGATGCGGAAGTTGGGGCCGAGGCCGAAGGCCGAACCCTGCACCACCGCCACGCCTTCCTGCTCCAGGAGCTCGGTGACGAAGTCGTCGTCGGAGGCGAGCACCTTGCCGGCCGCCGTCTTCTTGCCGATCAGGCCGGCGCAGGACGGGTAGACGTAGAAAGCGCCTTCCGGCGTCGGGCAGTGGATGCCCTTGGCCTGGTTCAGCATGGACACCACGAGGTCGCGGCGCTCCTTGAACACCTTGTTGTTCTCGGCGATGAAGTGCTGCGGGCCGGTGAGGGCCTCGAGCGCCGCATATTGCGAGATCGACGAGGGGTTGGAGGTCGACTGCGACTGGATCGTGGCGATGGCCTTGATCAGGGCGGCCGGGCCTGCGGCATAACCGATACGCCAGCCGGTCATGCAATAGGCCTTGGACACGCCGTTGACGGTGAGCGTACGCTCCTGTAGCGCCGGCTCGATCTGGGCCGGCGTGGCGAACACGAAGTCGTCGTAGACGAGGTGCTCGTAAATGTCGTCGGTCATGATCCAGACATGCGGATGGCGGACGAGCACGTCGGTCAGCGCCTTCAGCTCCGCGCGGGTGTAGGCGGCGCCCGACGGGTTGGACGGCGAGTTGAAGATGAACCACTTCGTCTTCGGGGTGATCGCCTTCTCAAGCGCCTCGGCGGTCAGCTTGAAGTTGGTTTCGATCGATGCCTCGACGAAGGTCGGGGTGCCGCCGGCCAAGAGCACCATGTCCGGGTAGCTCACCCAGTAGGGGGCGGGGATCAGCACCTCGTCGCCGGGGTTCACCGTCGCCATCAGCGCGTTGTAGAGAACCTGCTTGCCGCCGGTGCCGACCGTGATCTCGGCCGGCTTGTAGACGAGGCCGTTCTCGCGCTTGAACTTGTCGACGATGGCCGTCTTCAGCTCTGGAATGCCGTCGACCGCCGTGTATTTCGTCTTGCCGTCACGGATCGCCTTGATGGCGGCTTCCTTGATGTTGTCCGGAGTATCGAAATCCGGCTCGCCAGCACCAAGGCCGATGACGTCGCGACCGGCAGCCTTGAGCTCACGCGCCTTGTTGGTGACGGCGATGGTGGCAGAGGGCTTCACGCGGGCGAGCGACTGGGCAAGGAAAGACATTGAAGGACGTCTCCGAACGCTGAGGGAGTCAATCGTATCGGTTTAAATACGACCCTCTTGCTCTATTGCGGCGCGCGCGCACGCGCAAGGTCAAACCTTGCCGATGCCGGCATTTCCGGTTCCCGTGATGGAACCCGGCACGCGTGGAGGAGGATGGTTCGGCGGCGCGCATTGAGCGGCGCAAAAAAAAGCCGGGCACGAGGCCCGGCTATAAAGTTTTGGAATGCGGATCGCAGGGACGATACCGCACCTTCCAGAGGGGAACAGCTGAAGATTCGCTTTCGCCGGGAGGATGGCGAGGGAACCAACACATCAGCTGAGGTCTATATGCACCCGCACCCGGTGCAAAACAAGAAGGCAAACTGCAAATCTGCTATGCAATATCCCGGTTATTTTGCCCAAACTGTAACATCATCGTGAAGTCTTTACGGTTCATTGGTGTTTTCCGTTAAGGGAAAACGCGAGTATTGCGCGGAGCGCACAACGATACGTTGGAAGGACAGCCGACCAAGTGTCGGCTGCCGCCGGGCAGACCTCGTCAGGGGCTTCTCAATAGGACCAGCGCTGGGCCTTCGACACCAGGAAGTCGCGGAAGGCGTGGACGCGCGCCGAGTTCCTGAGTTCGTCCGGATAGACGAAATAGGTGTCGTAGGACAGCAGGTCGACCTCGGGAATCAGCTGCTGAAGCCCCGAGTCCTCCTCGACCAGATAGTCGGGAAGCAGGGCGATGCCGACGCCGCGCTGTACCGAATGCTTGATGGCGACGAGGTTGTTGACCCTGAGGGCGGGCAGGCGCGGATTGTCGTAGGGACGGCCGACGCTTTCGAGCCAGTTCATGTCCCTGAGATAGTTGGGCGCGGCGACGCCGAAGGTGATGATCCGGTGTTCGTCGAGATCCTCGATGGTCTTCGGGCTGCCGAAGCGCTTGATGTAGGCGGGCGAAGCGAACAGGTGGAAGTGCACCGTGAACAGCTTGCGCTGGATGAGGTCGGGCTGCGTTGGCTGGCGCAGGCGGATGGCGACGTCGGCCTGCCGCATGGCGAGGTCGAGCTCGTCGTCGTTGAGGATGAGCTGCAGCTGGACGTCGGGGTAAAGGTCGACGAACTCGTCGACGCGCGAGGTGAGCCAGGTGGAGCCGATGCCGACGGTGGTGGTGACGCGCAGCGAGCCCGAGGGGCGTTCGCGGCTGTCGGTCAGCCGGCCCTGCACGTCTTCGAGCTTCAGGAGCACGTCATGGGCGGCGCGATAGAGCAGCTCGCCCTGTTCGGTGAGGATGAGGCCGCGGGCATGGCGGTGGAACAGCGGCACGCCGAGATCCTGCTCCAGGGCGCTGACCTGACGACTGACGGCGGACTGGCTCATGTTCAGCGTGTCGCCGGCGTGGGTGAAGCTCCCGGCGTGGGCGGCGGCGTGGAATATTCTGAGCTTGTCCCAATCCATCGCTACCCCCTTTGCCGCCCCCTTGATGGCGCTGGCCGCTGTCGGCCATCGCTTGCTCGCGTCGGGCAATGGCCGGTCTAGCGGGCCGGCCTTGCCCCGTCCTTGTTCTAGAGCAACGCGCGTTCCGGCGAACGCAAATCGTTGCTCCAGTTCCTTTTTGTCGCATTGCTTTTGCGGAAAACCGGTTCCCGCTTTTCCGCACAATGCTCTAGGGCGCATCCGGCGAGCCGTGGTTCGCCAATGCGCTCTATCTTCTTGTTTCTCGCAACTCCGGACGCAAAACCGGTTCCCGCTTTTGCTGGTGTTGCTCTAGCACATCCGCCTGCCCGAAAAGTTTGGCGACTTTTCGAACAAGCTCGTTATTTCTTCCTATTGCACTCACTTACCCGAAAAGTATGAAAACTTTTCGGGCTCGCGCTTCTACCTTGGCGCATCCTCGCGTCGGCGCAAGCCCTGAATTGCGTCGCCCCGCCAGTTGGTTACGCAACCTTGGTATCAGTTTCGAGGGCGCCGACATAGCGCTCGGCCTCCAGCGCGGCCATGCAGCCCATGCCCGCCGCCGTCACTGCCTGGCGGAAATGCTCGTCGGTGACGTCGCCGGCCGCGAAGACGCCGGGCACCGAGGTGGCCGTCGAATCGGGCGCCGTCCAGATGTAGCCCGACGACTTCATCCGAACCTGACCGGTGAACAGCGAGGTGGCCGGTGCATGGCCGATGGCCACGAACAGGCCGTCGGCGGCGATGTCGCGGGTGTCGCCGGCGACGACGTTCTTCAGGCGGACGCCGGTGACGGACGGCGGGAAGCCCTCCTTGCCCAGCACCTCGTCGACGACGCTGTTCCAGACGACCTCGATCTTCGGATGGTTGAACAGGCGGTTCTGCATCACCCGCTCGGCGCGGAAGGCCTCGCGGCGATGCACCACGGTGACCTTCTCGGCATGGTGGGTGAGGTAGAGCGCCTCCTCGACGGCGGTGTTGCCGCCACCGACCACCACGACCTGTTTGCCGCGGTAGAAGAAGCCGTCGCAGGTGGCGCAGGCCGATACGCCGAAGCCCTGGAACTTCTGCTCCGACGGCAGGCCGAGCCAGCGGGCCTGGGCGCCGGTGGCGATGATCAGCGCGTCGGTGGAATAGGTGTCGCCGGAATCGCAGGTCAGCTGGAACGGCCGCTTGGAGAGATCGACCGAGGTGACGATGTCGGAGACCAGCCGGGTGCCCATGTGCTCGGCCTGTGTGCGCATCTGCTCCATTAGCCAGGGGCCCTGGATGGCGTCGGCGAAGCCAGGGTAGTTCTCGACGTCGGTGGTGATGGTGAGCTGGCCGCCCTGCTGCAGGCCGGCGATCAGGATCGGCTCCAGCATGGCGCGGGCGGCGTAGATGGCGGCGGTGTAGCCGGCCGGGCCGGAACCGATGATCAGGACCTTGGTGTGGGTGTGCGTCATGCTCGTCTCGTTTCGTTCGCCGACCCCGCGAGGCGGGGGCAGGGCGCCGGTCGGCGGCGTCCGGAATCGAACGAATGGTAGGTGCCCGGCCCCCCGGTTTCAAGGCGGCGGGTCGCTGGCGGGCCTCGCCGCGGTGCGTCGTCCCCTGCCGAATGGCCGGTAGCCCCGAGCGGCGCCCTTATAATATGTGTTCGTGCGCCTGAAAGATGCTTTCGCGGCGGCGACCGGAACGGTATGTTCCGGACCGAAGCGAGGGCCTTGGGAGCCCTCCCGGAGGATGCGACATGAAGGCCCGTCTCGACGCCATCGACTGGAAGATCCTGCGCGAATTGCAGGCCGACGGGCGCATGACCAACGTGGAGCTGGCAAGCCGCGTAGGCATCTCCGCGCCGCCCTGCCTCCGCCGCGTGCGGGCGCTGGAGGAAGCCGGCGTCATCCAGGGCTACCGCGCCCTGATCGACGAGAAGACGCTGGGCTTCGACGTGACGCTGTTCGCCTTCATCTCGCTCGCCTCGCAGTCGGAAGCGGAAATCCTCGCCTTCGAGGCGCGGGTGAAAAACTGGCCGCTGGTGCGCGAGAGCTGGATGCAGTCGGGCGAGATCGACTTCATCCTGAAATGCGTCGCCCCCGACCTCAAGACCTGTCAGAATTTCGTGATCGAGCAACTGACGGCGACGCCCAACGTCGGCCAGGTGCGCACCAGCCTGACGCTCAGGCAGATCAAGAACGAGCCGGTGGTGGTGTAGGTCGGCGGCCGGACGGATGGCGGGGCAGCCTTTGGCGGCGCCCGGTGCGGTGAGGCCCGCGGTTGACAGGCGGCGCCGGGCGTAGCATGTCCCGTCGGCTTGTGTGTTCTTGCATCCGGCAACCGGGAACGCGCGGCTTTGCGGGCGGATGCCTCGGCCCGGGGACGGGCCAGACCTGGAGTGTGCACTTGGACTTCCTGAAGGGCCGGTTTGCCAGCTTTCTCGGACCGGAGCAGAAGCTCGGGCCGCTGGTGCGCCTTTTCCGCTCCAACTTCCGTCCCTATGCCGGGCGCTACGCCTATGCGCTGTCGATGATGCTGATCGCCTCGGCGGCGACGGCGGGCAGCGCCTACATCATCAAGGAGATCATCAACAAGATCTTCATCGACAAGAGCGAGGGGCTGGTCTTCACCATCGCCGGCATCATCGTCGGCATCTATCTCGTCAAGGGCGTCGCCACCTATCTGTCGTCGGTGACGCTGACCAAGATCGGCAACAGCATGGTGGCGCGGCTGCAGCGGCAGCTCTACGACGCCGTGCTCCGGCAGGACATCGCCTTCTTCCAGAGCCACGCGCTCGGCGACATCATGGTGCGCATCTCGCAGAACGCGGGGGCGGCGCGGCAGGCGATCGACCTCATCGTGATGAGCCTCGGCCGCGACCTGTTCACGCTGATCTCGCTCGTCGCCGTGATGATCATCCAGAACCCGACGATGTCGCTCCTGTCGCTGGCGATCGCGCCACCCTCCATCTACGGCATCACCTACCTGCTCAAGAAGGTGCGGACGGCGGCGCGCAAGGAGGTGATGACTTCGGCGCAGATCGTCACCATCGTGCAGGAGAGCGTGCAGGGCATCCGCGTGGTCAAATCCTTCGGCCTGGAAGACCGGCTGCGCGCCGCCTTCAACGTGGCGACGACCAACGTCGAGAAGCTCAGCAACCGCATCGCCACGCTGGGCGCCCGCTCCAGCCCGCTGATGGAGACGCTGGGGGGCTTTGCCATCGCCTTCGTGGTGATGTTCGGCGGCTACCAGATCGTCCACTACAATGCCGACCCGGGCGCCTTCTTCTCCTTCATCACGGCGCTGCTGCTCGCCTACGAGCCGGCCAAGCGCCTCGCCCGCTTCAATCTCGACCTCGAGAAGGCGCTGGTGGGCGTGCGCATGATGTACGAGGTGATGGACCTGGTGCCCGAGCTGCAATCGGCGCCGGATGCGGTGGAGGCGAAGTTTGCCAGCGCCGCGGTGACGCTCGACAACGTCGACTTCGCCTATGGCGAGGCGCCGGTGCTGCGCGGCCTCAGCCTGACGGCGCCGGAGAACTCGGTGGTGGCGCTGGTCGGCCCCTCGGGCGCCGGCAAATCGACGGTGTTCTCGCTGGTGGAGCGCTTCTATGACCCGACGGCTGGCGCCGTGCTGATCAACGGCACCGACATCCGCCGCTTCACCGTCGAATCGTTGCGCCGGCACGTGGCGCTGGTGACGCAGGACACCTTCCTGTTCGCCGGTACCGTGGCGGCCAACATCGCCGACGGTCGGCCGGAGGCGAGCCGCGAGGAGATCGAGGCGGCGGCGCGCGACGCCAACGCCTACGACTTCATCATGGCCATGCCCGGCGGTTTCGACGCGCTGGTCGGCGAAGGCGGCGGCAACCTGTCGGGCGGCCAGCGCCAGCGCATCGCCATCGCCCGCGCCATCCTCCGGCAGGCGCCGATCCTGCTGCTCGACGAGGCGACCTCGGCGCTCGATGCCCAGGCCGAACGCGACATCCAGGAAGCGCTCGCCCGCCTGATGAAGGGCCGCACCACTTTCGTAATCGCCCACCGCCTTGCCACCGTCCGCGATGCCGATATCATCTACGTCATGGACAAGGGCGAGGTGGTGCAAAAGGGCACCCACGAGGAACTGATGGCCGAGGGCGGGCTTTATGCACACCTGAGGGCGCTGCAGTTCCGGGAGGGGGGAGGGCCAAGTCTTTCCGGAGTCGCTGATGCTTCCCGGGCCTGATGTGCTAGATGCGCAGTCTCATGTTCAGGTGTCGGTTTCGTTAGAGAGCCGGGAAGGTTGCCCCACCATCGGCGATGAACGTTCAGCGGGGGCGGCTGCTCTATCATGATGACAGCCCAAATTCCCGTGTAAGGAGTTAAGCGAATGCCGGTGGACAAGAAGGTGGCCCTGGTTACTGGTGTGACCGGTCAAGATGGGGCCTATCTCGCGCAACTCCTGCTGGACAAGGGGTACACCGTCCACGGTATCAAGCGGCGATCGTCGTCCTTCAACACGGGACGTATCGAGGGCATTTACCAGGACCCGCACGTCGAGGACGCCCGCTTTCATCTCCACTACGGCGACATGACGGACTCGACCAACCTGATCCGCATCGTTCAGGAAACGCAGCCCGACGAGATCTACAATCTCGCGGCGCAGTCGCATGTGCAGGTCTCCTTCGAGACGCCAGAGTACACGGCTCAGGCCGACGGCATCGGCACGCTTCGGCTTCTCGAAGCCATCCGTATTCTCGGCATGGAGCGAAAGACGCGCTTCTATCAGGCGTCGACCTCCGAGCTTTACGGTCTGGTGCAGGAAGTTCCGCAGCGTGAGACAACGCCCTTCTATCCTCGCTCGCCTTATGCCGCCGCCAAGCTTTATGCCTACTGGATCGTCGTCAACTACCGCGAAGCCTATGGCCTGCATGCGTCGAACGGCATCCTGTTCAACCACGAAAGTCCGCTTCGGGGCGAGACCTTCGTCACGCGCAAGATCAGCCGCGCGGCGGCCGCCATCCGGCTGGGCAAGCAGGAAAAGCTTTATCTCGGCAACCTCAGCGCCAAGCGAGACTGGGGCCACGCTCGGGAGTATGTGCGCGGCATGTGGTTGATGCTGCAGCAAGACCGGCCGGACGACTACGTGCTCGCCACCGGCGCGACCACGGAAGTTCGCCAGTTCGTTACCTGGGCCTTCGAGGATGTCGGCATTCACCTCGAGTGGCGCGGCGAGGGCATTGAGGAGAAGGGCATCGATAGCCTCTCCGGCAAGGTGATCGTTGAGGTCGATCCGCGTTACTTCCGCCCGACGGAGGTCGAACTCCTCATCGGTGACCCGACCAAGGCGCAGACCAAACTCGGCTGGAAACATGAGACGAGCGTTCGCGATCTCTGCCGCGAGATGGTCAACGAAGATCTCAAGGTGATGCAGACTGCCACCGTGATGAAGGAGGCCTGAGATGGCCTCGTACGATCTCAAGGGCAAGAAAGTCTGGGTGGCCGGCCATCGCGGAATGGTCGGTTCGGCCATCGTCCGCCGCCTCGCCTCGGAACATTGCGAGACACTGGCGGCCGATCGCAGCGAACTCGACCTCAAGGATCAGTCCGCGGTGCGTGCCTGGGTCGATCGGCACAAGCCCGACGCAGTGTTCGTGGCGGCGGCCAAGGTAGGGGGTATCCTCGCCAACGACACCTATCCGGCTGATTTCCTCTACGACAACCTGATCATCGAGGCCAATGTCATCGAGGCATCCTTCCGGGCCGGCGTCGAGAAGTTGTGCTTCCTGGGCTCGTCCTGCATCTACCCGAAGTTAGCGCCGCAGCCGATCGTCGAGAGCGCGCTACTCACCGGCGAATTGGAGCCGACCAACGAGTGGTATGCGATCGCCAAGATCGCCGGCATTAAGCTCTGCCAAGCCTACCGCAAGCAGCACGGCGTCGATTTCATCTCGGCCATGCCAACCAACCTCTACGGCCCCGGCGACAACTTCGACCTCAACTCCAGCCACGTGATGCCGGCACTGATCCGCAAGGCGCACGAGGCGAAGGTTCGGGGCGATAAGGAGATCACCGTCTGGGGTACCGGCAAACCGCTTCGCGAGTTCCTGCATGTCGACGACTGCGCCGATGCTTGCGTTCACCTGATGAAGGTCTACTCCGAAGCGGAGCATGTAAATGTTGGGTCCGGCGAGGACCTGTCGATCTTGGATCTGACCAGACTCGTGTGCGAGACGGTGGGCTTCAAAGGCGACATCGTTCAAGACCTGAGCAAGCCGGATGGAACGCCAAGGAAACTGATGAGCATAAAGAAGATCGTGGAGACCGGCTGGCGAGCCAGGATACCCCTCGCGGGGGGGATTGCATCAACGTACGCTTGGTTTTTGAAAAACGGTCTCTAGTCGGCCATGCGTGCAGCGTTCGTCACCAACATTGCGATAGGCTCGGTCTGGAGTCGGGACTTATGCAAAGGCTTGCGCGTTCTCTATGTAAACACGGAGCACTGCGAACTGCTCGTCCGACAACCCTCCATAAGCGACGCAGCGCTCCGGTATTATCATCTATCTGGCGTACAAGGGGGAGGTGACATAGCAGAGTTCCCGGCACTACCTAGATCAGCTCCGGCAAAAGTAGGTACGGGTTATGCCTCCGGAGCTGGACCTCTACAAGGGGACGCAGCCATTCTGGCAAGCCGGGTTCGTAGGCAAAACTCTAGCAGAAGGAGTCCCGCTCTATGGGTGCTCTAGAGACCCTGGGTTTTGCGGTGGGAGTGAGGGGTCTATTCCTTGCCTGACAATAAGCGCCGGTGGCCCGGATCGACTTTGGGGTGGTATCCATGTATGAAATAAGGCAAAACTTTCGCGGGCATGCAATGAATAACCTGATTACTATTTGCTCAAAAGCAGACGTGGACACTTGGATGCATTGCGCGCCTTTGATTTTAGAGAGAATAGAATCTGATCGCTATATACTAATCGTTCCGGATCGGGAGATCCCGATTTTTAAGTTCTGCACACCAGAGAGATTTGAGATTATTCCTGAATCCAGGCTGTCGTCCGCCTTTCATCAGAAATTGAAGAATTCTATCCCTTCCTCAAATAGCAACAGGTTTGGCTGGTATCTTCAGCAATTCCTAAAGATCTCCGCGCTAATTGATTGTTCTGATGACGAGATATCTCTGATATGGGATGCGGATACACTTCCTTTGCGCTCTTTGGTGTTTGAATCAAAAGAGAGAGACCTTCTTTTCTTTCGGGGACGTGAAGAGCATAAGCCATACTTCGATTGTATTAAGTCCCTTCTGGGGCTTGAGAAGATTGTTTCGTCTTCTTTTGTGGCCCAGTGTTTTCCAATTCGAGGAAGATGGATTAAGGATTTTGTTGCAGAGGTCGAGGAACGATTTGGAAAAGCTTGGTATGATGCTCTAATTGACGTCATTGATTTCAGCGAGAGCTCCGGATTTAGTGAGTATGAGACTCTGGGTACATATATCTCGCACCGCTACCCAGATCAGTTTCGCTTTGTAGACAAACCTTGGTGTCGTCGAGGCTATAAAGCCATTGGCGATATCTCAAACATAGATAGTGTGATAGCAAAGCTGATTCTCTACAGGTATGATTACATCTCCTTTGAGAAATGGGACAAGGAGAATCAGGCGACGAGAATGAACATACCGCCGTCAGCCTTCGGGATTAATAAATTTCTCACCTCTTTGAAATGGGGTCGGAAAAATAGAAAACGACGGCCACAAGTTCGAGGAGTGGATGAGTTCCTTCGCTGGTTTTTTAGCAAAGACGGAAACAAGCATATTGTGCAGGTCGGCGCAAATGACGGCCTACAAAGCGATCCTTTGAGGCCGTATCTTGTATCTCCCGGCGAGTATACAGCTACACTTATCGAGCCAATTCCATATTACGTCGATAGACTTAAGCAGCTTTACTCCAACCGAGATGATATACGAATAGAGAAGTGCGCGGTCGGTGATAAGATCGGTGAGATGACGCTATACTATATACCGCCGGAGATCGCAGATCAAATGAATGGAGAGGGACCGGAGAATAATTGGGCCCATGGTCAGGGCTCCTTTGATCGGAGTATTATAGATTATTGGATTCGCCGTAACTCTTTTCGAGGGGAAGAATACAGAAGAAAAATCGACTTTTTCATCTCAAAAATAACAAGCGAGACTGTTCCGGTCAGATGTGTCTCAGACTTTCAGGTTTCGTCGGGGGAGATGTTGCTCTGCGTTGATGCTCAAGGCTTTGAAATGTCTGTTCTACGCGGAGTTGACTGGTCATCGCCTCCGTCTTTTATCATGTTTGAAGATGATCGAGAAGGGGACGGTGGCGTTGCAGACTTTCTGCGATCAAAAGACTACTCGTATGTCTGCGGCCATCATGATAAAGTTTATGTTTGGCTTGGCTAGTAAGTTCAGCGACTAGTCCTTGGGTGACTCCTGTTAATGCACCCCAGATAATAGGATATCTAAGGAGCGGCTTATGTACCCAGTAGACTTGTGTATCATCGCATCTCGACGTCCTGATTTGCTTTCCCTTACGCTATCTGGGTTCTCAAGTCGTGTATTTTCGAACATGATCATTGATCGAGTCTTTGTTAACATCGATCCAATTTTCGGCGGTGATCTTGAGCACTCGCAGTGCATCCACGCCGTACTTCAGCATTTTCCTACGGCGAAGATTTTTGAGCCTAACGTCCCAAATTTCTGCGCTGCAGTACGGCGCGTATGGGGCGCCACCGAAGGTAGATTTGTGTTTCATCTCGAGGATGATTGGGTCCCCCTATATAGCATGGGGGATGAGTTATTTGAGAAATTCGATGTCGCGGGCGTTGCTCAGGTTTCCTTTCATACTATAGATCGACGTTGGGATATAAGACGTAAAGGAAATTTTCATCACTCGAGAGTATATCGCAAGATATTAGGCGTAAAAATGCCCACTAATCGTTATTTCCCGAGATTTTCTACTGCTCCGTCTCTTCTTATGGGCGATTTTGCGCGCGCTTGCGCGCTTCGTATGATAGATGCTTATGACCCAGAGAAGCAATTTTACTCAGGTGTCAATGTTTCTCTTCAGGATTATGTAAGTCCGTATAAAAACTATATATATTCTATTGATGGGATGCCTGTAATTCGCGATTTGGGAAGGGAGTGGTCTGCAAAACGTGGTATCGTGAAGCATGTTGCGGATAGTAAGTCTATATGGTTCGGGCAGGATGTGTGACACTGCCATTTGTTTATAGGCCTAGTGTTCGTTTTTTTGAGAATTGTCCAAGTAATTCATAGTTTATTACGTTATAGGGGAACGAATTGTTGCTGTGTGTTGAAGGGGCATTGTTTTGTGGTTTAGTGATCGGCGCTCAACGAATGATATGCGGTGGAAGCAGGTATGAAGGGGTACGTAATAAATCTTGATAGATCCAATGATCGTTTACAATCCTTCAATGCCCGTGCAGCGGAGGTGGGGCTTGTTTTTGAGCGGTTTCCTGCGGTAGATGGGCAAACACTAGATGAAGAGTTGTTGAATCGGTTGGGGCGACTCTCTCGGCAATGGAGTCCATTGACAAAAGCTGAGATCGCGACGTTTTTGTCGCATCGAGGGGTGTGGCAGATAATCTCCGAAAGGGATGATAAGTGGGCATTAGTCGTCGAGGACGACGTAGTTTTCGCTTCGGATTCTGCGAACGCACTAGACGCAATGGGTTGGATTCCGCAGAGTATTAATTTAGTTAAAGTTGAAACAATGTTCACTCGTATCGAGCTGTCAGCTCAGGTGCTCGGGCGTCGTGGTGGATATAAGTTACGCCTTCTTAAGGAGAACCATAACGGTACTGCGGGATATCTACTTAGTAAGGAAGGTGCTTGTTTTTTGCTTGACTGGTCGCGTGAAAGATGTGAGCCGGTCGATCGGTTGATGTTCCATCCGTCTCAGCTCGCCGGTAGCGGTTTCTTGATCGCACAGCTGACCCCTGCGTTGTGTGTTCAAGATTTTCATTTTCTCAGCAAACAAGAGCAAGAGGCCGCGATCAGTACGATAGGTCCGGTTCGGAACCGAAGAACTCTAGGGGTTAGGGATATGCGTCCGCGTAGGAGGTTTTGGCGGATGATCGTTCGTAGTGTGCGGGACATTAGACGCTTTTGTCTCCGAGCATTACGTATATCGGTGTTCGAACGAGTTGAAATGCCATCTCCTCACTCGCGAGGCGGATCAAAACCACTGTCTCATTGAGCAATCTAGCGGCTGTTTTTCGATGATAGTAACCAGTATTCATGGCGGACTTGGTAACCAGATGTTTCAGTACGCTGCCGGTAGGAGGGCTGCGCTTTCTTGTGGTGTTCCTCTCGGAATTGATCTTACAGCAATGGATCGCTATAGGAAGCGCTCTTATGGTCTGGATCAGTTTACGTTGGCACCAGACGCACAACCAGTTGATGGGGATGCCTTTTCTAAAGGAAAAGGAGTTGTTCGTCTTTGGCGAAAGTTGCGTAATCAATATCGCGACCGCAAAGAAACTGGGTTCGCCTTTGATCCGGAAATTCTCAATTTGCGGCCTCCTGTGCGCCTTGTGGGGTATTGGCAGAGCGAAAAGTATTTTTCAGACGTCAGTCATGTAATACGTGCTGATTTTCAGCTAGCGCGACCAATGACGGGCCGACGACTTCAGATTCTTCATGAAATTAAGTCGTGTGAGTCAATCTCCGTACACGTAAGGCGGGGAGACTATGTCTCGGTTCCCAAAAACGCTGAAATTTTCGGAACCTGTTCTTCAAGCTGGTACGAGCGCGCAGTTTCTATCGCCTGTGAAGGGGTCAGTAGTCCGGTTTTTTTCGTCTTTTCTGACGATCTTCATTGGGCGACGGAGAACTTAGTATTACCCGGTAGAGCTGTCTGGGTAGAGCGTTCGGACGATGGTCGCGATGCTGAGGATCTCCATCTTATGTCTGCTTGCGGATCACACGTGATCGCTAATTCTTCATTCAGCTGGTGGGGGGCATGGTTGGATCACCGCGGGGAGTCGCGGGTCGTAGCTCCTGCGAGATGGTTCCTGTCGAATGAGCTGGATGCGCGGGACTTGATTCCCGACCGCTGGATTCGCATTTGAGAGTGTCTTGCGTGATCTGGATATGGGATGGCGTTCGTTGCCGCTTCTGCTTGGGGGGCTGATTTCAAGCCCATATCCGCTCCCGAACAATGCCCGTCGCACGCTGTTTAGGGCGCGCTACTTCTAGGGGTGTTCCTGTTTCCTGAAACTGCGTTAACATACGGTTATGTAACGAACTTCCTTGGGGGCGCATGATGCGTGTCGATAATCAACAAGCCCATCACGACTGGATACAAGCAAAGCTACGGGAAATGCACGCAGGGCGTAGCATACTGGATGTTGGGGCCGGTGAGTGCGCTTACAAGCCTGCCTGTTCGCATTTATCCTATACATCACAGGATCTGTCTATTTACGACGGCGCGGGCGACACCAAGGGTTTGCAGACGGGGGCATGGGATTTTTCAAATATAGATATTAGATGCGATATTCTAGATATACCTGAGAATGTGAAGTATGACATCATTTTATGTACTGAGGTTCTGGAGCATGTTCCGGACCCAGTTCGCGTTCTCGAAAAGATTGACCGAGTTCTCGCGCCTGGCGGCGATATTATTCTTACGGCTCCTTTTTGCTCTCTGACGCACTTCGCGCCTTACCACTATTCGACGGGTTTTTCTCAATACTTCTATCGATACCACCTCGGAAGATTGAACTATGAAATTGTCGAGCTCGCGCCAAACGGGGGGTTTTTTGACTATTTATATCAGGAGCTCGGTCGGGTTCCATCCGTCAAACACAAACACCTTGGTGGCAAGCTTAGTTTTTGGAGCCGGAGACGCCGAAGGGGTGCGCTCCGCTTCATAGAGACTCTTGTCGAAGAAGACATGAAAGCCGGCAGGCCATCCAGCGAACTGCTTACGATGGGGTGGCATGTTCATGCTCGCAAGCAATGACTCCGACGTGTCTATTGCGTCTACTTGGTAAGGTTCTGTTGAACAAAGAGGCTGGGGAGGCCGTCAGTCTCCTACTCGCCAAGTTGAAAAGGTCGGTGCTTCGGGGCACTTCCCAAATGCCTCATCGATTGATTAAGACACTCATGCGCTGCGATTTGGAAGGCGTTTAAATTCTGGCCCAACTTGTCAGCGGATTGCGTTGCCTATAGGCTTCTGGGATGTGTATTGGTAGTGGAATCGTAGATTTTTGAGGGGGGGCAGGTGGTCAATGTCTCGATGAAACTTGGACTTGTTTCTAAGTATCTAAGTTCTACATTTCGTTCTTTTGTTCTATTTCTGAAATTGCTCAGGAATGAGTTAGTTAGTTCCGTATACACTAGATTTCGATGCTGTGGACTCGCGCCATTTCGAAACTTGTTAGAAGGGTGCCCAAACAGAAATTTTCTGTGTATCGTTGCTTTTAATTTGCCTTGGTCGATAAGTTTGATGATTCGAGCGTGTCGGCTCTATTTGCCGGAATGGCAGATTGTTATCTTTGATAATTCGAGTAATCCTCAGGCACGTTTGGAAATTCAAAATACTTGCCGTTCTGAGAACGTTCCATACCTCAGTCTGCCTTGGAATCTCGAGTGGAGCCCAAATAGATCTCATGCTATTGCGTTGAATTGGATTTACTATAATATAGTTAAGCCATGTCACCCGGAGAACTTCGGTTTTCTAGATCATGATTGCTTTCCTTTCTCCCATAATGGAATTTTAGATCATATCTCTAATCAGCCAGTGTATGGGTTTCATCGTCCGTCTAGCGTCGCGCCTGGGGCCTGGAGTCTTTGGGCTGGCTATATGTTTTTCAATTTTAAATTGGTTTCAAGATATAGACTTGACTTTAACCATGATCAGGCTAGGAACCTCGATACTGGCGGGCGTAATTGGGTAAAGCTCTATCGCTATCTCAACGAAGAGCATCTTGTTCAGGCCTATAATGGCGAGCGGAAGGTTTGCTCACTCAACGGAAGCCAAGTCTATCGCGTTCAATGCATCGACCATGCATTTCTTCATATTGGTGGCGCATCATATCGCGATCATGGAGAGGTTGCAGAAGATTATATCCCTACAATACGGTCGCTTGTGGAAAATAGTTTGCGTTGTTGACGATCTGCGTGCAACTGTCTGTGGGAAGTATTCATGTTGAAGTGTAATCCTTTTTCGGCGGATTTTGCTGGTTGGCTTTTTATCGCTCTCGACCTGATCGCCGCTATTCCGGTGATCCTCGGGGAGGAGTTCTCATTTAGGTCGTTGGGTTACTAAAGCGCACCCCCACCGCCCGATACATCCCCTCCAGCGAATGCCGCTCCACCGCCCGACTGCGCCGCCCTCCCGGCGTCGGCTCGGCTCTCGGTGCACCCGCCAGCGCCTTCGCCAGCTCCTCCGCATCCTTCGGCGGCACCAGCGTCACGCCTGCCAGCCCTGCCGTGCATTCCGGGATGCCGCCGATGGGGCAGGAGATGATGGGGAGGTCGACGGCCATGGCTTGGAGGACGGCTTGGGGGATGCCTTCGTTGGCGTAGCTTGGCAGCACGAAGACGTCGAGGGCGCGCAGCCAGGGGACGACGTCGGACTGGCGGCCGGCCATGGTGACGCGGTCGGCGAGGTTGAGCTCGGTGATCTTGGTCTTGAGGTTGTTTTCCTGCGGGCCGTCGCCGACGATCACCAGGCGGCTGTTCGGCACGTTGGCCGCCGCGAAAGCGTCGAGAAGGTAGGCGTGGCCCTTCCAAGAGCGCAGCGTGGCAACGATGCCGAAGATGAAGGCGTCTTCCGGCAGGCCGAGGGCGCGGCGCGCCTCGCGGCTGTCGCCCGGCGAGAAGCGGTCGGTGTCGATGCCAGTCGGCACCGAGGCGACGCGCTCTTTCGGCAGGAAGCCGTCGGCGGTGAGCTGCTCGACGATGGCCTCGCCAGTGGTCATCACGAAGTCGCAGCCGTGGCGGTAGATCCAGCGGCTGGCGAAGTTGCGCGGCACGTTGGCCGAGATATGCCGGGTGCGCACCACGCGTGGCCGGGGCTTGAGGCCGAGGCGGGCGAGCGCTACCACCCAGGAATCGATCGACGAATGGGTGTTGACCACATCCGGCCGCATGTCGGCGAGAAGGCGCCGCATGGCGCGCACGGCGCCAAGACCCTTGCTCCTCAGCGGCATGGCGACTGTCGGCATGCCATAGGCCGGCGCCGCCTTCAGGATCTCGGAGCTGGCATTGGCGGCGATGGTCACTGTGTGGCCGTGCTTGATGAACACGGCGGCCTCGGTCAGCACGCGGATCTCCTGGCCGCCCCAGCCTTCGGACGCCTCGGTGTGCAGGATGGTGATCGGTCGATCGGTCATTGGAATTCCCGGTAAAGGTCGCGCCAGCGGTCCGTGGCGGCGGTGAGGTCGAAGCGGGTGGCGAGCGTTCGCGCCTTGCGGGCCCTTGCCGGCAGATCGACGATCACCTCGGCGAGCGCGGCGGCGAGGTCGCCCGGATCGCGGCTGGCGACGGCACCGGCGCCGGTTGCCGCGATATGCGAGGCGATGCCGGTGTCGGGCGTTACCACGGCCGGCAGGCCGGCGGCGAGTGCTTCCAGTGCCGCGTTGGGCATTGGGTCGTAGAGCGAGGGTAGGGCGAAAAGGTCGGCGGCGGCGTAGACCGGCCTGACGTCGTCGAGGCCACCGAGGAGGCGCACCCGGTCGCCGAGGCCGAGCCGGGTGACGCGCTCGGCCAGCGCCTTGGCCCGGCGGTCGCGGCCGGCAATCAGCAGATGGGCGTCGGCAAGGCTGTGCGCGCGCAGCGCTTCGACGAGCTTGAAGGCGCCCTTTCGTTCGAAGCCGGAGCCGACGAAGGCGATCACCGGGGCGCCGTCCGGCAGGCCGAAGCCGCGGCGCGCCACGGCCCTCTCATCGGCGGTAGCAGGCCGGAAGCGGTCGAGGTCGACGCCATTCTCGATGACGCGGAGGCGCTGCTCGGGCACCTTCAGCCACGCGCGCAGCTCGTCGGCGACGAGGTCGCTGTTGGCGACGAACAGCGTGTGTCCGTCGGCCACCATGCGGCGCTCGGTGTCCATCACCAGACGATGCATGGGGTCGAACTTGAGGGCCAGGGCGCCGAGCGGGCCGCGCTCGCGGCCGAGCCGGTCGACCCAGGCGGCGTGGACGCCGTCGCCGGCCCGGAAGATGTCGGCGCCAACCAGCCGCTCGTGGCTCTGCACGAGATCGAAGCCGCCTCCGGCGATGAGGTCGGCCACCTCGTTCTGGAAGTGCCGGTTGCGGCCGGCGCGGGTGAGGCCGCCGCGCGCCACCTGTCGCCGCTCGAGGCCGGGCGCGTCGCCGCCGGCCCAGTCCTCGGCGATCACCGTCACGCTCTCGCCGGCCGAGATCAGCGCGCCGGCAGCGGTCAGGATGAAGCGCTCGGCACCGCCGTGCGGATCGAATCGCTTGCGGATGATGGCGAGCCGCATCGCTCAGCGCTCCCAGCCGACGGCGAGATAGCGCCAGAAGGTCTCCTGCGCCTTGGTGGCGGCGGCGGCGAAGCCGCGCGCGCCGTCGAGAAAGCCGGCCTGCAGGATGTAGTGCTTGAAGAAGGCGAAGATGCAGCGGACGATGGCCGGGCCGAGGCCGCCGCGCTTGCCGCGGGCGCGGCGCACGCTGGCCGAGGCCAGGGCATAGCGGCGCTGCTTGTCGAGCACTTCGTCGATGCCGCGATAGCTGAGGTGATCCATGGCGGCGGTGAGGTCGGCCACCTTGCCGTCGACCATCAGGCTCTCGTGGACGATGTCGGTCGAGAAGCGGGCGCGGTCGCGGCGGGCAAGGCGCAGCACGCGATCGGGCGACCAGCCGCCATGGCGCATGACCTGGCCGAGGAACTGGTTGCGGCGGTCGATGCGATAGCCGTCGGCGGCCGGCGCGGCGATAGCGGCGCGGATCTCCGTGGCGAGGTCGGGCGGAATGCGCTCGTCGGCGTCGATCGACAGCACCCAGTCGCCGGTGGCGAGGTCGAGCGCCCGCTGCTTCTGCGGCCCGAAGCCGGGGAAGTCGGGCGTCTCCAGCAGCGTGGCGCCGGCGGCGCGGGCGATCTCCTGCGTGCCGTCGCGGCTGCCGGAATCCACCACCACGATCTCCTGGCAGAAGGCGAGCGAGGCGAGGCAGTCCGGCAGGTCGCGCGCTTCGTCCTTGACGATCAGGATGGCGCTGAGGCGGGGAGCGGTCATGGCGCGTCTCCCAGGAGACTGTGGAGGCTTTGCAGCACGCGCGACGGCGGCAGGCTGTCGACGCAGGGCTGCACGGTGCCGGGCGGAACAAGCGGGCAGTCGCGTTTGCGGCAGGGCGCGCAGGGTACCGTCGCTTCCAGCACAATGGCGCGGCGGCCGGCGACGCCGGTGAGGCCCGGCTTGGTGCTGAGGAAGAGGGCGACCGTCGGTCGGTCGAGCGCGGCGGCGAGGTGGGTGAGGCCGGTGTCGCAGCCGATCACCGCCGTGGCGCGGCCGATCAGGCCGGCCACCTCGCCGAGCGGAGCACGCGGGATCAGCTCGGTGCCGGGCGCGCCGGCAACGATGGCGCGGGCGGTGGCTTCCTCGCTGGCGTCGGCATAGGTCACCTGCGGCCGCAGCCCTCGTCTGGCGAGTGCATTGGCCAGCTCGATCCAGCTTGCCGTCGACCAGCGCTTGCTCGCCCATGTGGTGCCGTGCAGCAGGACGATGGTGGGATTGGGTTCGCCGGACCCTCCGGCGATGCCGTAGTCGAGGGTGGCGAGGTCCGGCTCGTAGCCGAGGATGGCGCCGAACAGCAGGCGCAGTCGGTCGATGGCGTGGCGGTCGCGCGGGACCGCGTGGCGCTCGCCATAGAGGCAGGTCGCCAGCGGCTCGCGGGCGCTCGCCGCGTCGAGCCCGGCGACCCGCGCGTCGGCGAAGCGGGCGACCAGCGCGCTCTTGATGAGGCTCTGGGCGTCGATGACGAGGTCGTAGCGCTCGGCGCGGATCGACCGGATCAAGGCGCGGGCGGCGCGCCAGCTATCGGCCTTGAACGGCGCCTTGCGCCAGGCGCGCAGGCGGATCTCATGGACGTGGCGGACGCCGGGATGCAGGCGGACCAGCGGCGCGAAGGCCGCCTCGACGCACCAGTCGACGACGACGTCCGGCCGTGCCTTCAGCGCATCGGTCAGCGCCGGCAGGGCGTGGACGACGTCGCCCATCGACGACATCTTGACGATCAGCACCTTCATGCGGGTTGCGCCAGCAGGCGATCGGCGGCCTCCGAGACCAGCGCGAGGTCGAGCTTTTTCAGGCAGTCGAGGTGGCCGAGCGGGCATTCGCGCTTGTGGCAGGGCGAGCAGGCCAGGTGCAGCGAGATGAGCTCGCGCCGGTCGGTGAGCGGCGGCGTGTTGTCGTAGGAGGTGGAGCCGTAGACGCCGACCACCGGCACGCCGACGGCGGCGGCGACATGCATCAGGCCGCTGTCGTTGGCGACCGCGATTCGGGCGGCACCCAAGAGGTCGATGGCGTCTTCGAGCCGGGTTTGGCCGGTGAGGTCGATCGCCTCGGGCACCAGCGCGGTGATCGCCGCGCCCACCTCCCGGTCCTTGGCCGAGCCGAGCAGGATGGTCTTGAGGCCGCGCTCGGCGAAGTGGTGGGCGAGGCCGGCGTATTTGTCCTCGGGCCAGCGCTTGGCCGGGCCGAATTCGGCGCCGGGCATCAGGGCGGCATAGCCGCCGGCTTTCAGCCCGTGGGTGGCGAAAAGGGCGCTCTGGTTGGCGGTGTCGATGGAGAGATGCGGCTGCCGGAAGGCGCCGCCGCCGGCCAGAAGATGGAACATCTCCGCCGTGCGGCGCTTGCGCTCCTTGGGAAGCGGCACGATGGCGTTGAGAAGGCCGTAGCGCATCTCACGCAGAAAGCCGACGCGGGTGGGAATGCCGGCGAAGAAGGGCGCCAGCGCCGATTTCCAGCTGCCGGGCAGCACGTAGGCGCGCCCGTAGCGGCCGCTGAGGGACCGGCCGACCTTGAAGCGGTCGGCAAGGCCGAACTCGCCGGGCTTGAAGGGCGCGTCGATGCGGTCGCGCGCTTCCGGCATGCGGCTGATCAGCGGCGCCGCCCAGGCCGGCGCCATCACGTCGATCGGCGCGGCCGGGTAGAGTTCTTTCAGTGCCGACAGAAGGCACTGGGCCATGACCATGTCGCCGACCCAGCGCGGTCCGATCACGAGGATGCCTTCAGCCATTCCATATACTCTTTCACCCCGGTCGCCACGTCGCGGAAAGCACCGTTGTAGCCCGCGCCGCGCAGCCGGCTGAGGTCGGCCTCGGTGAAGCTCTGGTAGCGCCCCTTGAGGTGCTCGGGGAAGGGAATGAACTCGATGGCGCCCTGGCCGAGCGCGCCGATCACCGCCTCGGCGACGGCCCGGAAGGGCTCGGCCCGGCCGGTGCCGCAGTTGAAGATGCCCGACACGCCGCGCTTCCAGCACCAGAGATTGACGTCGGCGACATCGGCGACATGCACGAAGTCGCGCCGCTGCTCGCCGGGGCCGTAGCCGCCATAGGCGTCGAACAGCTTGGGGTTTTCGCCGGCCTTGACCTGGTTGAACAGGTGGAAGGCCACCGAGGCCATGCTGCCCTTGTGGCCCTCGCGTGGGCCGTAGACGTTGAAATAGCGCAGGCCGACCACCGGCGAGTGATCGGTGGCGGTGAAGACGTTGCGCCGCACATAGTCATCGAACAGCTTCTTGGAATAGCCGTAGACGTTGAGCGTGCGCTCGAACTCCGGCTCCTCGCGGAAGGTGTCGCCGCCGCCATAGGTGGCCGCCGAGGAGGCGTAGAGAAACGGGATCTTGTTGCGCAGTGAGTAATGAAGCAGCGCCTTGGAGTAGGCGTAGTTCACCTCCATCACGAACTTGCCGTTCCACTCGGTGGTCGCCGAACAGGCGCCCTGGTGGAAGATGGCGTCGATCTCGATCACCTCGTCGCGCTCGATGCGGGCAAGGAAGGTGTCCTTGTCCTCGTAGTCGGCGATGGCGAGGTCGGCGAGATTGCGGAACTTGGTGCCGTCGGTCAGGTCGTCGACGACGAGGATGTCGCTCCGCCCCTCGGCATTGAGAGCGGCAACGATGTTGCTGCCGATCATTCCGGCGCCGCCGGTAACGATGATCATGCGGTTGTCCTCAGCAGGGCGGCCCCTCGGGGCGCGGTCGGAAAATCTGGTAACACTTTTCGGTCCGATGCTCTAGAAGATGTGCGACTGTCCCAAGAGGAGCCTCGCAAGCGCTGAAATGCCCGACGCCGGTCTTTCCTATCATGCCGCCGTATCGAAGTTTTCCGCGCTGACCGTGCTGGTGGCCGGCGACTTCATGCTCGATCGCTTCGTTCACGGCAAGGTCAACCGGGTGTCGCCGGAGGCCCCCATTCCGGTGCTGAGCCACGGCCGCGACGACGTCATGCTGGGCGGTGCCGGCAACGTGGTGGCCAACGTCGCCGCGCTCGGCGGGCGAGCCGTGCCGGTGACGGTGATCGGCGACGACGAGGCCGGCGCGCAGCTCAGACGCCTGTTCGACGCCCGCCGCATCGACCATGACAGGATCATCTCCAGCGCCGCGCGCAGTACGACGCGCAAGACGCGCTTCGTGGCGCAACAACAGCAGCTTCTCCGCTTCGACGAGGAGGTGGTGTCGCCGCTCACGGCGGCCGACCGCGCTTCGGTGCTCGCCGCCTTCGCCGCCGAACTGCCGCGTGCCGACATCGTCATCCTCTCCGACTACGGCAAGGGCGCGCTGGCGGACGGCGTTGCCGCCGAGCTGATCGCGCTCTGTCGCGCCGCCGGCAAGCAAGTGCTGGTCGACCCCAAGGGCAAGGACTACGGCATCTATCGCGGCGCCACCGCCGTGACGCCCAACCGCAAGGAGCTCGGCGAAGCCACCGGCCTTCCCACCGGCTCGGATGCCGAGGTCGAGGCGGCCGGGCGCCTGTTGCGCGAGACCTGTGCGCTCGACTTCGTGCTCGCCACCCGCAGCGAGGAAGGCATGAGCGTCGTCGAGGCGGGGCGGACGCTGCACATGCCGACCAAGGCGCGCGCGGTGTTCGACGTGTCCGGCGCCGGCGACACGGTGATCGCCACCTTCGCACTGGCGCTCGCCGCAGGCTGCGCCACCGGCATGGCGGCCGAGATCGCCAACGCGGCGGCCGGCATCGTCGTCGGCAAGCCCGGCACCGCCCAGACGGATCCGGACGAATTGCTCGGGAGTCTTTCGGCGGCAGGCCGCTCGGATGGCCCGGCGGATCGCGACGCCATCACGCGCCTCGCCGCCGCCTGGCGAGCGGAAGGCCTCAGGGTCGGCTTCACCAACGGCTGCTTTGACATCCTGCACGTCGGCCACGTCGCCCAGCTCGAAGACGCCAAGTCGCGCTGCGACCGGCTGATCGTCGGCCTCAATACCGATGCCTCGGTGAAGCGCAACAAGGGCGAGGGGCGTCCCGTCAACAGCGAGGACGACCGGGCGCGGCTGCTCCTGGCGCTGAAGGCGGTGGATGCGGTGGTGCTGTTCGACGAGGAAACGCCGCTCGACCTCATCAAGGCGGTGATGCCGGACCTGCTGGTCAAGGGCGCCGACTACACGATCGACCGGGTGGTGGGCGCCGATTTCGTTCTGGGCCGAGGCGGCAAGGTGCATCTGTCGCCGATCGTTGCCGGGCGCTCGACCACGGCGACGCTAAAGAAGATCGTTTCGCTGGGATAGAGAGGGATAGGTCGCATGGCCGGACTGCAGGACTACCTTGAGACGTCCATCGAGGGGCTGGCGGCGCTGAGGGCGCATGATCTTTCCGGCGCCATCGATCGGGCGATCGACATCATCGTCGCGGCGCTGTCCGCCGGCAAGCCGATGCTGGTCTGCGGCAATGGAGGCTCGGCCGCCGACGCCCAGCACATCGCCGGCGAACTGGTCGGCCGGTTCTTGAGGGAACGCAAGGCCTACAACGTCATCGCCTTGGGCACCGACACCTCGGTGGTGACGGCCTGGAGCAACGACTATTCCTTCGAAAGCCTGTTCGCCCGCCAGGTGGAGGCGCATGGCTGCAAGGGGGCGGTGCTGCTGGCCATCTCGACGTCGGGCAACTCCAAGAACGTGCTCGCCGCCGCCGAGGTGGCACGCCAACAGGGCATGACGGTGATCGCGCTGACCGGCGAGGGCGGCGGCAAGCTCAAGCCGCTGGCCGACGTGCTGCTCGACGTGCCCTCCCGCTTCACGCCGGTGATCCAGCAGGGCCATCTCTGCCTCTACCACTATCTCTGTGGCGCCATCGAGGAACGCCTCGTGGGGATGGCATGAGCCGCCGGGCCGTCAACGACCCGCGGCTGTCGGGCGCCGATCCGGGCCTTTGGGTCGAGGTGGCGGAAGACGCGGCACGCTTTGCCGGTCGTCCCGCGCTGTTCCTCGACCGCGACGGCGTCATCAACGAGGATACCGGCTATCCCTCGCGGCCGGAGCACATCCGCATTCTCGAGGAGATCGTCGAGCCGATCCGGCGGGCCAATGCCTTGGGATGGCCGGTGGTGGTGGTCACCAACCAGTCGGGCGTGGCGCAGGGCCTGTTCGGCTGGGACGATTTCGCCGACGTCACCGCCCATATCGACGCGGAGCTGGCGACGCGCGGCGCCCGGCTCGATCTGGTGCTGGCCTGCGGCTATTACGGCAACGGCCGGCCGCCGCTCAATGTCGCCGATCACGCCATGCGCAAGCCGAACTCGGGCATGTTCGTCGAGGCGGGGCGGCTGACCGGGCTCGATTTCAAGCGTTCGCTGATGGTCGGCGATCGGGATAGCGATTTCCAGGCGGCGATCGGCGCCGGGCTGTCGCGGCTGTTCTCGCCGGCGCCCGACTACATCGGCCTGCGCCTGGCACCGACGGCCGAGCCGGTGCGGCCGCTCGCCGAGGCGGCGGAGCTGATCGGTTGAGCCGCTATCAGTCGCCGAACAGCCGCATGCGGTAGCGCAGCAGGGAGAAGTTGAAGCGCGCCGCGTAGGAGAGATCCGACAAGCGGACGCGCAGGCTGGACGCGACGGTTTTCTGCCATACCGAATGCGCGCCGCTGCCGTCGTCGGCCGGGACGTAGCTTTTCTTGAGGCTGTGCGACTTGCGCCACAGCGTGCCGATGTCGGTGACATCGGCCGGGTCGCCCGGCTTGCCGTGGAAGGCGATCCTCGGCAGGTTGTCGGCTCCGCCAAAGAACAGCCCGCGAATCTGCTTTTCCGGGTCGGCCTGGTCGTTCATCCGGCTCGCAAGGTCATGGGCGGCGCTGCCGGTCATGAAGAACGGGTTGAGCGAGAACTCGCCGGTGGATGGCGGCGGCGCATAGCGGCGCAGGTAGAGGCGAACGATGTCCGCCTCGCCGCCCAGGATCAGGCGGGACACGCGGTCGACGTCGACCGGCCGGTTGAGGAACCAGTCGTCTTCGAGATGGAGGAAGTAGGGCGCGTCGACCTGGCTCCACACCCATTTCACCGCGCGGGCGAATCCGCCGGTTTCCGGCGTGTTGACCTGCGCTTGGCCGCGACTGTCGAAGGCGTTCAGCAGGCGCACCACATCGTCGCGCGAGGCGGTATCCGAGCCGAGCGGGTCGACGTTGGCGATGATGTGGATGCCGTCATAACGGCAGAAGCAACGCTTGGCGAAACTGCGCAGCGTCAGTTTCAGCACTTCGGGCCGCGTGATCGCGGTGATGCAAACGGTCAGGTCTCGCAAGGCCACCCCAGACGCCCCTTGTGGCAACGAGGCGGACCATAGCCGAGGCTTCCGGCGTTTGCACTCCCTTGTTCAGGGCGGTGGAAAAGTGGCGCGTCCCGACGATCGCATGGGGGACGCGCCGTTCTCGTCAGCGGAAGACGACGTCCAGGATCTCATATCCTCTCGCGCCACCTGGCGCGGCAACTTCGATCTGGTCGCCGACCGACTTGCCGATCAGGGCGCGGGCGATGGGGGAGGAGATGGAGATGCGGCCGCCCTTCACGTCGGCTTCGGCATCGCCGACGATCTGGTAGGTCTTTTCTTCCTCGGTGTCTTCGTCGACGAGCTTCACCGTGGCGCCGAATTTCACCGTCTTGCCGGTGAGTTTGGCGACGTCGATGATCTCGGCGCGCGACAACATGTCCTCGAGCTCGGAGATGCGGCCCTCGTTGTGGCTCTGCTGCTCCTTGGCGGCATGGTATTCGGCGTTTTCGGAGAGGTCGCCATGGGCACGCGCTTCGGCGATCGCCGCGATGATGCGAGGCCGCTCTTCGGATTTGCGCCGCTGCAGCTCGCTCTCCAGAGCGGCATGTCCGCCGGCGGTCATCGGGACTTTGTCCATCGGTCTCAAGGCCTTTCAAAAAATCACAGCGCCCGGCGCCAAGGGCACCGGGCCGCGATGTTTCCTGTGTTGCCGTGGTAAAGCTCCTCCCGGAACCCTCGGCAACTCTGTGATACGGGTACGTCGCCCTACACAACCGCTTTTAGGAGGAGTTTGCAACTCCTCCGGCGGCTGGCATGGCGACGCGCCAATTCCGTCCTACCCGGCTTTGCCGAAGTAGGATTGTAGCGGACGAACCTCGCGAACGCCCGAGGACCAAGCCCCGATTCCGCGCGCCGCCGCGATCGACCCCGCCAAGGTGGTATAATACGGGACTTTCTGCAAGAGGGCAGCGCGGCGCAATGAACGACTATCGGCCAGCGCCTGGGCGCCGTCGGTCGTGTTGAACACCAGTTGCACCTCGCCGTTGTTGATGGCGTCGACGCAATGCGGCCGGCCCTCGCGCACTTTCTTGGTGAGAACGGCGGGAATGCCGTGCTCGACGAGGTACTCGTGCGTGCCGGCGGTGGCGATCACCTTGAAGCCGATTTCGACGAGGCCGCGCACCGAATCGAGGATGCGAGGCTTGTCGGAGTCGCGCATGGAGACGAACAGCGTACCGGCGGTCGGCACCTTGACGCCGGAGCCCAACTGGGCCTTGGCGAAGGCGACCGAGAAGTTGCGGTCGAGGCCCATCACCTCCCCGGTCGAGCGCATCTCCGGGCCGAGCACCGTGTCGACGCCGGGGAAGCGGGCGAACGGGAACACCGCTTCCTTCACCGCCACGTGGCCGAGCTTCTCCTCCTTGAGGGAGAAGCCATCCAGCATCTCGCCGGCCATGACGCGGGCGGCGATCTTGGCCACCGGCTTGCCGATGGTCTTGGCCACGAAGGGCACCGTGCGCGAGGCGCGCGGGTTGACCTCGAGGATGTAGATGGCGCCGTCTTTCACCGCATACTGGACGTTCATCAGGCCGACGACGTCGAGCGCCAGGGCGAGCTGGCGGGTCTGGCGCTTCAGTTCCTCGACGGTGGCGGCCGGCAGCGAGTAGGTCGGCAGCGAGCAGGCCGAGTCGCCCGAGTGGATGCCGGCCTCCTCGATGTGCTCCATCACGCCGGCGACGAACACGTCCTTGCCGTCGGAGAGGGCGTCGACGTCCACCTCGATGGCGTCCGAGAGGTAGCGGTCGAACAGCAGCGGGCTCTTGCCGAGCACCATGTTGATCTGGCCGGTCTTGTCGTTGGGGTACTGCGCCTTGACGTCGGCCGGCACCAGGGCCGGCAGCGTGCCGGAGAGGTAGGCGTCGAAGCCCGCCTCGTCGCGGATGATCTCCATGGCGCGGCCGCCGAGGACGTAGGAGGGGCGGACCACCAGCGGGAACTTCAGCTCGCCCGCCACGAGGCGCGACTGCTCGATGGAGTAGGCGATGCCGTTCTTGGGCTGCTTGAGGCCGAGCTTGTCGAGCAGGCGCTTGAAGCGGTCGCGGTCCTCGGCAAGGTCGATGGCGTCGGGCGATGTGCCGAGGATGGGGATGCCGGCCCGCTCCAGCGTGTCGGCGAGCTTCAGCGGCGTCTGGCCGCCGAACTGGACGATGACGCCGTGCAGCGTGCCGTTCTGCTGCTCGACGCGCAGGATTTCGAGAACGTCCTCGCCGGTCAGCGGCTCGAAATAGAGGCGGTCGGAGGTGTCGTAGTCGGTCGACACGGTCTCCGGGTTGCAGTTGACCATGATGGTCTCGTAGCCGGCGTCGCCGAGCGCGAAGCAGGCGTGGCAGCAGCAATAGTCGAACTCGATGCCCTGACCGATTCGGTTGGGGCCGCCGCCGAGAATGACTACCTTCTTGCGGTCGGAGGGCTGCGCCTCGTCGGCCGGCTTGCCGGCGAAGGGCATCTCGTAGGTCGAATACATGTAGGCCGTCGGCGAGGCGAACTCGGCGGCGCAGGTGTCGATGCGCTTGTAGACCGGGTGGACGGCGAGCGTCTCGCGCAGCGCCTTCACCTCTTCCACAGGCCGGTGGGCGAGCTCGGCAAGGCGAGCGTCGGAGAAGCCCATGGCCTTCAGGCGCGTCAGCCAGCCGGCCGTCTCGGGCAGGCCGTTCTTGCGGATCTTGGCCTCGGTTTCGACGATGCCGTGAATCTCGCGCAGGAACCACGGGTCGATGTGGGAGATGTCGTAGATCTCGTCGAGCGTGAAGCCGCGCCGCATCGCCTCGGCCACCTGGCGCAGCCGGTCGGGCGTCGGCGTGCCCAGGGCGGCGCGGAGGGCGCCGCGCTCGTCGTCCTCGGGAACCTCGATCTCGTTGAGGCCGGTGAGGCCCGTTTCGAGGCCGCGCAAGGCCTTCTGCAGCGATTCCTGGAAGGTGCGGCCGATGGCCATCACCTCGCCGACCGACTTCATGGCGGTGGTGAGATTGGGCTCGGCGCCGGGGAACTTCTCGAAGGCGAAACGCGGGATCTTGGTGACGACGTAGTCGATGGTCGGCTCGAAGGCGGCCGGCGTGGCGCCGCCGGTGATGTCGTTGGCGAGCTCGTCCAGCGTGTAGCCGACGGCGAGGCGGGCGGCGACCTTGGCGATCGGGAAGCCGGTGGCCTTGGAGGCCAGCGCCGAGGAACGCGACACGCGCGGGTTCATCTCGATGACGATCATCCGGCCGTCGGCCGGGTTGACGGCGAACTGCACGTTGGAGCCGCCGGTCTCGACGCCGATCTCGCGCAGCACCGCACAGGCGGCGTTGCGCATGATCTGGTATTCCTTGTCGGTCAGCGTCAGCGCCGGCGCCACGGTGATCGAATCGCCGGTGTGCACGCCCATCGGGTCGATGTTCTCGATGGAGCAGATGATGATGCAGTTGTCGTCCTTGTCGCGGACGACCTCCATCTCGAACTCCTTCCAACCGAGCACCGATTCCTCGACCAGCACCTCGTTGGTGGGCGAAGCCTCGACGCCGGACATGACGAGGTCGTAGAGCTCCTCGATGGTGTAGGCGATGCCGCCGCCGGTGCCGCCCATGGTGAACGACGGGCGGATGATGGCCGGCAGGCCGGTCACCTTGTAGGCCTTCAGCGCGTTGAGGCGGGCGGTGAGGTTGTACTCCTCGCGCCGGGCCTTCTCGTCGGCGGCCCATTCGCCCTCGAAGGCGGCCAGCGCCTTGGCGCGACCCTCGTCCTCGGGGTGGGCGGCGAGCACGGCGGCGCGGCGGGCGTCGTGCTCGGCACGGAACTGCTGCTTGAGGGCCGAGGTGTTGACGAAGGCGGCCTTCGGCGTGTCGAGGCCGATGCGCGTCATCGCCTCGCGGAACAGCTCGCGGTCCTCGGCCTTGTCGATCGCCTCGGCGGTGGCGCCGATCATCTCGACGCCGTGCTTGTCGAGCACGCCCATCTTCTTCAGCGACAGCGCGGTGTTGAGCGCCGTCTGGCCGCCCATGGTGGGCAGCAGGGCAAGCCGGTCGTTCGGCCGCTCGGCCCGTTCGCGTTCGATGATGCGCGCCACCATCTCCGGCGTGATCGGCTCGATGTAGGTGGCGTCCGCCATCTCCGGATCGGTCATGATGGTGGCCGGGTTGGAGTTGACGAGGACTATGCGGTAGCCTTCCGCTTTCAAGGCCTTGCAGGCCTGTGTACCCGAGTAGTCGAACTCGCAGGCCTGACCGATGACGATCGGGCCGGCGCCGATGATGAGGATGGTGTCGATATCGGTGCGTCTGGGCATCTTCACTCGCGTGTAAACGCGACCGGTGCGCGGGGCACCGACCGGGGCGGGCAGCAAGAAGGGTGATCGTCGTTCGGACCGTTGCCGGGCTTATAAATGAAAAGAGCGCGGTCGCAAACCCCGCTCCGGTTCGAATTGGCGGCTTTGTTGGGCAGGTTTGCGATTGGTGCCCGCCGATGGGGCGGGCGACGCGGGAGGGACCGTTGAAGACAGCCATCTGGACCGTCCGGCGCCTCGGCGCCGACGACGTGGAGGCGTTCCGCCGCGTTCGCCTGGAAGCGTTGCGCGAGGAGCCCGTGGCCTATGCCAGCAGCCACGCGGACTGGGCCGCTCTCTCCGACGAGGAGTGGCGGGACCGGATGGTCGAACCCGTTGTCGCCGCCTTCCTCAGCGACGAGCCGGTGGGACTGGCCGGGCTGATGCGGCAGCGACCGAGCAAGATGGTTCACCGCGCCAGCATCGTCATGGTCTACGTGCGCAGGAGCCTGCGCGGGACCGGCCTGGCCGACGAACTCATCGACGCCGTGATCGACGAGGCGCGCGCCTTGGGCATCGTCCAGCTGGAGCTTTCCGTCACCGCCGAGAACCGGGCGGCAGTGCGCTTCTACGAGCGCAAGGGCTTCGTCACGATCGGCCGCATTCCCGGCGCCCTGATGCACGAGGGGCGGGAAATGGACGACCTCATGATGGCGCGGCGCATCGGGTGATTGCTGGGAGACATGGGAAGTATAAGGCTGTCATCCTCGCGCAGGCGAGGACCTCGGGCAGGACGTAACTCCCCGGCCGATATCGCGCTCCAGATGCTACGGGAGCCTGATACATCCGTAGGGAACTTCTCGTCCTGAGGTCCACCTTGCATTCGCACGCGAATGCAAGCGGCCTTCGCGAGGATGACAATTAATTGATATAAAACAGTCGGATAAGTAGGTGCTTGCCAGGCTCCCCTTCATATCCCACCGTCCTCCTCTGCGAAGGCAGAGGATCTCGGGCAGGATAAAGCTCTCTGGCCGATATCGCCGCTGATCGCCTAACTCGCCGCCTTCGGCTCGCCTGCGTCCTGGCCGTCGAAATCGCGGATGCCCTGGCTGATGGCCCAGCAGGCAAGGCGCACGTGCTTGGGGATCGGCACCCGCCGACCGCCTCGCTCGCCCCGCTCATAGTACTGGATCATTCTCCGCTTGAGGCCGAGGTGTTGCGCCGCCTCGTCCTGCGTCAGGCCCTGGCGCTGTCGCCAGGCGCGAAACGTCTCTGCGTTCATGCCGCTTTCACATCCTCACAACCCGAAGGAGAAAGTGCATCAAGCCGGGCGATTTGTCCACCGCGCCAAAAGCCAAGCCGGCAAGGAATCGCCACGCCCGTCCTGCTGTCCCATCCTGCTGCCCCATCCTGCTGCCATGAAACGACAGTGGGCGGCCTTAGGTTCCATGTCGGGAAACCGGAGGCCCTATATGGACGTCCTCGAAGACTTCATCATCCGCGCCAAGGCGGCCACCTATGCCGGCGACGGCGCGCCGGCCGTCAGTTGCCGGCCCGGATCGCACGACCTCTCCTTCGAGGATGGCGATTTCCATTATCTCGACAGCTACTTCGGCGGCACCGACTTCTCGGGCCAGGAGGTTGTCTGGCAGGGCGGCCGGCCCGTATGGGCCATGAGCTACCACGGCCGGGTGCTGCGCGACGACCTGATCACCGGGGCCGAGGCCGGCGCCACCATCAAGGCGGCGCTGACGGCGCTCTACGGCGAGCATCGTTTCCTCGGCGGCTTCCGCTTCCGCCGCGACGGCCACGACTACATCGACATCGTCGACGGCGACCATCGCGCCTTCTTCGGCTTCGAGGAGATCCGGGTGCGCGATATCCGCGCCTACGGGTTGCGCTATTTCGGCGGCCTGATCCGGGATTGAAAGACGCCCGCCGGCCCGGCCGTTGTCGGCAGGGTCGGCGGGCGGCTTTGGCGATCCGGTGCGACCGGTCCTATCTCACGAACCCGGCGGCCTCAGGCAGGGCCAGCGACAGCGCGGGAATGAAGGTGACCACGAACAGCACGGCGATCAGGACCAGGAAGTAGAGCAGCAGCGGCTTGAACACCTCCTCGATCTTGAGTTTGGCTATTCGACAGCCGACGAACAGGATGGGCCCGACCGGTGGCGTGATGGTGCCGATGCTCAGGTTGAACACCATGATGACGCCGAAGTGCACGGGGTCGAAGCCGAGCGAGGTGGCGATCGGCAGGAAGATCGGCGCGAAGATCAGGATGGCCGGGGTCGGGTCCATGACGCAGCCCAGAAGCAGCATGATGACGTTCATCATCACCATGATGAGGATGGGGTCGTCGGTGAAGCCGAGCAGCGACGTGGCGATGATGTTGGGGATCTTGGCGTAGGCCATGATCCAGCCCATCACGGCCGAGATGCCGATCATGAAGATGATCATGCCGGTGGTCTTGGCGGTGTCGAGCAGGAAGCCCGGGATCATCTGAACCGTGATGGTCCGGTAGGCGAAGGACAGGGCCAGGACGTAGACGACGGCGATGCAGCTGGCTTCCGTCGGGGTGAAGATGCCGGAGATGATGCCGCCGACGATCAGCACGATCAGGAACAGCGCCGGCAAGGCCTCGATGGTCACCCGGAAGTTCTCGCTGAACTTGCCCATGCCCAGCGCCCGGTGCCCGGCCCGGCGCGCATAGATGAGCGCCGGGATGATGCAGGCCAGACCCCAGAGGATGCCGGGGATGTAGCCGGCGAGGAACAGGGCGGCGACCGAGGTGCCGCCGCTCGCCAGCGAGTAGATGATGAAGGTGTTGCTGGGCGGGATGAGCATGCCGGAGGGCGCGGAGGCGATGTTGGCCGCGGCCGCCGCCGCCGGATCGTAGCCGTCGGCCTTCTGCTGCGGGCCGATGGCGCCGCCGATCGCCGCCGCGGCGGCGACGCCGGAGCCGCTGATCGAGCCGAACAGCATGTTGGCGACGATGTTGGTCTGCATCAGCGCGCCGGGAATGAAGCCGATCAGCGCCTTGGCGAAGTTGATCAATCTTCGGGCGATGCCGCCGTTGGTCATGATGATGCCGGCGAGCACGAAGAAGGGGATCGCCAGCAGCGAGAAGCTGTTGACGCCGGTGAAGACGCGCTGGGCCGCCGTGATCGCCATGCGGTCGAAGGTGAAGATGGTGGCCATGGCCAGGACGGAGCCGATGCCCATGCTGATGCTGATCGGCACGCCGATGGCGAGGAGGATCGGAATGCTGATCAGCATGATCAGCCCGATGTCTGCGGCATTCGCCATGGCTCAACCCTCCTGCTGCGGGCGGTCGCCCGACATGACGCCCGCCAGCCGGCGGAGATCGGTGACGATGTTGTAGATGCAGTAGAAACTGGAGAAGACGCCGCAGATCGGCAGCGCCAGATAGATCTGTCCGGTGCTGAGGTAGGGAATGGCGGCGTTGGTCTGGCGCATGGTTCTGACGACGGCGTCCCACCCGCCCACCACCAGAATGGCGAGGCAGAAGATCAGGATCAGCACGCTGGTCAGGACCTGGAGCGAGATGTTCCACCTGACAGGCAGGGAGTCGCAGAGCAGGCCGATGTTCATGTGGCCCTTCTCGCCGAACAGCAGCGCCGCCGAGAACAGCGTCAGCCAGACGAACATGATCTTGGCCAGTTCCTCCGACTGGGCGCCGGGGCTGTTGAGGAGATAGCGGGCGGCCACCTGCCAGGTCACGACGACGGTGAGAAGCCCGCATAGGAGAATGCAGCAGAAGGCAAGGATCTGGTCGACCCTTCGCTTGATCGTTTCCATTGGTTTCTACCCTTGTCGTGGGACCGGTGGCCGCCCGGGGCGCGGGCGGTCCTGAGCTTGCGGGCAGCCCCCGGCCGCCGTCCGCCGGGACGGGCGGGACGGCCGGGGCCTTTCACGGGATCAGCGCAGCGCTTCGATCTTCTGATAGATCGTCTTGGTGACGTCGGTGGTCAGCTTGCTGTCGACCAGCGGCTTGACCGCCGCGCGGAAGGCATCCATGTCGACATCCTCGCTGAACTTGCCGCCGGCCTTTTCGGCATCGGCACGGGCCTTGGCGGCATCGGCCGCGAAGGCGTCGAACTCGAAGTCGAAGGCCTTGGCCAGCTCTTCGGTGACGATCGTCTTGATGTCGTCCGGCAGGCCGTTGAACAGGTCGACGTTCATCACGAGATAGTCGGGGATCATCAGGTGGCGCGTGTACGAGTAGTACGGGGCAACTTCGACGTGCTTCAGCGAGGAATAGACGATCTCGTTGTTCTCGCCACCGTCGAGCACGCCGGTCTGGATGGCGGTGTAGACCTCACCCTGGCCCATGGCGATGCCGACGCCGCCCATGTACTTCAGCATCTGGACGTTGGTGTCCGACTGCATGACGCGGATCTTCTCGCCGGCGAGGTCGGCCGGGGTCTTGACGAAGCGGTCCTTCAGGTAGACCGACCGCGCGCCGGCGGTGAAGGAGCCGAGCACGACCACGCCCTGATCGGACACGGACTTGTAGAGGTCGCCGACGATCTCGGGATTGTTGAGGACCTTCTTCTGCTCGTCGATGCTGTTGAACAGGTAAGGCAGGTTGAACACCGAGAAGTCCGGGTTCCAGCTTTCCAGCAGGCTGGCGGCGGCGACCGACATGGCGAGCGTGCCGGTCTGGACCATCTCGACGGTTTCCTTCTGGGCGCCGAGCAACTCGTTCGGGAACACCTCGGCGGTGTACTCGCCGTTGGTGCGCGCCTTCAGGCCGTCGGCGAACATCTGCAACGCCTTGAACTGCGGATGCGTGTCGGTCTGGTTGAAGGCGATCTCGAAGTTCACGGGGGCGGCCGACGCGGCGGGAATGACGGCGGACAGAGCGATGGCTCCGGCGACGATGGACAGATAGGAAGCGTATTTCATCAGTTTCCTCCGTTTGGTTTCACTTTGTTCCAAGGTTCGTCTGCCGGCCCGCGAACAGGCCTGACGGCGGTTCAAGCGCCTTCACGGCTCTTGATGTCCATGTGCTCTGTTTGGGGAGCGAGTTTCGATGTGTCGAGGTGGGGCTTCTTCGGCGTTGCCACGATGATGGCGGGCGCCCTGCGGGCCCAGCGGGTGTGTGCGTCTTCCAGGTTGCCCGAGAAGTAGTCGGGGCCGATGTCGCGGATCTTGGCCAGGCTGGCCCCGAGCCAGTCGAGGTGATCGCCGATGACCGTCGCCGCCTTGTCCGCGTTGCCGGCGGCGATGGCGTCGACCAGTTCGGTGTGTTCGGCCAGCGCCCGCTCCATCCGGTTGGCCTGCGGCAGCGTGAGCCGGCGGAACCGGTCGAGCTGAACCTTGATGCCTTCGACGAAGCGCCAGATGCCCGGCTGGCCGGCGGCGGCCATGATGGAACGGTGCAGCGCCTCGTCCTCGACGTGAAAGCCGTCGATGTCGTTCGACTTCAGCGCTTCCTTCTGCCGCTCGACGATGGCGCGCAACTTGAGGACGTCGCTCTTGGCGGCGAGCTCGGCGGCCATGCGCGCCGTCATCTGCTCGATGGCCTTGCGGGCCAGGATCGCCTCGGGCAACTCGTCGGCGGGAATGCGCGACACGATGGTGCCGGATTTGGCGGCGATGTCGATCAGGCCTTCCTCGGACAGGCGCAGCAGCGCCTCGCGGACGGGCGTGCGGCTGACCCCGTAGGCCTGCGTGATGTCCTTCTCGGCGATCGGCTCGCCCGGGCGGCGGCGCATGGAGATGATGTCGTCGCGAAGGTGGAAGTGGATGAGCTGGGCGGAGTTCATCACACGGGTAGGGCTGGCAGGCCGGCCAACTTCCCAGACGCTGGTGAGCACCCCCTCCGACATGCGGCTTCTTTCCCCTCAATACCCGGCCGCGATCGGCCTCTTCGCTTCTTGCATATCTTATATATCAGATATTCTTGCCGTCCCATCCGGTAGACTCCGGGCACGACTTAAGTCGAAGTCCAGCGGCACGGGAGCAAGAAACGGGCGGATCTCCGGCGAATCTCGGCTTCATGCGCGGGGTCGCTTCGGCCCTCGGCTGGCGGCCGGCACCGTCACCCGATGCCGCCCGAGGGGAGGGCGGGGGCGGCCAAGGCAGCGAGCGGAGGGGGTGAAGTCGGGCGCATCCACATGTGCCGACGGGGCATCAGCCCACGCCCATCGACTGGCTGGAACTCACCGCACACTCTGCTGTTATACTGCTGATAGTCGGAGGGCCGTACATGCTGTGGAAGGGACGCCGCCAGAGCGGCAACGTCGAGGATATGAGGGGCAGCGGCGGCGGCTTCTCCGGTGGCGGCATGCGCTTTCCGGGCGGTGGCTTTCCTGGGGGAGGGCGGCGCGGCGGTGGTGGCCTGTCCATCGGCGGGCTGATCGTCGTCGGTCTCGTGCTGTGGTTCCTCGGTATCAACCCGCTGGTGCTGCTCGACGGCGGCATGGGCGCGACCGGCACCGGCGGCTCGGCGGCCATCGAGCGTCCGAGTGGCGGCAAGCCCGACGAGATGCGCGACTTCGTCGCCACCGTGCTCGCCGACACCGAGGACACCTGGGCGGAGGTGTTCAAGGCGGACGGCAAGCGCTACAAGGCGACGCCGCTGGTGCTGTTTTCCGGCCAGATCCGCTCGGCCTGCGGCTTTGCCAGCGCGGCCAGCGGGCCGTTCTACTGCCCCGGCGACGGCAAGATCTACATCGACCTCGCCTTCTACGACGAGCTGCGCCAGACCTTCGGCGCGCCCGGCGACTTCGCCCAGGCCTATGTGATCGCCCACGAGGTCGGCCACCACGTGCAGGACCTCGTCGGCCTTCTGCCGGCCTTCAACGAACGGCGCCAACGCCTCGACGAGGCCGGCGCCAATGCGCTGTCCGTGCGGGTGGAGCTCCAGGCCGATTGCTACGCCGGCATCTGGGGCCATTACGCCGAGAAGAAGGGCATCCTTGAACGCGGCGACCTTGAGGAGGCGCTCAACGCCGCCACCCAGATCGGCGACGACGCCATCCAGAAGCGGACGCAGGGCTACGTGGTGCCGGAGAGCTTCAACCATGGCTCCTCGGCCGATCGCAAGCGCTGGTTCAAGATCGGCTTCGACACCGGCGACGCGGAGTCCTGCAACACGTTCTCCAACGACCGGCTGTAGGCTGGCGCTTCCGACCCCTCAGAAGCGATCTTCGTTGAAGGCGTCGTCGATGCGCACCGACGCCGCCAGCATGTCGGGGCGCCGGGCCGTGAGGCACTCGAAGACCACCTGGGCGAGGCCGATGGCGACGATGCGGTCCAGCACCTCGGCGCTGCCGGGCAACGGGCCGGTCGGCAGTTGCAGGAACAGGTCGGCCTTGCGGGCCAGCGGCGAGTTGGCGATGCCGCCGATCACCGCCAGGCGCGCGCCGTTGCCCTTGGCGATGGTGGCGGCGCGCGCGGTCGACTTGGTGCCGCCGGAGTGCGAGATGGCGATCGCCACGTCCTGCGGCCCCATCAGCGAGGCGTGCGTCACCTGCGTATGGTACTCGGCCGTGAACATGATCGGCAGGCCGAGACGGACGAGCCTCGCCTCGAAGGCGGCGCAGACGACCGCCGATTCGCCGGCGCCGAACATGTGAATGGCCCGCGCGGTGGTCAGCCATTCGACCAACTGGTCGAAGGCGTGCGATGCGGCGATCAGGCTCACCATCACGTCGGCGCGCGTCGACAGCGCCGCCATGACGCGGCGGGCGATGTCCTCGGTGGTGTTGCTCCGGCCCTCGCCGGCCGGCTGCGGTCCGTCCCGGTCGGCCTGCTCGAGCAGCATGGACCGGCGCATGTCCTTGAGGCCCTGGTAGCCGAGCTTGCGCGACAGGCGGTCGATGCTCGACCGGCTGGCGCCCGACTTTTCCGATAGGTCGGAGGAGGTCATCGCCCCGAGTTCGTAACTGGGGATGGCCAGCAGCAGTTCGACGATCCGCCGCTCGGTCGGGAAGAGGTTGACCGTGGTCGCCCTCAGCCGCAACGGCCGATGATCCTCAGATGTGCCATCCAAGTCAGTCACCATGATACCCCCTGCTTCTCATGACACGAAACACGTCGCCGAAAAAACAGAATCTACCCGCTTGCGCGACATTATGTCTCGTAGTATGAGTTGTTCCGTCGACGAAATGGCCGTCACCACCATAAATAAGGCCACGACATATTGGAGGAAACATCACCATGAAACGTTTTGTGTCAAGCCTTTTGGCTTGCGGCGTCGCTTTGTCACTTGTTCCGGCCGTGGCCACCGCCAAGGATCTCAAGCTGGTCGGCGTCACCGTCGTCGACCTCGGCAATCCGTTCTTCGGCGCCATTGCCAAGAGCATCGAGGCAAAGGTCAAGGAAGCCGGCGGCGCCGACGCCAAGACCCTGGTGATGTCGGGCGACTACGACCTCGGCAAGCAGTCGACGCAGTTCGACAACTTCATCCAGGCCGGCGTGGATCTGATCGTCGTGTCGGCCGTCGACTCCAAGGCCGTGGGCGCCGCCGTCAAGCGGGCGCAGGCGGCGGGCATTCCGGTGGTCGCCATCGACAACACCGCCGACAACGCGCAGGCGACCATCACCACCGACAACGTCACCGCCGGCAAGCAGGCCTGCCAGTACATCGCCGACAAGCTCGGCGGCAAGGGCAACCTGATCATCGTCAACGGGCCGCCGGTCTCCGGCGTGATCGACCGCGTCAACGGCTGCAAGGAGGTGATGGCCGCTCATCCGGACATCAAGATCCTGTCCGACAACCAGAATGGCATCGGCACGCGCGAAGGCGGCCTCAACGTCACCACCGCGCTCCTGACCGCGCACGACCAGGTCGACGCCATCTTCACCATCAACGACCCGTCGGCCATCGGCGCCGATCTCGCCGCCAAGCAGCTGAAGCGGACCGGTATCGTCATCACCACGGTGGACGGCTCCCCCGACATCGAGGCCGCCCTCAAGGAAAAGACGCAGATCGAGGCGTCGTCCGCCCAGCTGCCGTCGGAACTGGCGAACGCCGCCGTCGATGCCGGCGTGAAGCTCCTCAACGGCGAAACGCTCGCCGAGCCTTCGATCCTCGTCGCCCCGTCGCTCATCACCCGCGAGAACGTCGGCAGCTACAAGGGTTGGAACGCCCAATAAGGGCCTGACCGCAAGCGACAACAAGAGCCAGCACCCGATCGCCCCGGCCCTCGCGCCGGGGCGATCCCCCGGCCGCTCGCGGATTCCGCACCCTCCCAGCGGTTCGTGCGACATGCCGACTGACGTATCTCCTCACGCAGCCGGCCTTCTTCCCCCGGGCACGAACCTTCCGCGAGTGGCCGCTTCCCCCCTTTCAGCCTTCAAATCTCCCACACAAGGAACGCGCCATGCCGATCGTCCCGGTATCGAAACTTCTCAAACACGCCTCTGACCATCACTACGCGGTTGGCGCCTTCCTCTCGATGAACATCGAAGTGATGCAGGCCACCATTGCCGCCGCCGAGGCCAAGCGTTCGCCGGTGGTCATCCGCATCCACCCGACCGTCAGGGGCGCCACTCGTTTCGATACGCTGGGCATCGTCGCCCGCCATCTCGCCGCCGAGGCGACGGTGCCGGTCGGGCTCAGCCTCGACCACGGCGAGACGCTGGGCGATACCGTCGACGCGATCCGCGCCGGCTGCACGGCGGTGATGCTCGATGGCGCGGAGATGTCGCTCGACGACAACATCCGCGCGGTGCGCGAGGTGGTGGCCGCCGCCGAGCCGCTCGGCGTGATGGTCGAGGCGGCGATCGGCCACATGGAACACGGCGCCGTGCAGACCGCCGACGATCTCGCCAACGTCGCCGACTCCGTTCGCCTCGTCCGCGAGAGCGGCGCCACCATCCTGGCGCCGGCCATCGGCAACGTGCACGGCGTCGCCCACGGCGGCGGCGCCAAGGCCAAGCCCAACCTCGCCATCGAGCGCATCGCCGAACTGCGCAAGGCCACCGGCGTGCCGATCTGCATGCACGGCGGCTCGGGCACCCCGCCCGAGCAGATGAAGGCGGCAACCCGGGCCGGCGTGGCCATGGTGATCATGTTCACCGACATCGTCACCGCCTTCAACCGGGCGCTCAAGGCGGTGCTCAACGCCAACGCCGACGGCATCGACATCATCAACGCGCTGGTGCCGGCGCAGAAGGCGGCCCAGACAGTGATCGAAGGCAAGATGGACGATCTCGGCTCGGCCGGGCAGTCTGATGCCTTCCTCGACTGGTACAACGGAAAGACGTCATGACATCTGCCTCCGGCCCGGTTCTGATCGGTGTTGACATCGGCACCACCAATCTGAAGGTCGTCGCCATCCGGCCCGACGGCGCGCCCCTCAACGTCGTCCGCCGCGGCATGCGGATCGATCACCCCGGGCCGGGCGCGGCGGAATTCGATCTCGGCCAGCTGGAGGGCGATCTCGTCGCCCTGCTGGGCGAGACGGTCGAACGGCTAGCCGTGGCCGGCCACGGCCCGGCCGACATTGCGGCGATCGGCATTTGCAGCATCGGAGAAAGCTTCGTCGGTCTCGACGAGGCGGGGCGGCGCGTCACGCCCTGTCCGACCTGGTTCGACCGGCGGACCGCCAATCTCCGGGCCGAGTGGGGCCTTACGCCACGCGACTGGTTCGACCGGACCGGCATGGTCGACGACGACATCTACACGGTGCATCGCCTGGGCCACGCACGGCGGACCGGGGCCGGCTGGTTCGGCCGGGCCCGGCGCTGGGCCATGGTGGCCGACTACGCCGTCTGGTGCCTTACCGGCACTCTCGCGGCCAACCCGTCGCTGGCCGCCCGCAGCGGTCTTGCCGACCGGCGAACCGGCGCCTGGGATGCCGACCTCGTGCGCACGACCGGTCTCGACGCGGCGGCTCTGCCCGATCTGCGGCCGCAGGGCGAAGGGCGCGGGGCGCTGACCGCCGCCATCGCCGCGCTGACCGGCCTCGCGGCGGGCACGCCGGTGGTCAACGCCGGCCACGACCACCCCTGCGCCGGACTGGCCTGCCGGATGACCGAGCCCGGACCGGTGATCGATTCCACCGGCACGTCGGAAGCGCTGAAGACGGTGGTCGACCGGCCCCTCGGCTACGACGAGGTCGGCGGCGGGCTCTACGATTGCTACCCCTACGTCATCCCCGGCCGCTTCATCCTGTCCGGGCATATTCCGGCCTCGGGCGCGCTGCTCGACTGGCTCGAACGGCTGCTGGCCGGCCCGGACGGCGGGCGCCCGGCCATCGACCGGCTGTGGCAGGCGGCCGAACAGGCGCCGGCCGGCACCGGCGGCGTGCGCGTGCTGCCCTATCTCAGAGGCACCGGCGCGCCCTGGAACCAGCGCGGACGGCGGGCCGAGATCGTCGGTCTCGGCGAGGAGGCGTCGGCCGGAACGGTGCTGCGCGCCGCCGTCGAGGGCCTGTCCTCCTGGCTGCTGCTCAACCTCGACCGCTTCGCCGCCATCACCGGAGAGCGGCCGGACGAGCTGATCCTGGCCGGTGGCGGCGCCCGCAATGCCTTCGTCGACGCCGTCAAGGCGGCGCTCATCGATCGGCCGCTGGTCATGCCGGACGTCGAGGAGGCGGCCGGCATCGGCGCGGCGCTGGTGGGCGGATTGGCCGTCGGCCTGTTCGCCAGCCCTGCCGAAGCCGTTCGTCTCGAAGCGATCGGCAGCACCCGGATCGACGTCGATCCCGCATTGGCCGCCGTCTACGCGCCGCTGGTGCCGGACCTCGTGGGCCGGCTGACAAGCATCGGAGAGCCATGATGAGCGAGGCCGCCCCCATCCTTGAAATGCGCGGCATCAGCAAGACCTTTGGCGCCGTACGGGCGCTCCGGGGCGTCGACCTGACGGTCTGGCCCGGCGAGATCCATGCGCTGATGGGCGAGAATGGCGCCGGCAAGTCGACGCTGATGAAGATCCTGTCCGGCGCCTATCACGCCGATCCCGGCGGCCGGATGCTGGTCGACGGCCGCGAGGTGGCCATCGTCTCGCCGCTCGATGCCCTGCGGCTCGGCGTCGCGGTCATCTATCAGGAGCTGTCGCTCGCCCCCAATCTTTCGGTCCAGCAGAACGTCTGCCTCGGCCGCGAGGCGGCGCGGGCCGGCATTCTCGACAAGGCGACCATGCGCCGGCAATGCGCCGACATCCTGAAGCGGCTCGGCGCCGACTTCCGGCCGGAGACGCGGGTGTCGCGCCTGTCGCTGGCGCAACAGCAGATGGTGGAGATCGCCCGGGCGCTGTCGGTCGATGCCCGCATCCTGGTGATGGACGAGCCGACCGCCTCGCTGTCGTCGCGCGAGACCGACAAGCTGTTCGACCTCATTCGCACGCTGCGCGCCGACGGCCTCGCCATCATCTACATCTCGCACCGGATGGCCGAGGTCTACGAGCTGGCCGACCGCTGCTCGGTGCTGCGCGACGGCGGCTATGTCGGCACGCTCAAGCGCGAGGAGCTCAGCGAGGCGCGGCTCATTCAGATGATGGTCGGCCGCGACCTGTCGGATTTCTACAAGAAGGACAAGCGCGAGGGGCGCAGCTTCGGGGGCTCGGTGCTGGAGGTCGAGGGACTGGCCGACGGCTGCCGCATCGGCCCGGCCAGCTTCGACGTGCGGGCCGGCGAAGTGGTCGGCCTCGCCGGTCTGGTCGGGGCCGGCCGTACCGAGCTGGCGCGGATGATCTTCGGCGCCGAGCCGGCGCGGAAGGGGCGCATCCTGCTGGAGGGAAAGCCGCTTGTCGCGCGCCATCCGTCCGAGGCGATCGCCGCCGGCATCGTCTACCTGTCGGAAGACCGCAAGGGGCTCGGCCTGTTCTTCGACATGTCGATCGAGGACAACGTCAATCTGGCGGTCGCCGCCCAGGACGCCCATCCCCTTGGCATCCGGCGGCTGGCCCTTGCCGCCCGGCGCGGCGCGGAAGCCCTGCGAAGCCTGTCGATCCGGGCCAAGTCGGCCCAGTCGACCGTCCGGTCGCTGTCGGGCGGAAACCAGCAGAAAGTGCTGTTCGCCCGGCTGCTGGCGACGGCGCCCAAGCTCCTGATCCTGGACGAGCCGACCCGCGGCGTCGACATCGGCGCCAAGTCGGACATCTACAAGCTGATCGACAAGCTGGCCGAGTCCGGGGCCGCCATCCTGATCATCTCCAGCGAGCTGCCGGAAGTGATCGGCATCGCCGATCGGGTGTTCGTCATGCGCGATGGCCGGATCGCCGGCGTTCTCGCCGGTGCCGACATCACTCAGGAGCGGGTCATGGCCATTGCCACCGCAAACAACGACAAGACGGGGGGAGAGGTTTGATGTCCGGTACACCCACGAATGCGTCGCAGGTCGACGATCTGGCCTTGAGCGTCGGCCGGGCCGAGGCGACGAAGTCGCTCATCCGGGCGCTCGGCATGCTGCCGGTGCTCCTGGTGCTGTGCATCGCCTTCTCGCTCGCCACCGGCAAGTTCGCCACCGTGCAGAACATGATCATCATCGTTCAGCAGGCGTCGATCAACCTGGTGCTGGCCAGCGGCATGACCTTCGTCATCCTGACCGGTGGCATCGACCTGTCGATCGGCTCGATACTGGCGGCGGCGGCCATGGCGGCGCTGATCATGTCGCTCGACCCGACCTGGGCCATCATGGCGATACCGATCGCGCTCTTGGTCGGCCTGATCTTCGGCACCCTCAACGGCAGCCTGATCGCCCTGGTGCCGCTGCCGCCGTTCATCGTCACCCTCGGCGCGCTGACGGCCATTCGCGGCAGCGCCCGCCTGCTCGGCAACGACACCACGGTGTTCAACTCCAGTCTCGGTTATGCCGTCATCGGCGAGGGGGACCTGTTCGGCATTCCCTGGCTGACGGTGATCGCCCTCGGCGTCGTGGTGCTCTCCTGGTTCGTCCTGACCAAGACGGTGCTCGGCCTCTACATCTACGCCATTGGCGGCAATCCGGACGCCGCCCGGCTCACCGGCATCAAGGTCAAGCGCGTGCTGATCTTCGTCTATGCGCTGTCCGGCTTGACGGCCGGCCTCGGCGGCGTCATGGCGTCGGCCCGCCTCTATGCCGCCAACGGCCTTCAGCTCGGTCAGGCCTACGAGCTCGACGCCATCGCGGCGGTCATCCTCGGCGGCACATCGTTTCTTGGCGGCATCGGGTCCGTCTGGGGGACCGTCGTCGGCGCGCTGATGATCGCCGTCCTGTCGAACGGCCTGATCCTGACCGGCGTGCCGGACGTCTGGCAGTCGATCGTCAAGGGTCTGATCATCATCGGCGCCGTCGCCCTCGATCGCTTCCGGACCAATACCGAAAAGACGGCCTGAGGCCGACGGATCGACGCCGACTGCATTGGCGAGGGGGATTGATGGTCCCCCTCGCTTGCGTTTGACGCCGCCACCTCCATTTAGTACATGAGTACATGTGTACCAAATGGAGGTGGCGATGGCCGGCATGGTGGTGGAGCGGGTGCAGACGGGAATCCGCATCGAGAAGCGCATTCTGAAGGTGCTGAAGGCGCTGGCCGAGCATGGCGACATCACGCTGGGCGACCTCGTCGAGGGCATCGTGCTGCATGCCTTCGAAGGCAAGACGCCGTTCTCGCCGGCGACGCTGGAGGTGATCGCCCAACTGAAGGCCATCTACGGCCTCGATCTCGACGCCGGCGCCAGCCACAAGCTGACCGAACGCGGCGAGGGGGAGGGCGGCCGTGGCTGACGCGACGCTTGCCGGTCGGAGGGGCGGCTTTCCGTTCGTGCTGGCCACCGCCTTTCTCGACGCGGCAGGCTTCGGCATGGTGCTGCCGGTGCTGCCGGCGCTGATCGCCTCGCTCACCGGTGACGGCATGGGCGCGGCGGCCGTCGAGGGCGGCCGGCTGACCTTCGCCTACGCGGCGATGCTGTTCCTGGTCTCGCCGTTGATCGGTGGCCTGTCCGACCGCTTCGGGCGGCGGCCGCTTCTCATCCTCGCCATTGCCAGCTTCGCGCTCGACAACCTGATCTGCGCCCTGGCGCCGTCGCTCGCCTGGCTCTATCTCGGCCGCCTCTTGTCGGGCATCTCCGGCAGCACCGGCCCGGTGATCGGCGCCTATGTCGCCGACACCACGGCGCCCGACGAGCGCGCCGGCCGGTTCGGCCGCGTCGGCATGGCCTTCGGCGCCGGTTTCATGCTGGGGCCGGCGCTGGGCGGTCTCGTCGGCGAGTTGTCGCCGCGCGCGCCCTTCCTGGCCGCCGCGCTGCTCGCCCTCGTCAACGCCTGCGTCGGCTGGGCTTTCCTGAAGGAGAGCCTGCCGGTGGAAAGGCGGCGCCCATTGGACATCAAGCGGTCCAATCCCTTCGGCGCGCTGCGGTTCATTGCCGGCGTTGCCGGCATCGGCCTGCCGATCTTGGTGCTGGTGCTGATGCAGGTGGCGCACGACTCGCTGCCCGCCGTCTGGACCTTCTCGCTGAAGGAGCGCTTCGGCTGGGGCGAACGGGAGATCGGCCTGTCGCTGACGCTGGTCGGCGTGGTGATGACGGCGGTGACCGGCTTCGTCGTGGGGCCATCGGTGAAACGCTTCGGCGAACAGGGCGCGGCGATGGTCGGGCTGGCGGTGGCCGGCGTCGGCTTCCTGGGCTTCGCCTTTGCGACCTCGGGCGCGACGATCACGCCGTTCATCGCCGGCTTCGCCTTCATCGGCCTCGTCGGGCCGTCGCTCACAGCGGTGATGAGCCGTCGCGTTTCCGCCGACCGACAAGGCGAATTGCAAGGGGCGATCGGCGCGGTAAAGGGCATCACCATGGCACTGGCGCCGATCCCGATGACCGAGCTGTTCGGCTACTTCACCTCCGACGCCGCGCCGGTGCACTTTGCCGGCGCGCCCTTCCTATTGTCGGCGGTTCTGATGGGGGTGGCGCTGGTGGTGATCGGAATGGATCGAAGAGTGCGGCAAGCATCTTGAAGAGTGGGTGGCATTTTGCTACCTTTCGACCATGGGAGGCGGTAATGGCCCAGTCCGTGAAGCTTGCTGACGACATCATGGCCCTTGTCCGGCGCGAGGCCGATCTTCACAGCCGCTCCGTTGCCGGCCAGCTGACACACTGGATCAAGATAGGCCGAGCCATCGAACGCTCCGGCAACTTCAACTATGCGCGGATTACCGCCGCGCTCGAAGCCGGGCTCGATACGACGGAGCTGGGCGAAGAAGAAGAGGCCGCCTGGCTCGACGAGTTCACCGCCAAGATGGCGGAGCCATCGACGGCCGAGGCTGCGTTTTTCGAAAAGCGCAAGATGCTGGGCAAAGGCGTCGGTCTCGATGCGGGCGGCAATCTCGTCTACCAGAAAGGTGACGCGGTCGAATGAGGCCGAGCCTCGTTCTGCTTGCCGGACCCAACGGCGCCGGCAAGTCCACGCTCTACGAGACGCGTGTCGCGCCGCGTTTTGCCGGGCCTTTCATCAATGCCGACGTCATCCAGCGCGATGAGCTCAAGGACGTTTCTGTCGAGGCGTCCTACAAGGCAGCCGAGATCGCGGCGGCTCGTCGGCTGGAGATGCTGGCCGAGGGCAGGAGCTTCGCGACCGAGACGGTCTTCTCCCATCCCTCGAAACTTGATGTCATCGAGGTTGCCCGGCAGCGGGGATACATCGTCATCGTCATGCACGTCGGCATCGACAGTCCCGACCTTTCGGTTGCTCGCATTCGGGAACGTGTCTCCGAAGGCGGTCATGACGTGCCCGAGGACAAGGTCCGCGCCCGGTTCGATCGTGGAGGCCCCCTGATCCGTCAGGCCGTGCTGCGCGCCGATCGTGGCTTGGTCTATGACAACTCAAGGCTCAACGAGCCGCCGCGACAGGTCCTCGCTTTTGCAGACGGACGCCTGAGCCAAGTCGCTCCCGACTTGCCGCAATGGGCACTGTCGATTTACGCCGACGACCTCGTGATCTAGGCTGTTGTTCATTTCAACAGCTGTCCGCGTCGATTTCGAGCAGTATCACTGAGAGGTTCGACATGACCGAGTATATCGCCAAGCGGGGCGCCGATCGGTGTCCGAACCATCCGGGTGCGCTGTTGGATGAAATCATCCCCGCGACCGGCAAGTCCAAGGTGGAGATTGCCTCCCTGCTCGGGATTTCCCGGCAGCAGCTCTACGACATCATTGGTGAGCGCAAGCCCGTTTCGCCGCAGATGGCCGCTCGTCTGGGCAAGCTGTTCGGCGATGGCGCCGGCGTCTGGCTGCGCATGCAGGCTGCCCACGATGCCTGGAAGGCCGAACATGAGGTCGATGTTTCGGCCATCCCGACGCTCAAGGTGGCGTGAGGGCGTCCGCAGTCAGGCTAAAAAAGAAAACCGGCCCCTTCGGGCCGGCTCGTCGTTCGTCTATCGCTCGGCTCAGGCCCGCTCGGGCACCGGTGCCTCGCCCTTCTTCTCGCGGATCAGGTTGACGAAGCGCTTGAAGAGATAGTGGCTGTCCTGCGGGCCGGGTGACGCCTCGGGGTGGTATTGCACCGAGAAGGCCGGCTTGTCTTTCACGCGCAGGCCGCAGTTGGAGCCGTCGAACAGCGACACGTGCGTCTGCTCGACGTTGTCCGGCAGGCTGTCGGGGTCGACGGCGAAGCCGTGGTTCATCGAGGTGATCTCGACCTTGCCGGTGGTGTAGTCCTTCACCGGATGGTTGGCGCCGTGGTGGCCCTGGTGCATCTTCTTGGTTTTGGCGCCGAGGGCGAGGCCCATCATCTGGTGGCCGAGACAGATGCCGAAGGTGGGCACGCCCGACTCGATCACCGCCTTGATGGTGGGAACGGCATAGTCGCCGGTGGCGGCCGGGTCGCCGGGGCCATTCGACAGGAACACGCCGTCCGGCTGGTGGGCGAACACGTCCTCAGCCGTGGCGGTGGCCGGCAGCACCACCACCTCGCAGCCCTCGTCGACCAGAAGGCGCAGGATGTTGCGCTTGATGCCGAAGTCGAGGGCGACGACCTTGTACTTCTTGTCGATCTGCTGGCCGTAGCCCTTGTTCCAGGCCCAGCTCGCCTCGGTCCAGTCGTAGCTCTGCGGGTTGGTGACCTCGATGGCGAGGTCGAGCCCTTCGAGACCCGACCACGCCTTGGCCTTGGCCTTCAGCGCCTCGAGGTCGAACTTGCCGTCGGGCGCGTGGGCGATGACGGCGTTGGGCATGCCCTTCTCGCGGATCAGCGCGGTGAGCGCGCGCGTGTCGACGCCGGTGATGCCGACGATGCCGCGCGCCGTCAGCCAGGTATCGAAGCCCTTGAGCGAGCGGTAGTTGGAGGGGTCGGTGACCTCGTCCCTCAGCACCACGCCGCGCACGCCGCTCTCGGCGGCCATGTTGACGGTCTCGATGTCCTCGTCGTTGACGCCGACATTGCCGATGTGCGGGAAGGTGAAGGTGACGATCTGGCCGGCGTAGGAGGGATCGGTGAGGATCTCCTCGTAACCGGTCATTGCCGTGTTGAAGCAGACCTCGGCCACCGCCTCGCCTCGCGCGCCGATGCCGAAGCCCTCGATGACGGTGCCGTCGGCGAGCACCAGAACGGCGGTGGGCGTGGGTTCCTGCCAGGCGGCGATGGTCATGGCGGACGCTCCTTTGGGCTGAAAAGGCATCGCGGATCGATGCTAAGGCGCACCGAAAGGCCGGCACGGCGGGCCGCCCGGCAGATCTGAGGCTACATAGGCGAGCCGGCCGGTGGCGTCAATGACGACGGCCGTCATTCGCCGCCGGTAGCCACCGGTTTTCGGGCGAGACGGTGGAAGAGGACGCCGACGATCATCACGGCGAAGACGGCGACCGGGTAGAGGCTGGCCTCGCGCCCGGCCGCCCTGAAGGCCTCGGCCGCGCCGGCACCGTCCGAGAGGGCGGCGAGGCGGGCGCTCTGGAAGACGAGGTCGACCATGGCGAAGCCGAGGGCGGCGCCCACCTGCTGGAAAGCCTGCTGCACGCCGGCCGCCGCGCCGTGATCGGCCGGGGGAGAGGCGGCCATCACCGCCCGGAACAGCGCGTTGACCAGCGTGCCCATGCCGAGACCACTGAGGTAGTGCGCCGCCGCGAAGGGGGCGGGCGTCGGTTCGACGGCGCCGAACAGGGCGCGGATCGCCAGCATGCCCAGGGCGAACAGCAGGGCGCCGAGAGCGAGCTGGCGGTCGATCGGCTGACGCCGCATGCGGCCGACGACCAGCGAGGCGGTGAGCACGCCGGCCGGGAAGGCGGCGAGGACGAGGCCTGTGCGGTCGGGCGTCAGGCCGACGCCGGCTTGCAGGGCAGTGGACATGGCCGCGAAGATGCCGGGGCTGGTGGTGAAGACGACGGCGGTCAGCGCCACGGCGCCGACCACCAGCGGCTGCTTGACCAGCGAGGCCGGCAGGATCTGCGGCTTGCCGAGGGCGGCGGCGCGGCCGAGATGGCGGCGGAGCAGGAGGGCGACCGGCAGGGCGGCGGCGATGGGAAGGGCGATCCAGACCGGCCAGCCGGCGAGGCGGCCGATGGCGAGCGGCACCACCACCAGGAGGATGGCGAGCGAGAACAGCAGCACGCCTGGGCCGTCGAAGCCGGCGCGGTTCCTGCCGGTGTCGGGCAGGGTGATGAGGCCGCCCGCGACGATCAGCAGGCCGGCCAAGCCCTCGTAGAGAAAGATCAGCCGCCAGCCGAAGCCGCCGGGGTCGAGCGTCAGCACGGCGCCGCCGAGAACCGGGCTGAGGATGGAACCGCAGGCGGTGGTGGCGATGAACAGGCCGATGCCGCTCATCCGCCCCTCGGACGGGCCGAGCCGGGCCGCCAGCGCCATGGCCTGCGGCAAGAGGGCGGCGGCGGCGAAGCCGGCCAGAAGGCGGCTCGCAAGCAGGACGACGATGGACGTCGCCAAGGCCATCGACAGGCTGGCGACGACCCAGACGGCGGCGCCGGCCAGCAGCACCTGCCGACGCCCCTTGAGATCGCCGAGCCGGCCGAACGGCAGCAGCCCCAGGGCGAAGGCCAGCGAGAAGGCCAGCGGCACCAGCGCCAGCGTCGCCGTGTCGGGGGCGAGGTCGCGGCCGATGGCCGGCAGCGAGATGATGAGCAGCGAGATGTCCATGATGGTCGTGGCGGCGGCGAACAGCACGACGACGAGCGCCAGACGCGGATGGCTGGAGTCGGACGGCGGGGCGGACATGGCGACCTCCGTGAGGGGATAATTCGAAACTTCATAAGTTACGAAATAGGGAGCGTCAACCACTCATGTAACTTCTGTTGTTTCGTGATAGGGTGCGCCCTGTTCAAGGAGACGACGATGAGACACGACGGCCGCCTGTCGCGCATGCTGCACGTGCTGCTTCACATGGAGGAGCAGCAGCGTCCGATGACCTCGGATGAGATCGCCGGCATGCTCGGCACCAACCCGGCCCTGGTGCGGCGGACGCTGGCCGGGCTGCGCGAGGGCGGCTATGTCGTGTCCGAGCGCGGCCATGGCGGCGGCTGGGTGTTGGGCAAGCCGCTCTCCGAGATGACATTGCGCGACGTCTACGACGCGGTGGGGGCGCCGGAGGTCTTCGCGCTGGGCCTTGCCGACGACCAGCCGCAATGCCTCGTCGAGCAGGCCGTCAACACGGCGCTGCGCCAGACGCTGGACGAGGCGCGGGCGCTGCTGCTCCGGCGCTTCTCCGAGATCCGCGTGTCGGACCTGCGCGACGACTTCGCCGCCCGCGCCGCCGCGCTGGGGATTGTCCCGGGGATGAGCTGCTCCGAAAGGTGATCCCGGCCTCTGGTTGGGATATCTCGTTTTCCGGCCGACAAGCTGGCAGACTGTGGGGCCGCTGCGATTCCGCGTCGGACGAACAGGAGTCTATCGCGATGCCCTCAACCACCTCCGGCTCCTGTCAGTGCGGCGCCGTCCAGTTTCAGGTCTCGGGTGAGTTCGAGGCCTTCTTTCTTTGCCATTGCCAGCGCTGCCGGAAGGACACGGGGTCCGCGCATGCGGCCAACCTGTTTTCGTCGTCGGCGAAGCTGAACTGGGTTTCCGGTCATGACAGCGTCCGGACCTACCGGGTTCCGGAGACCCGCCACCAAAAGAGCTTTTGCGTGACCTGCGGGGCCGCCGTTCCGAGCGTTCAGGCGAATGGGGCTTTGTTGGTGGTGCCTGCCGGCAGCCTGGACAGCGCCATCGACATCCGCCCCAATGCCCATATCTGCTGTTCAAGCGCGGCGGAGTGGGACGACAACCTGGAGACCATCCCGAAGCTGGATGGCCTGCCAGGTTAGGTTCGCCGCGATCCTCAGTCCCCGGCGTCGAAGCGCTCAGCCGCCCTTCAGGAGCGGCCCGATGGTCTCGACCTTGTTGGTCCAGACGTAGCCGTCGAAGCCCTTGGGGACCTTGGCGGCCAGCTCCTCTGTGTCGATGCCGGTGGAGAAATCGCCGGCATAGGGGCCGACCAGGATCACCGTGCTGCCGGCGTCGCGCATGCGCTTCAGGAAGCGGTGCGGCCAGCCCCAGGCGTAGGGTGCGTAGTCGACCGGCAGGGCGACGATGGTGTTGCGGCAGCCACTCGGCACGATGCCGGTCCAGCCGTAGGCCTCATAGGGCAGGAGGCAGCCCTTGATCATCGTCCGGTCGAAGCCCTTGAGGCCGGGCACCCCCTTGAGCGCCGCCTGCGTCGGCTCGGAGCCGCCATAGACGCCGAAGGTGGCGGCGCGCGCCGTCGGGTCGGCGTTGAGCATGGCGGCCAGCGCCTCGCCCTCCTCGACGCGCCGGCTCTTGAAGTTGACGAGGAAAGAGCCTTCCGGGAAGGCGGCGTAGACGTCTTCGAGGCGGGGCATCAGGCCGACGCCCTTGCCGCGCAGCGGAAAGGTCTTGCCGCCGTCGGCGGTGTAGCCATAGCCGACGTCCAGCGTCTTGAGCGTCGTCCACGGCGTTTCCTCGGTGACGCCATGGCCCTCGGTGCGGCAGTCGATCGTCCAGTCGTGCAGGACGGCGAACACCTTGTCGGGCGTCAGGTGGATGTCGAGCTCCACCACATCGGCGCCGGCGGCGAAGGCGGCGCGCATTGAGGGGATGGTGTTCTCCATGAACGGATGGCTGGGCGGGTCGATGCGGGCCGCCGTGCAGGTCTCGGCGTCGAGACCGACGCGCGAATAGGTCTGGTGGACGCCGCGATGGGCGAGGATGCGCGGCGTGCCGGGCGATGCCGGCTCGGCCAGCCAGGAGGCGTTCAAGAGATAGACGGCGCCGGCGACGAGGACGACGCCAGCCAGGATTTTCTTTCCGCGCATGTAGCTCTCCCTTGCTGCCCCGGCGAACGGATAGCGGTCAAATGCGGCGCCATCCAGCCATCGGGGCGGCGGGAATGGGCCGTATGTTACGCCGTCGCCCGCTCCATCCAGACCGGCCGGACCTCGATGGTCGCCGCCTTGGCCATCGGGTGCCGGCGCGCCAGCTCCAGCGCTTCGTCCTGGTCGCGGCAGTCCACCAGCTCGAAGGCACACATCTGCTCGGCCGCATCGGAGAACGGGCCGTCGACGATCTCAACCTTGCCGTCGCGGATCCTGACGGTCTGCGCCGTGTCGGCCGGCTGCAAGGGCTTGCCGGAAATGCGCTTGCCCCGCGCCGTGGTGTCCTCGATCCAGGCGAGGATGTCGCCGACGAGGCTTTCGGTCGGCTGGAAGTCGGCGTCGTGGCTGATGATGAGAAGATACTGCAAGGTCGTCTCCAATCTTGAAAAAGATGGGGTTGCAAGCGTTCGGGGAGTTTGAGGGTTCGCAGCGGTCAGGGGGTATCGTCGGCGTCCAGCCATCTCAGCGAGCCGGGCGTCGTCAGGATGTCGCCGGTCTCAAGCAGGGTCTTGAGGCCGGAGAGAACCATCGGCCATCCGCCGTAGAGCTGTGGGCTGGCTCCGCGCGGAAGGTCGTCGTGCGTCAACACCAGACGGCACGTGTCTTCGATCTTCTCGATGTCGATGACGACGCGAGAAGGGCCGTATTTCTCGACCTCCTCGCTCCAGTGGGCGGAGTAGGTCGTAACGAGGCGCCAGGGCGGATCGGCCTCCACGATCGTGCCCGAGACGACGAGCCGCCCCTGTCCGGTCGCGGTGTATTCGGAGCCGGGGCGATAGTCCGAAACCACCTTGAGGCCGAACTGATATTTCTCTCTCATCTCCGGGTCGGTCAGGGCTTGCCAAAGGGCCTGAGGCGACGCGCGGATGTAGCTTTCGTAGACGACGCTCATCATCTTGCCCTCGGTGTAGTCCCGAAGGCCGAAGGTCGCCTGCTCGGCGATGTATTTCTGCATCCATCGCGCATACATCTCGCGAACGGGCGCAGCGTTGAGGAAGTGGAGCTTCTCGCGCCCCACCTTGCGAACGACGACGAGGCCGGCGTCTTCAAGCAGCTTGAGGTGTTTGGCCACCCCGAACCGCGACATGCAGAACTTCGATTCGAGTGAACTCAGGCTTTGCCCGTCCTCGACGTTGAGGGCGTCGAGCAAGGCGCGGCGCGTGGGGTCGGAGAGTGCCCTGAACAGCTCATCCATGGCCTGACAATATGAGACCATATGGTCTCATGTCAAGAGGCGTCAGCGCAGCATGCCGTCGAGCAGCGGCAGGCCGATGACCACGGCGAGCGCGATCAGGCAGAGGCAGATGCGGCGGAAGGTGGCCTCGGAGGCGACGCCGAACAGGCGCGACCCGCCCCAGAGGCCGATGCCGTAGGCCGGCGCCGTCATCAGGCAGAGCGGCACCAGCGCCGACACGAACAGGCCGCCCCAGAGGTAGTTGAGCAGCGTCAGCGCCGTCGACACCTCGAAATAGAGCACGATATTGGCGCGCACGATGTTGGCTGGAATGGCGCCGCCCAGCCAGTAGGCGATCACCGGCGGCCCGCCCACCTGGCTCGCGCCCGAGAACAGGCCCGACAGCGCGCCGACGCCGACGGTGAGCGGCGGCTTGGGCCGGCCGTGGTAGCGCCAGCCCGACAGCAGCAGCGCCAGAAGCGCGGCGCAGATGCCGATGATCGCCCAGCGGATGGTCAGCGGATCGAGGTGGGTGAGGAGGTAGACGCCGGTGGGCACGCCGACCAGCGCCCCGAGCGACATCACCGCCACCTCGCGCCGGTCGGCACGGCGGAAGGCGTCGGGCACCAGGCCGAGGGTGGTGACGGCGTCGATGATCAGAATGACCGGCGCGGCAAGGCGCGGCCCGATCAGCGCGCTGGCCACCGGCATGAAAATCAGCGCCGCGCCGAAGCCGGAAAAGCCGCGCGCCAGCCCGGCGACGAAGGTGGTGACGATCAAGAGCGTCAGCGTGGCGGGGGTGAGATCGGCGGGAAGCGGCATGGACGGCGACTCGGAACGGCGCCGGGGCGGCGTCGATGTGTCCTAGCCTGGGGAGGGGCAACGCGTAAACGGGCCTTCCGTTACTTATGAGGAAATTTGTGCTGGCGTTGTCTTCCTGCAACGCCAGTGATTTCACGGTGCCAGGGGAAAATTATGCGGATCATTTGGCGGTCACGCGCCAGATGGCGTTGCCGACATCGTCGGCGACCAGCAGGCCGCCGCGCCCGTCGGGTGCCACGCCAACCGGCCGGCCCTTGGCCTCGCCCTCGGCATTGACGAAGCCGGTGAGAACGTCGCGCGGTGGGCCTGCCGGCTTGCCGCCCGCGAAGGGCACGAAGATCACCTTGTAGCCGGCGAGCGGCTTGCGGTTCCACGAGCCGTGCTGGCCGACGAAGGCGCCGGCCTTATACGGTGCGGGAAGGCCGCTGTTGCCGGTGATGGCAAGGCCGAGCGAGGCGGTGTGGGCGCCGAGTGCGTAGTCGGGCACGATGGCCCTGGCGACGAGGTCGGGTCGGGGCGGCTTGACGCGGACGTCGACGTGCTCTCCGAAGTAGCTGTAGGGCCAGCCGTAGAAGCCGCCGTCCTTCACCGAGGTCATGTAGTCGGGCACGAGATCGCTGCCGATCTCGTCGCGCTCGTTGACGGCGGTCCACAGCGTGGTGCCGGAGAAGGCGAGGCCGTTGGGGTTGCGGAGGCCGGTGGCATAGGGGCGATGGGCGCCGGTTCGCGCATCCACCTGCCAGATCTGCGCCCGGTCCGCCTCCACGTCCATGCCGTTCTCGCCGACGTTGCTGTTGGAGCCGATGCCGGCGTAGAGGAACCGGCCGTCGGGGCTGGCGACAAGGTTCTTGGTCCAGTGGTGGTTGATGGTGCCGCCGGGCAGCTCGGTCAGCCGGGCGCCGGGGCTGCTAATGGCCGTGTCGCCGCGTTTGTAGGGATAGCGCATGATGGCGTCGGTGTTGGCGACGTAGAGCGTGTCGCCGACGAGAGCCATGCCATAGGGCGAGTTCAGCCCGCCGAGGAAGGCGCTGCGATACTCGGCGACGCCGTCGCCATCGGCGTCGCGCAGAAGCGTGATGCGGTTGGCGCTGGGGCCGCCGGCACCGGCGCGGGCCATGACGCGCCGCATGACGAAGCCGACGAGGCCGGGGCTGTCGTCCGGCTTGGGCGGCGCGGCCGTCTCGGCCACCAGCACGTCGCCGTTGGGCAGCACCAGCACGTTGCGCGGGTGATCGAGCCCGGTGGCGAAGGCGGAGACGGCGAGGCCGGCTGCCGGCATCGGCGTCTCCCCGGCCGGCCAGCCGATGGCCGGCGCGATGTTGACGGTGGGAATGGTCCGGTTGACGGGCGGAACGATCCGGGGCGCCGGGCCGATGTCGGCCGCGGGCGGCAGGATGGAATGGTCGCCGCAGCCGGCCAGGACGAGCGCCAGAAGCAGCGGCAGACCCGGCGCGGCACCGCGCCTTGCAAAATCGGATACGCGCATGCCCAGGTCTCCTCTAAGGGAAACTACGCTGGGCGCATCGTGTCGGGGTGTCAAGCAGGGAAGGGACGGCCCGTCGTCCTGGCCTTTCCAAGGGAGCGGCCATGTTTCTAGCGCGTGGGCGATGCGCTATGAACCCCTTGCAACGCCGGACCTGAAGCCGGCCCCCGTTCGCAGGACCGAGTGCGCCCGTGATGCCGGCCATACCTCTTCCCTTCGTCGTTTCGCTGCTGCTGGTGCTGCTCCTGGCGCGGCTCGTCGCCCAGCGCGAACCGACGCTGCGTCCGGCCGTGGTGTTCGTCGGCGCCTGCGCCGCGCTGACGGTGATCGTCGGGCTGCGCTGGAGCTTCGATGCGCGGGTCTTGCGCTTCCTGCAGCCGATCGTTGCCTCGACGCTGCCGCCCATCGCCTGGGCTTGCTTCTCCGAGCTGTCGGGGGGCGGACGCGCCGGGCGGCGCTGGATGCACGCCGTTCCGGTCGGCGTCGTCGTCGCCCTCTCGGCAAGCTGGCCGCTGTGGCAGCCGCCGATCGATCTGGTGCTGGCGGCGGTGTTCTTCGGATATGGCTTTGCGTTGCTGCGGATCGGATCGGCCGGTGCCGACGGGCTGCCGGCCGCGCGCCTCTCCGACACGCCGAGGGCGCAGAGGGCCACCCTCGTCGCCGGGGCGATGCTGGTCGGGTCCGGGGCGGTCGACGTGCTGGTGGCCGGCGACTTCGGCCTCTATCAGGGCGCCCACGCCGCGACCATCGTCGGCCTGACCAACCTGTTGGCGCTGCCGCTGATCGCCTACGCGGTGGTGATCGCCGGCAGGAGCGTGGCGGCGCCGGAGGTCCTGATGCCGCTTCCGGATGGGGCTGCCGGGGCCGCCGAGATCGCGGCTCCAGGCCCGCCGCAACCGGAGACCCGGACGTCCGATGACGCCGAGATCGTCGCCGCCGTCGACGCCCTGATGCGGACGAAGCGCCTCTACCGCGATCCCGACCTCAGCCTCGATCGGCTGGCCCGCCGCGCCGGCATTCCGGCGCGCCAGATCTCTACGGCGATCAACCGCGTCTTCGGCCGCAACGTGTCGCAGGTGCTCAACGAGTATCGCATCGAGGAGGCCAAGCGGCTGCTGGCCTCGTCCGACTTGCCGGTGACCGCCATCCTGTTCGACGTCGGTTTCCAGACCAAGTCGAACTTCAATCGCGAGTTCCTGCGCGTAACGGGCATGACCCCGAGCGACTACCGCCGGTCGGGCGCGCGGCCGTCCGCCGACGGGCCTAGCGCGGTGGAAGCGCCTTCGCCAGAAACGCGGTGACCCTGTCGGCGACCTCTCGGTGAAGCGCCTGCCGGCTCCGCGCCCCGCCGTCGCGGCAGACGATGCCGTCGCCCGGTGTCTCCGCCTCGATCAAGTCGGCCGCCCCCGGCTTGCAGATCTGCATGAAGCTGAAATGCATGGCGTCGGGTATCTCGACATAGGTGGAGGTCGCCTTCGGCAGGTGGGCGGCGAGATAGCCGGACTCGAGCCGGGCGGGCAGGTCGCCGATATCGACGCCCGCGCCGATGACCAGCGCCGGCACCGGATAGGCGGCAAGGCTGTCGGGCGTGAAGCCACGGGCAAGCCCGAGGTCAAGCGACACGATGGCGCCGACCCGGGCATCGCGCAGGTCCGCTTGCAGCATGGGTTCCGCGCCCGGTTCGAGCCCCAGCTCGGCGGCGAGGCCGCAGGTTCGCGGGTTCGGCTGGCTCACGCAGTCGCTTGCGAAGCGATCCGCGTCAAAGCGCGCGCCGCCGAGGGCGGCCACCGTACATCCGCCGAGGGAGTGGCCGATGGCGGCGATGCGCCGGGCGTCGATCGCGCCCGCCAGCGAGGGAGCTTCGGTCAGCGCGTCGATCACGCGGCCAAGGTCGCGCGGGCGCTGCCAGAGCCGGGCCGCCTGGCGCGGCGACCGGTCGAAGGTGGTGGTTCCCGGATGATCGGGCGCGGCGACGACGTAGCCGTTCTGGACCAGTTCCCCGGCCAGCCAGTTGAGGTTCCGCCAGCTGCCGCCGTAGCCGTGGGAGAGGACGACGAGCGGGTGCGTTTCGCCGGTCGGCTTGGCGTCCGTGATCGCGAGCAGGCCGACGAAGGCGAGGTTGGCGCCGACCTCCGCGACCGGGCCGGTGTCGCCGGTCGGATACCAGATGCTGACGTGGAGCGGACGGTCGCCGTGGGCATCGGCCAGTTCGGTCTGCCGGAAGCCGATGGAGTCGGCGGCTTGGGCGGCCGGCATGGCAAGGGCGGCGAGCAGGACGGCGTAGGGGATGGGGTTCGGCATGGACGTCTCCGGCAAGGTGGGGCGGCTGTTCCTTGCCGTGCATCCACCGCCATGGAGACCTGAAACGCGATCGAGGACGTGCCGGTCGGCGCTTTCTCGCGGTTGGCGACCCGCCCCGGCGCTGAGCCGAGGCGGAACGCCGGGGTCGATGTCAGAGCGCCTTTTCGATCGCCGCGACGATGATGTCGGCGTCGGGGGCGGTGTCGGGCGAGAAGCGGTCGATGACTTTGCCGTCGCGGCCGATCAGGAACTTCTCGAAGTTCCACAGCACTTCCGGCGCCTCGGTGGGCGTGATGCCGTGGCCGCGCAGCGCGGCGCGGAAGTCGGTGCCCGGCAGCGTGCGCGCCTCGGGCTTCTCGGCGATCAGCGTCTTGTAGAGCGGGTGCTTGTCCGGGCCGGTGACGGCGATCTTGGCGAACATCGGGAAGTCGACGCCGAAGGTGGTCGAGCAGAAGGTGGCGATTTCCTCGTTGCTGCCCGGCTCCTGCCCGGCGAAGTCGTTGGCCGGGAAGCCCAGCACCTCGAAGCCGCGATCCTTGAAGCGCTGGTAGAGGTTGACGAGCACTTCGTACTGGGGCGTCAGGCCGCACTTGGAGGCGGTGTTGACGACAAGCAGCACCTTGCCGAGCCAGGGCTTCAGCGTGGTGGGCACGCCGTCGAGCGTGGCAAGCGGCGTATCGAACAGGGTCGTGGTCATTTGCACTATCCTTGGCGGTTCAGAAGGGTTTGACGGTCATCAGGCCATAGATGGCGATCAGCGTGACGATCTGGATGATCAGCGCGGTGGCGAGCCTGCCGCTGGCGCCGGCGGCCAGCGCCTTGCGGCCGCGCACGCCGGCGACGCCGTGCAGCGCCACGGCGACAAGGCCGAGCCAGGGGAAGACGAAGGTCAGCCAGTTGCCCATCCAGAGGACGACGAGGCCGGTGACGCCGGAGAGGCCCGTGGTGGCCATGGCGGCGATGTAGGTGGGACGCCACAGGCGTGGCGCGGCCTGCCCGCGCAGCGTCGGAATGAGGGCGAGAAGCGCCCAGACGACGGTGGCAAGGCAGCCGAGCATGGCAAATCCGCGATGGGCTTCGTAGAATGCAGTGTACATCGGGGCTCCCGAACGATGCTTGCGCGCAAACCCCTCGGATTCGTCGCGCGCCGATAGTGGTATTATCTGTTCAGGATGCCGTCGTCTTCGCAAGATGCCGTGAGCGGAATGGGCGGGCGTGAGGCGCCCGGCGGTGGAACAATGTGTTGATCCCATGCCTTTTCAACGCGTGCGGCGTCGCGCCGGCGGCCCTCCCGTGCGAAGGCTATCCGCAAAGGGGATGCCGCGCCCTCGGCAGCCGACGCCCGTCGTCCGGGGCTGCCGTGGCGCTCGCGTGGCGCCGTTCTGGATAGGTTGGACATGATCAAGCTCTCGAATGCCAATTTGGCCGCCCTGCCGGCCGACGTCGCCCGCCCCGCCTATGACCGAAGCAAGGTGACGGTCGGCATCGTCCACTTCGGCGTCGGCGGCTTTCACCGCGCCCATCAGGCCATGTATCTCGATCGGCTGATGAACGACGGCGAGGCGCTCGACTGGGGCATCTGCGGCGTCGGCGTCATGCCGTCCGACCGGCGCATGCGCGACGCCCTCACGTCGCAGGATGGCCTCTACACGCTGATGGTGAAGCCGGCGAGCGGCCACTATGAAGCGGCCGTCATCGGCTCCATCGTCGACTTTCTCTATGCGCCCGACGACCCCGAGGCCGTTCTCGAGATGATGGCGGCGCCGTCGACCCGCATCGTGTCGCTGACGATCACCGAGGGCGGCTACAACTTCCATCAGGTGACCGGCGAATTCGATCTCGGCAATGCCGACGTGGCGCACGATCTTGCCGCCGGCGCCGTGCCGAAGACGGTGTTCGGTCTGGTCGCCGAGGCGGTGCGCCGCCGCAGGGCGCGGGGCATCGCGCCCTTCACGGTGATGAGCTGCGACAACATCCAGAGCAACGGCGACGTGGCGAGGAAGATGTTCTGCGCCTTTGCCTACGCTAGGGATGCCGAACTCGGCGCCTTCATGGAGAGCCGCGTCGCCTTCCCCAACGCCATGGTCGATCGCATCACGCCGGTCACCACCGGCGACGACATCGCCGAAGTGGCCGGACGTTTCGGCATCGACGACGCCTGGCCCGTGGTGTGCGAGCCGTTCGCCCAATGGGTGATCGAGGACCATTTCCCGCTTGGCCGGCCCGCCTATGAAAAGGTCGGCGCGCAGATGGTGGCCGATGTGGTGCCCTACGAGCTGATGAAGCTGCGCCTGCTCAACGCCAGCCATCAAGCGCTCGCCTATCTCGGCTATCTGGCCGGCTACCGCTATGCGCACGAGGCGGCCGGCGATCCGCTGTTCGCCGAGTTCCTGCTCAACTACATGACGCTGGAGGCGACGCCGACGCTGTTGCCCGTCCCCGGCGTCGATCTCGATGCCTATCGCCGGACGCTGATCGAGCGCTTCTCCAATCCGGAGGTGCGCGACACGCTGGCCCGCCTCTGCGCCGAGAGTTCCGACCGCATTCCGAAGTTCCTGTTGCCGGTGGTGCATGCCCAGCTCAGATCGGGCGGCGATGTTTCCCGCTCGGCGGCGGTGGTGGCGAGCTGGGCTCGCTATGCCGAGGGCATCGACGAGCAGGGGCAGCCCATCGAGGTGGTGGACCGGCTGAAAGACAAGCTGATGGCGACCGCCTCGGGCAATCGCGCCAACCCCACGGCGTTCATCGAGAACCGCGAGCTGTTCGGCGATCTCGCCGACGACGCCCGCTTCGTCGCCGCCTATCGCGAGGCCCTTGCCTCGCTGCACGCGGTCGGCGCCTTGGAGACGGTTCGTCGCTATCGCTGACGCCCGTGCCGGCACAGCCCGTCGCCCTGTGATGAGCGGTGACAGGCTGTGCCGAGCCTTTGCAATGGGCCCATGCCAATGCGTATATGGCGGCCATGCGCTTTGAACCGTCTCTTCTCGACCAGATCCGGGCCCGGCTGCCGATCAGCCAGGTGGTGGGGCGGCGCGTCACCTATGACAAGCGCAAGAGCCAGCCGGCGCGCGGCGATTTCTGGGCCTGCTGCCCGTTTCATAAAGAGAAGACGTCGTCCTTCCACTGCGACGACCGGCGCGGCATCTACCATTGCTTCGGCTGCGGGGCGACGGGCGATCACTTCAAGTTCCTGACCGAGACGGAAGGGCTGACCTTCCCGGAGGCCGTCGAGCGGCTGGCCGAGGAGGCCGGCGTGCCGCTGCCCAAGGCCGACCCGCGCGACCGCGAGCGCGAGGCGGTGCGCGTCGACCTTGCCGGCGCCTGCGAGATCGCCGCCAAGTTCTTCGAGCAGAAGCTGCGCTCGCCGGAGGGCAAGCCGGCGCGCGACTACATGCTGAGGCGCGGCATTCTGGAGAAGACCTCCATCGAGTTCCGCTTCGGCTACGCGCCCGATGAGCGCGACGCCTTGAAGCGCCACCTGATCCAGAACGACGTCAAGGAGGAGACCGGCATCGCCGCCGGCCTGTTGATCAAGCCCGAGGACGGACGCGCCTCCTACGACCGCTTCCGTGGCCGGCTGATGATCCCCATCCACGACGAGCGTGGCCGCGTCGTCGCCTTCGGCGGCCGCACGCTCGACCCGGAGGGGCAGCCGAAATACCTCAATTCGCCGGAGACGCCGCTGTTCCACAAGGGGACGATGCTGTTCAACGTCCACCGGGCGCGCGAGGCGGCGCACAAGTCCGGCACGATCATCGTCACCGAAGGCTACATGGACGCCATCTCGGTCTATCAGGCCGGCATCCGCAACGTCACCGCCGCCCTGGGCACCGCCTTCACCGAGGATCATATCGCCCGTCTCTGGCGCTTCGCCGCCGAGCCGGTGATCTGCTTCGATGGCGACAAGGCCGGCGTCTCCGCTGCCCATCGGGCGATCGATCGCATCCTGCCGGCGCTCCGCAGCGGCTACTCGTTCAACTTCTGCTTCCTGCCGGGCGGCCAGGACCCCGACGACATCGTGCGGGCCGGCGGCGCTGACGCCTTCCTCGCCGAGGTGGCCAAGGCCCGGCCGCTTTCGGAAGTGCTGTGGGACCGCGAGGCGGCCGACGCCCGCGTCGACACGCCCGAGCGCAAGGCGGCGCTGGAGGCGCGCATCGACGAGCTGGTCCGCCAGATCAAGGACGACCGGGTGGCGCGGCGTTACCGCCTCGCCCTGCGCGTCAACATGTCCGAGCTGTTCTGGAGCCACGACCGGAAGGGGCGTGGCGAGGGGCGCGGAGAGTACAGGGGCGAAGGGCGCGGCGAGGGCAGGGGCGAGTTTCGCGGGGGCGAACGGCGCGAGAAGCAAGGTCTTGCCGTCGAGGCCGAACTCAAGCAGCCGAACGAGCCGGATCTTGCCAACATCGAGCGGGTGCTGCTCGGCCTCGCCGTCGAATATCCCGACCTCTACGAGGCCAACATGGAGCGGCTCGCCCGGCTGGACTTCCACGTGGCGGCGCTGGAGGATTTCAAGCGGGCGCTCTACCGCATCGCCGTCGATTTCGACGCCGACTCCGTCAGCGATTTCTACGAAGGCCTCGATGCCCGCTTCTATTTCGTGCTCAACGAGGTGCACGGCGACGAGATGAAACGCGAGGACGGTGTCAGCATCGGCCGTGGCCACAAGCTGCGCGAACGGCTGCCGATCCTGCGCTTCCACCCGCCGGAGAGCTTCGTCGAGACCTGCCTCGACCTTCTCATCGAGCGGCTGTGTCTCCGGGCGCTCTCCGCCGACATCGAACGCGACATGAAGACGGTGACGGCCGACACCGACGAGAGCTTCGCCGCCTACATCTACGAGCTGACGCGCGACCTCAACCGCCGCCGCGAGGAGCTGTTCCGCCGCGAACAGGAACTGGCCGAGGAAGCCAAGGCCATCCGCGACGCGACCACCGGCGGCGGCTCATCGCAATCCGCCCTGTGGAAGTGACCGAAATTCTACTGGGGCGGGCATCCCTGGGCATCCGCTTGGCCCGAAAAGTCTGCAACTTTTCGGGCGGATGCCCTTGGCTTAGAGCTCTGCGCTTCCGGTGCTCACGAACCTTAAGTTCGCTCCGCTCCGGTTCTCGAACTCGTCGCCATCTGCCGCACCCCAGCGAATTTCGGGCGATGCGCCCTTTGACTATGGCGACCTATATGGGCCGATCGCTCTATCCTGCCCGAGGTCCTCGCCTTCGCAAGGATGACAGCATTATATATAGGGATGACAATCGGTTAGGTGGGAGCTCTTTCATCGCGCTGTCATTTGCGACGCGTGCCGCTCATGCGGCATCAAGCTGTATGGCGCACACTCCAGCTGTTTCCCCTTTCTATCAAGTTGTCATCCTTGCGAAGGCGAGGACCTCAGGCCGGAAGGGGTGCAACGCTGATATAGCGCGCCCATGGATGCAGCGCGCAAAGATAGCGACGCAAGAAAGGCGGATCAGGCAGAAAGAGGCACGGGGTGTATATCGGGCTTCGGCAAGGGCGCGCCAATCCCTGCGCCCCGCCACCGAATCACCCTTTGATTCTACGAATCATCGCCGAATCAAAGATTCTCTTTCGAATCACCCTTGCGGAATCCGTTTGCGCCGCTAAATACACCTTTCCGGGGATTTTCGGCGGGTCGGCAACGGCCCGCCTGTTTGGCTATGGCCGCAGCGATGCCATGCGTTTTCAAGAGCGTCAGGGTTAAGTTGCGCTTAAGGCCTCGCCCGTATTGGTAGCGCGAGCCTCTTGACGGGACCTTTTGGCCCCGTGGCGAGTTGAGCGGATAGTGACGCGAGGCGTAACGGCCCGGCGGACGGCGGAGATGACTATGGCAACCAAGGCCACCGAAAACGACGAAGTCCAGGATACCGGCAACGAAGGTCCGGACGGTCCTCTTCTCGACCTCAGCGATGCCGCCGTCAAGCGGATGATCAAGCTCGCCAAGAAGCGCGGCTATGTGACCTATGACGAACTGAACGAAGTGCTGCCGTCGGACCAGAACTCGTCCGACCAGATCGAAGACATCTACGCCATGCTCTCGGACATGGGCATCAACGTCGTCGACTCCGAGGAGGCCGAGGAGGCCCCCGCCGTCGACGACAGTGCCTCCGAGGAAGAGGGCGAGGTCGCCGAGTCCACCGGCACCGCCGTCGCCAAGACCACCACGACGCGCGAGCCGACCGACCGCACCGACGATCCCGTGCGCATGTACCTGCGCGAAATGGGCTCGGTGGAACTGCTATCGCGCGAGGGCGAGATCGCCATCGCCAAGCGCATCGAGGCCGGCCGCGAGGCGATGATCGCCGGTCTCTGCGAGAGCCCCTTGACCTTCCAGGCCATCATCTTCTGGCGTGACGAGCTCAACGAGGGCAAGATCCTCCTGCGCGACATCATCGACCTCGAGGCGACCTATGCCGGCCCGGACGGCAAGGCCGGCGCGCTGCCGTTCGAAGCCGCCGAGGAAGGTGCGGAAGAGGGCGCCGAGCCCTCCGAGCAGCCCGCCCGCCCGCGTGGCGAGGACGGCGAGGAGCGCCCCGAGGGCGAACTGCCCGAAGGCGAGATGTCCGATGAAGACGATCTCGAGAACAACGTGTCGCTGTCGGCCATGGAAGCCGAGCTGAAGCCGAAGGTTCTCGAAACCTTCGACCGCATCGCCGAGAACTTCAAGAAGCTGCGCCGGCTGCAGGAGCAGCACGTCGAGAACCGGCTGAAGAACACCACGCTCAGCCCGTCGCAGGAGCGCCGCTACAAGAAGCTCGAGGAAGAGATCCAGGAAGACGTCAAGTCGCTCTCCCTCAACGCCGCCCGCATCGAGGCGCTGGTCGAGCAGCTCTACGACATCAACAAGAAGCTGATGGGCTACGAAGGCAAGCTCCTCCGCCTCGCCGAGAGCTATGGCGTCGGCCGCGAGGACTTCCTGCGCCAGTACCAGGCCTCCGAGCTCGACCCCAACTGGATCCGCCGCGTCGCGTCCCTGGCCTCCAAGGGCTGGAAGGAATTCGTGGCGCGCGAGAAGGAAGACATCCGCGAGCTGCGCCAGACCATCCAGACGCTGTCGTCGGAAACCGGCCTTGAGCCCGGCGAGTTCCGCCGCATCGTCCATCTCGTCCAGAAGGGCGAGAAGGAAGCGCGCATCGCCAAGAAGGAGATGGTGGAGGCCAACCTGCGCCTCGTCATCTCCATCGCCAAGAAGTACACCAACCGCGGCCTGCAGTTCCTCGACCTGATCCAGGAAGGCAACATCGGCCTGATGAAGGCGGTCGACAAGTTCGAGTACCGCCGTGGTTACAAGTTCTCGACCTACGCCACATGGTGGATCCGGCAGGCGATCACCCGTTCGATCGCCGATCAGGCCCGCACCATCCGCATTCCGGTGCACATGATCGAGACGATCAACAAGATCGTCCGCACGTCGCGCCAGATGCTGCACGAGATCGGCCGCGAGCCGACGCCGGAAGAGCTGGCTGAGAAGCTGGCGATGCCGCTCGAAAAGGTGCGCAAGGTCCTGAAGATCGCCAAGGAGCCGATCTCCCTCGAAACGCCGATCGGCGACGAGGAAGACAGCCACCTCGGCGACTTCATCGAGGACAAGAACGCCATCCTGCCGATCGACGCGGCCATCCAGTCGAACCTGCGCGAGACGACGACGCGGGTGCTCGCCTCGCTGACGCCGCGCGAGGAGCGCGTCCTGCGCATGCGCTTCGGCATCGGCATGAACACCGACCACACGCTGGAAGAAGTCGGCCAGCAGTTCTCGGTGACGCGCGAACGTATCCGCCAGATCGAGGCGAAGGCGCTCCGCAAGCTCAAGCACCCGAGCCGCAGCCGCAAGCTCCGCAGCTTCCTCGACAACTGAGAAAGCCGGCAGACAAGATCGGGACGGCGGGTCGAAAGGCCCGCCGTTTTCGTTTGTCGCGCGGCGCTTAGGGGGTGGCGGCGACGGCTGGGCGCTTCTGGCCGTCCAGCGCCGACGACAGCACGGCGGCGAGGAGAACGAAGGCGAGCACCACCAGCATGGCGCTGCGGAGGCCGAGGGTGTCGCCCAGGAAGCCCAGCATCGGCGGGCCGACGAGGAAGGCCACGTAGCCGACGATGGCGACGATCTTGACGCGGGCGTCGGCGTTTTCGCCGGAATCGCCGGCCGCCGACAGGGCGACGGGGAAGCCGAGCGAGGCGCCGATGCCCCAGAGAATCACGGCAAGGCCGGCCACCCACGGGTTGTCGACGAAGATCACCAAGGCGAGGCCGATGGCGCCGGCAATGGCGCTGCCGCGCATCACCGCCTTGCGGCCCCATTTGCGCAAGGGCACGCCGCCGCCGAACCGGCCGGCCGTCATGGCCAGCGCGAAGCCGAGGTAGACCAGCGTGCCCTGGGCCGGATCGAGGCCGTGCTCGTCGACCATCAAGAGCGGCAGCCAGTCGTTGGCGGCGCCCTCGGCGAAAGCCATGCCGAGCACGATCAGGCCGATGAACAGCACCGTCTTGTCGCGGTAGAGCGCGGCGCCGGCCGTCTTTCCCGCGCCCGGCGCGCCGGCCGACGGGGCATGGCGGCCGAGGTCGGGCGACAGCTTGGTGATGAAGTAGAACACCAGCGGGAAGCAGATCAGCGACACCAGCGCCATGTGCCAGGCGACGGGAAAGTCGATCGCCGTCAGGACGATGCCGATGGAGGCGCCGACGACGGTGCCGAGGCTGAAGCAGCCGTGCAGGGCGTGGAGAACCGGTTGCCGCATGACCGCTTCGACGTCGGCGCCCTCCATGTTGATGGCGATTTCCGACAGGCCGGCGCCGATACCGAACAGGAACAGGCCGGAGGAGACGATGGCGGCCAGCGAGGACACGACGCCGATGGCGACGAAGAACAGGGACGAGGAGATCAGCATCATGCCGATCAACCCCATGGTCTTGGTGCCGAAGCGGCTGACGGCGCCGCCGGCCAGGAGAATGCCGACCATGGAGCCCAGCGACAGGCCGAAGATGATCAGGCCCATTTCGGCGATCGAGGCGCCGAGGCCGTCGCGGATGGCCGGGGTTCGGGTGACCCACGATGACAGCGCCAGACCGGTCAGGAAGAAAAAGACGAAGAGAGCCAGTCGGCGTTGCCCAACTTGGGAAGCCATCTTAGTGTCCTGGGATGTGAGGACCCCCGCCGGGGGGAGACGATGTGTACATCCTTACATATCGCTTTCGGGACTGTAAACATCGAGCTGGGAACGGCGCATGAAACAACCGTCACGGCGGAGATATGATCCGGACCGCCGCAACCGGATCATCGAGGCCGCGCTCGACGTGATCGAAGTTCACGGCGTGGCCGGGGCCACCCATCGTCGGATCGCCGAGGCCGCCAACGTGCCGCTCGGCTCGATGTCCTATCATTTCAATGGGCTGGACGAGGTATTCGTCGCCGCCTTCGGTCTGCTGGCCGAGACCGTCTCGGCCAAGTTCGTGGAGTTGCTCGACGCCGCCAAGACCAGGGACGAGGCGCGGGAGGCGGTGGTCGAGCTGATCTGCGGCGACGTCTGGGCCACCGAGCGAACCATGCGGCTGAGCTACGAGCTCTACGCTTACTCGATGCGCAACGAGGCGATCCGGGCGGTGTTCATCGACTGGATGGCGCGCAGCCGGCGGGCGCTGGAAAAGCATTTCAGCCGCCGCACCGCCGATGCGCTCGACACCATCATCGAGGGCGCCACCATCCACAACACCGCCCAGCCCGACACGGTGACGCGGGAGGTGGTGCGCTGGATGGTGCTGAACCTGACGCGCGAGGACGATGGCGGTTAGGGCGCCTCAGCGGGGCGGCAGGCAGGACAAGGGGCCGAAACCCCGCCGTTTCCGGCAGAAACCCGACGTTCGGGGCTCTCTACCGTGGTGCATGGCGGCGCGAGGCGCCACCTGCGATAGACGTCGTCTCGTATTCGTTTTGCTGCATATTAGGCCGTGCAGGCTGAGCACATGGTATCGTTTCGGAAAGTCTACGCACGGTTGAGTTCTTTTTGTAGATCCAACAGTTTACGCTATCTTCATGTAATGGGGACACTGTTGACCCACCTAAAGGCGAAGGTCGAGGCCGCTGGTGAAGTCTGCCGCAGATGAACGTTCCTGCCTGAATGACGAGTTGTTAGCCGACTCCGAAGGATGGTTTTACTCGCCGGCATTTCCTGCGATCTGCCTGGATGAGACCGGTCTGGTGCTCGACGTCAATGACATCTTCGCCCAAACCCTTGAGGTTGACGCGGCAACGGTGATCGGCTGTCGGCTGGACGGTCTGGTGCCCGCCGAGGGCCGCGCCGCGCTGTCCGTCACCTTCGCCGCTCTTCGCGTTTCTCCCCTGGTCCGGCGGCAGCTCGATATCTGCCTGTGCCTGCCCGGGTGCCGCTCCCGTTGGTTCCGCGTCGCTCTCCGTGGCCTCAGCCGGCCGGGCGCGCCGACCGGTCGGCCGCTGATCGCCGCCCAGCTGTGCGATATCGACGACCTGACGACGCGCGCCCAGGATCTGGCCGATCTCGCCCGAAGCTGGGACGAAGCGATGACCGCGGCCAAGATCGGCATCTGGGATGTCGATCTCATCCAGGGCGTTACCACCTTTTCCGACATGTGGTACCAGATCCGGGGCCTGAGGCGGGGCGATGCGGCCCCGACCGATCATTCCGAGATCCTCGAACTCATTCATCCGAGCGACCGCGAGCACGTGATCGAAGAGTTCAACCGCCAGCGCCGGCCCGATTTCACGGAGTGCCGCTACGAGTATCGCTACAAGCACGCCGACGGCCGCTGGATCTGGATCGAGTGTCGCGGCTCCTGCGCGCAACGGGTCGACGGCAAGGCCTCCCGCATCATCGGCAGCGATATCGACATCACCGAGCACAAGCTGGCCGAGGAGCGGCTGTCGCTGGCGACCAGCCGCCTGCAACTGGCCATGGAAGCGTCGCGCATCGGCGTGTTCGATGCCGATTTCAGCACCGGCTACACCAACTGGGACGCCCCGACGCGGGCGATCTATGGCGTCGGCGCCGACGAAGAGATCAAGTTCGGCGGTCTTTGGGAGAGCATGTTGCATCCCGAGGACCGCGATCGGGTGATCCAGGCCATCAACGACCACATCGCCAGGCTCAAGCCCTACGACAACCAGTTCCGCATCATCCGGCCCGACGGCAGCATTCGCCACATCCGGACGCGCACGCTGCCCTTCATCGAGGTCGACGGCAGCAAGCGGATGATCGGCGTCAACTGGGACGAGACCGACGACATCCTGCTGCGCCACGACCTCGAACGGGCCAAGACGCTGGCCGAGGCGCGCAACCGCGAGCTGGAGGTCGCCAAGGCGGAAATCGAGCGCATCGCCATGCTCGACCCGCTCACCGAGCTGCCGAACCGCCGCTTTCTCGATCAGCGGATGGCGGTCCTCATCGCCCAGGGCTTCGACCGCGAGCACGGTCTGGCGATCCTGCACATCGACCTCGACCGCTTCAAGCAGATCAACGACACCTTCGGCCACAGCGTCGGCGATGCCGTGCTCCAGCATGTCGGCCGGCTGTTGCAGGCCGAGGCGGGCGAGGACGGCCAGGTCTTCCGCATCGGCGGCGACGAGTTCGTGATGGTCCGCCCCTACGATGGCGATCACGTCTCGCTCGAAGTCCTGGCGACGCGCCTTGTCGAGGCCTTGCGGCGGCCGGTGTCCGTGCATGAATACGAGTGCCGCTTCGGCGCCAGCATCGGCATCGCCGTCGGCGTCGGCAAGGACATCGACCCGCAGCAGCTGCTGCTCAACGCCGACATCGGCCTCTACAGCGCCAAGAGCGGTGGCAAGAACCGCTGGGCCTACTTCCGGCGCGAGTCGCACGCCCGCATGATCATGACCAAGCAGGTGTCCGACGACATCCTGCGCGGCTTCGAATGCGACGAGTTCGAGCCCCACTACCAGCTGCAGTTCAGGGCCGGCTCGCTCGACATCATCGGCATCGAGGCCCTGGCGCGCTGGCAGCATCCCGAGCGCGGGCTCCTGTCGCCGGACCATTTCATCGCGATCGCCGACGAACTCGGCATCCTGAGCGAGATCGACGGCGTCATGCTCAGGAAGACGCTCGCCGATTGCCAGCGGCTCAAGCTGGCCGGCATCGACATTCCCAAGTGCTCGGTCAACATCTCGGCCGGCCGGTTGCGCGATCCCCACCTTCTGGACATGCTGAGCAACCTGCCCGTCTCGCGATGCCCGCTGTCCTTCGAACTGCTCGAATCGATCTTTCTCGACGAACTGGAAGATCAGGTCGCCGCCAACCTCGCGCATATCCGCAAAGCCGGCATCGGCATCGAGATCGACGATTTCGGCAGCGGCCACGCGTCGATCACCAGCCTGCTGCATCTGAGGCCGGACGTCATCAAGATCGACCGCCAGCTGGTCAGCACCATTCCGACGTCCGCCGAGCGACGGTCGCTGATCGGCGCCATCATCGAGATGGGCCATTCGCTGGGCGTGACGGTGATCGGCGAAGGCGTCGAAACCATGGATCACGCCTACTGGCTGCACAAGCTGAAGTGCGACTTCCTGCAAGGCTTCGGGCTGGCCCATCCCATGTCGGCCGACCGTTTGGTCGACTTCATCCGAAGCGAGTCCTGGCGAGGCGACGGCTCGGCCGGTTGATCGGCGCCGGCCGGCGGTTATCTCCGATGCTCACGCGCCCTCGAAATGCGCCCTGGTCTCATCGTCGGCCGGGAAGAAGGACTCGATCAGCACGCCCTCGGCCAGCGCATCCTGCACCGAACCGAAGGTGGTGAGCGTGGTGATGAAGTTCAGCATCCGGCCGCCGACGCGCATGGAAATCGGCAGGATGGGAAGACGGGCGCTCTGGGGATGCTCGTCGAGCGCCGCCCGGACGTCCGGCAGGGCGGCCAGTCGTTCGATGCGGCGCGACAAAGGCGAGCGCGGGCCTTGCAGCCACGCCTCGCCCCGGATGCGGTGCACGAGATCGGCCGCCGTCTCGGGCCAGTTGGCGATGAGGTCCCGCAGCGGCGACGGCCCGAGGTAGGCGTCGAGGAAGTTGATGCCCGGTTTGGCCTCGATGCCGGCGGCGCCGGCCAGCGCCGCGAAGGGGCGGTTGGCGGCGAGAATGTTGTACTCGTGATCGAAGACCACGCCGGGGTAGGGATCGTGGCGGCCGAGGATCAGGCCGATCGCCTCCGCTATGGCCGGCGGCAGGCCGTCGAGCGCCTGGGCCGGCCGGGTGCCGAAGTGCGGTCGGAAGCCGGCAGCCGAAAACATCATGCCCTGGTCGCGGGCGGGTATGTCGAGCACGCTGGACAGCCGGAGGATCATGCCCTCGGTCGGCCGCGAGCGGCCGGTTTCGAGGAAGGACAGGTGGCGCGCCGAAATGCCGGCTTCCGTCGCCAGATCGAGCTGGCTCATGCGCCTGTGGCTGCGCCACTCCCTCAACTGCTCGCCGAACTGCATGGATGTCTCCGAACTCTTCGCCGCATTTGACGGCAAGCGCCGCCACAAATCCATTACCTCGGAGGTAATTGGTTTCCTTCCTTTCGGCGGCGAGGATCGGTCCCGTCAGAACGAAAGGAACAAGCCATGCTCGATGTCATCAAGCGCAACTTTCTGAAATCCGTCCTGTTCGCCGACGGCATCCTGTCGGCCGTTGCCGGCGCCGCCTTCCTCGGGTTCTCCGGCCTCATCGCCGAGCTGATCGGGCCGGTCTTCACGGCCGGAGCGATCTCGGGCCTCGGCGCCGTTCTGGTCGCCTGGGGGCTGTTCCATCTTGCTCTCAGCCGCCGGACGTCGATCGGCGGCGTGTGGGGCGGCATCGCGGGCGATGCGCTCTGGGTGTTAGCCAGCATCGCGGTGCTGGTGTCCCAGTGGGATGCGCTGACCTCGCTCGGCGCGGCTTTCATCGTCATCGCCACCGTGGCGGTGGTCGATTTCATGCTGCTGAAAATGAAGGGCCTCAGCGACCGGCGGCGGTTCGCCACGGCCTGACGGCGGCGGCCGGGCGAGCCCGACGATGGCGCTTGCGGAGCGTTCCGCCGGCGCCATCGTCGCGGGCGGTTGTCGGGGGTTACCGCAACGGCAGGAACAGGTCGGCCGCCGCCTCGCTCTCCGGCACCTCCGGATAGAGCGTCAGGCGCTGGCAGTAGATGGGGAAGTCGCGGGCCTCCTCGCCGCTCTCCGGCAGCCAGTCGCGGTAGAGGAAGAGGGCGGCCGGCTCCAGATTGTGGGTGTCGCCGGTGACGCGCAGCACGGCGCAGCGGCCGCCCGGAATCTCGCCGGCCTTGACGCCGTCGGTCTCGTCGACCGGCCGGTCGGTGCCGACGCAGAGGTCGACGCTGTAGTCGGCGGGATCGGCGGGGCGGCGCTCGGAGCGCCAGACCGTGAAGGTCGGGCTGGTGGCGGGGGAGAGGCCGGCCGCCTTGCGCCAGGCGATGAAGCGCTGGATGGAGGCGCCGAGCATCGCCGGGTCGCCCCGATGCTCGATGATCGCCACCTTGGTGGTCGGCACGTCGCGGATGGTCACGTCGTCGGCGGTGAATGTCTTTCGCATGAGCTTGCTCCTCGCATCGTCGAGAGCCCCGAAGGCCGCAAGCCACGGCTCCCAGTCGGGGGATTTCTGGAAGGACGAGGGCGACTGCCCCAGCCGTTGCCGGAAGGCGCGGGCGAAGGCATCGGGCGCCTCGTAGCCGGCGTCCATGGCGACATCCGTGATGCTCCGCTCATCCCTGTAGGCCAGCCGGAACGAGGCCCGCTTCATGCGGGCGAGCTGGACGTAGCGATGCACCGAGAGACCGAAGGTCGCCGTGAACTGCCGGTGGAAGTGATACTTCGAGTAGGCGGCGACGCCGCTCAGCGTGTCGAGATCCAGATCCTCGTCGAGGTGCCGGTCTATGTGGTCCAGCACCCGCTGCATCCGGGCATGGTAGGCCTGAAGCGCCGCCTTCATCGTCCTGTCCTCCGTGGCGAGGCCAGCTAGCCTTGCGTGCGTCTCAAGCGCTCGACCGATCTTGCGCTTTTGGCCTGACCAGCGCGGTCAGCTCGGCGACCAGCGCGTCGAACACGGCGCGGCAGCGGGTGTTGGCGCCGAGGTCCTCGTGCATCGCCACCCATGTCTCCATATCCTCGTGGAAGGCGTCGGGCAGCACGCGCACGAGGTCGGGTTCGGCCTCGGCGACGATCGTCTGGCAGACGCCGATGCCGAAACCGGCGCGGATGGCGGCGAGGTGGGCGATGTTGCTGTCGACCCGCAGGGCGAACGAGGCGCGGTCGAGCCCCGGATGGCGCTGGGCGAAGGCGCGGATGGCTGGCGTCTCCACGTCGTAGCCGATGATGTCGTGGTGGCCGAGATCATCCATGCTTTCGGGCATGCCGCGTCGGGCGAGGTAGTCCCTGTGGGCGTGAAGGCCGACCGGAAAGACGCCGACGCGCCGCGCCAGCAGCGCCTGCTGCTCGGGCCGGACCATGCGGATGGCGATGTCGGCCTGCCGCTTCAGGAGGTCGTCGACGGCGTTCGACAGCGACAATTCGATGGTGAGCCGGGGGTAGCGCCGGCGCAGCCGCGTCAGGATGGCCGGCAGGTGGACGATGCCGACCACCTCGCTGGCGGCGATGCGCACCGTGCCGTCCACCTCGCCGGTGCGGCCCTCGGCAGTGCGCATGAAGGCGGCGGAGGTGGAGGCCATCAGCTCGGCGAAGGGCCTCAGCTCCAGCGCCGCGTCGGTGGGCGACAGGCCGCGCGCGGTGCGCAGGAACAGCGGCGCGCCCACCGCCGCCTCAAGGGCGTCGACGTGGCGGGCGACGCTCGGCTGCGTCAGGCCGAGCGCCCGCGCCGCGCCGGAGAGGGAGCCCTCGGCGAGCACGGCGTTGAAGGTACGGTAGAGATCCCAGCTCGGCTCGTGGCTCATCTATTTTCGTATAGCACAGGTAAGATAACGGGCAATTCCGTTTATCCGTGATCGGGGCCATCTTCAGTCCATCAACAGATGGAGATGGACGATGAACACCAGGATCGCACTCGTTCTCGGCGCCACCGGCGGTATCGGCGGCGAAGTGGCTTCCAGGCTGGCCGCCGGCGGCTGGCAGGTGCGGGCGCTCCACCGGGCGCCCGGGCAGGCCGGCAGGGATGGCCGCTTCCAATGGATCAAGGGCGACGCCATGGTCGCCGCCGATGTGGCGAAGGCGGCCGAGGGCGCGGCGCTGATCGTTCATGCCGTCAACCCGCCCGGCTATCGCGACTGGGACAAGCTGGTGCTGCCGATGCTCGACAACACCATCGCCGCCGCCGAGGCCAACGGCGCCCGCATCGTCCTGCCCGGCACCGTCTACAACTACGGCCCCGACGCCTTCCCGGTGATCACCGAGGCGGCGCCGCAGAACGCCCTGACCCGCAAGGGCAAGATCCGGGTGGAGATGGAGCGGCGGCTGAAGGCGGCGGCCTTGCGCGGCAAGGCGCGGGTGCTGATCGTTCGGGCCGGCGACTTCTTCGGCCCGGGGGCGGCCAACAACTGGTTCAGCCAGGGGCTGGTGAAGGCCGGCAGCCGGCCGCGCTCGCTCAGCTATCCTGGGCGGCGCGGCGTCGGCCACCAGTGGGCCTACCTGCCGGATATGGCGGAGGCGATGGTGCGGCTCGCCGAGCACGCCGACCTCGACGATTTCGCCGCGTTCAACTTCGGCGGCCACTGGGATGGCGACGGCACGGCGATGACCCAGGCGATCCGCCACGCCCTCGACGAGCCGTTCCTGCCGGTGAAGGGCATGCCCTGGTGGCTGATGCGGCTCGCCTCGCCCTTCGTGCCCTTCCTCAGGGAGGTGATGGAGATGCGCTATCTGTGGAAGGTGCCGGTACGGCTCGACAATGCCAAGCTGGTGGCGACGCTCGGCGCCGAGCCGCACACCTCGCTCGACGAGGCTGTCTGGGCGACGCTCGTGGGGGTGGGGTGCCTGGGAAGCGAGGAGGCCCCGTCGGGCGCCGGCCGGGCCCGGTTGTCCAAGGCCTGAGCGGGCGGATCATCGTAAAGGGGAGGGCGGCACGGGGGGGAGAGAGCCCCGTGCCGTCGCGTCCGCCGGCGGGCCGGGGGGAGATGAGCCCACCGCGCGGCCGGAGCGTGCGGGTCGCTTACTTCTCCCGCAGGCCGTAGTGCTCGATCTTCTCCAGAACCTTGTGGACTTCCGCGTCGCTGAGGCAGGGCGGATTGTCCGTCACCTGGAGAAGGCCGAGGTACATTTTCGCCAGCGTCTCGACCTCGACGGCCAGCCACATGGCCTTGGCGAGCGTCGCGCCGGTGGCGATCATGCCGTGGTGGCGCAGCAGGATGGCCTTGCGCGTCCTGAGGCCGGCCTCGACGTAGTCCGAAAGCTCCTGGGTGCCGTAGGTCGCGTATTCGACGACCGGGATGTCGGTGCCCCCGGCGGTGGCGATCATGTAGTGGATGGCCGGAATCGGCTTGTTGAGAATGGAGATGATGGCCGAGTTGAGCGCGTGATTGTGGACGACGGCGTTGGCGTCGGCGCGCGCCCGGTAGGAGGCGAGGTGGAAGCGCCACTCGCTCGACGGCACCTTTTCATGGTCGTACTTGCCGTCGTTGCTGACGAACACCAGCTCGTCGGGTTGCATCTGGTCGTAGTCGACGCCCGACGGGGTGATCAGCATGCCGCCGTCGACGCGCACGCTGATGTTGCCGGAGGTGCCCTGGTTGAGCCCCTTGGCGTTCATCTCCTGACAGGCCCGTATCACGCTCTTTCGCAATGCGACGTTGGCATCCATTTTTGTCTTCTCCAGTCCAGTTCGTTGTCTGCCGGCTCACGTGTTGTCGGGGGCGGTTGGGCTGTTCGGGTCTTATGCCCGTTTGTGCCCGTTTACTTCCGTATATGCCCCATTTAGCACGCGACCTTTCGGTCTACAATAGGCAGTCCGGTCGGCCTTTGCCGGGGAGGGGTTCACGTCGCTGCAAGACGTATCCATCCGGGAAAGCGTGTAGTCTCGTTTATAAATCGCTGATTTTATGGTGTTTTCTATATCGGAATCATTGATGGGTCGGCTTGGTCGCGACGAAAGTCTCATCACGGGGAGAAAAAAAGAAGTGCGCTCCCGGGACTCTTGGCCTACAAGGATACGACCGAATATGACTGTTTATGTTTGGTTTTGCTGGATTGAAGGGTTCGCACCGTGCTCTTTGGCCGTCTGAGGGAAATCGTCAATCGCGTCGACCATCTGGGGTCGGTGGTCGTCACCGACCTTGCCGAGCAGTTCGACGTGTCGGTGGAGACCATCCGCCGCGATTTGCGGACGCTGGAGGACTCCGGCTATCTGCGCCGCACCCACGGGGGCGCCGTGTCGCTGCTGGAGACCGGGGTCGAGGCGCTGGCCTTCGGATCGCGCAAACAGGAAAATCTGGGCGCCAAGAAGGTCATCGCCCAGTCGGCGGTCCGGCTGATCCGCGACGGCGACGTTCTGATGATGGATCAGAGCTCGAGCGCCTGGTATCTGGCGCAGTCTCTCCCCGACATCAATCTGACCATCATCACCAATTCCGTGCGGATCGTCTTCGATTTCGTCCAGCGTCCGAAGATCAAGGTCATCTCGGTCGGCGGCGAGTATTTCGAGCGCTACGGCGCCTTTCTCGGCGCGATCACCATCAGCAACATTCTCGGCTTCCACGCCGACATCTGCTTCCACTCCTGCGCCGCCTTCCAGGAGGGCGAGGGAGCCTGGGACAACAACGAGCTCAACGCCGCGGTCAAGAAGGCGATGCTCCGTCGCAGCAAGAGCAACGTGCTGCTCTGCGACAAGAGCAAGTTCAACCACACCGGCTTCGCCCTGGTGAACCCGGTCGACCGCATCGATTGCATGATTACCGAGGAGGGGGTGACGGGCGAGGTTCGCCGCGGCGCCGACTCCCAGCGCAAGGAACCACGGCGCGGGCTCTAGGGCCCCTGCCGATCGAGTTGAAACAAGGTCGGTGACGGAGCGCCATGGTGGCGGTCCGGTCGCCGGCTCGCTGACGGCACGTGCTGCCGTGGGTGCCGCCAGCGTCAGACCCGGTGAGATCATGTCGCAGGATGTCGTTATCGTTCTGGATTGCGGAAGCACCAACCTGCGGGCCATGGCGGTCGACGGGCATGGCCGCATCGTCGCCCGGTCCAGCGAGAAGAGCGGCACCGAGCCCGATCCGGATCACAAGGACTGGCACTACTGGCCCTTCGAGGGGCTCTACGACAAGCTGTGCCGCTGCTCGCGCGACGTCGCCTCGCAGATCGACGTCCGATCGGTGCGCGCCCTCACCGTCACCACCTTCGGCGGCGACGGCAGCTTCCTCGACGCCGACGGGCGCATGCTGTTTCCGGTGATCAGCTGGAAATGCACGCGGACGCTGGAATCGCAGCGGCACATGAGCCGCTACATCGATCCGGACCGCGTCGTGCAGATCAGCGGCGTCGGCCATTTCTCCTTCAACACGCTGAACAAGTTCATCTGGTTCCGCGAGCACCGGCCCGACCTGTTCGACACGGCGAAGCACTTCGTCTTCGTCAGCTCGCTGTTCACCCATCGGCTGACCGGGCGGCTCACCAACGACGCCACGCTGGTCGGCACCTCCCAGATGACCGACCTGAAGACGCAGGATTTCAGCGACGCCATCCTGTCCGCCGTCGGCGTGGACCGGTCGCTGTTCCCCGAGCTGATCTTCCCCGGCGAGGTCGTCGGTCCGCTCCTGGCGGGCGCCGCCGACGCGCTGGGCCTGCCGGCGGGCATTCCGGTGGTCTCGGCCGGGCACGACACGCAGTTCGCCATCTTCGGCGCCGGCGCGGCGCCCAACCGGCCGGTGCTGTCGTCGGGCACCTGGGAGATCTTGATGGCCCGGTGCGCCAGCATCGACATTCCGCCGCCGGACGCCATCGACGACGCCTTCACCTGCGAGTGGGACGTGCTGAGGGGCCACTACAATCCGGGCTTCCAGTATGTCGCCTCGGCGGTGATCGAGTGGATCGGCCGCAACATGTACGGGGAGCTCGCCGGCAGCGCCAAATACGAGGCGATGATCGCCGAGGCCAAGGCCGCGCCGGCCGACTGCCGTGGCGTCACCGTCGATCCGAACATGCTGGTCGGCAAGGGCGCCATCGCCAACCTGTCGCTGGATGTCGACCGGGGAACCTTGTTCCGGGCGACCCTGGTGGGGCTGGCGGGGCGGCTCAAGCACGGGCTCGGGGTGCTGGAGACGGTCGGCGGTTTCAAGGCGGACGAGCTGACGCTGGTTGGCGGCGGAACGCGCAACCAGCTCTGGACCCAGATCAAGGCCGACACGCTCGGCATTCCCGTCCGCACGCTCGAAGAGCCGGAGATCACCGTGCTCGGCGCCGCCATGTTCGCCCTGAAGGGCGCCGGCATCTACGCGTCGGCGGAAGAGGCGCGCGAGGCGTTCCGGCTCGACTGCCGATACACGCAGCCAGGCGTGCCGGCATAAAACGTCGGTGGCGGGGAGGGATTGGAGCAACCCGCCACCGACTTCAAGATGTGTTTGCCCGCCGGTCGGGTCGTTATCGGGAGGTTCCTGTATTCGTTCGCATATCTATCCGGCCGGTGGGGAAAATGAAGCGTTGCGTTTCGCTTCTGTGGGTCTGGAACAGGCTGATAAACATAAAAGATGGAGGAAAACATGAAAAAGAGTTTTCTGCTTCTTGCCGCCAGCGCCATCGCTACTCTTGGCATGACGTTCACGGTCAGCGCCGCGGGCACGACGATCGGCGTCGTCGTCAAGATCGGCGGCATTCCCTGGTTCAATGCCATGGAGGATGGCATCAAGAAGCGGGCGGCCGAGCTCGGCGTCGAAGCCGAGATGATCGGTCCGGTCTCGGCCGATCCTGCCTTGCAGGTGCAGGCCATCGAAGATCTCATCGCCAAGGGGGTGAAGGTCATCGGCGTGGTGCCGAATGACGAGTCCGCGCTCGAACCCGTGCTGAAGAAGGCGCGCGACGCCGGCATCAAGGTGATCGCCCACGAAGGGCCGAATCTTGCCAACGTCGACTGGGACTTCGAGCTCGCGTCGACCAAGGGTCTCGGCGAGGCTCATGCCAAGCTGCTGGCCAAGACGATCGGCGATAACGGCAAGTATGCCGTCTACGTCGGTTCGCTGACGGTGCCGCTGCACAACGCCTGGGCCGATGCCGCCATCGCTTGGCTGAAGGCTGAAAAGCCCGGAATCCAGATGATCGGCGAACGCTACGGCGTTGGCGAGAACGTCGATGCCGCCCGGTCGACGGCGCTCGACCTGATCGCCGCCAATCCGGACCTGAAGGGCTTCCTGGCGTTCGGTAGCCAGGGCCCGATCGGCGCCGCCCGCGCCGTCGAGGAGCGTCGCAAGATCGGCGACGTCTCCGTGGTCGGCATCTTCTCGCCCGGCCAGGGCCAGAAGCTGGTCCACGAGGGCGCCCTCACCGGCGGCTACATGTGGAGCCCGGCGCAGGCCGGCGAGGTGTTCGTGACGCTCGGCAAGATGTTGGCCGAGGGTGAAGAGGTGAAGGACGGCGCGGACATTCCGGGCCTGGGCGTCGTGCATCCCAACTTCGAGACGCACGACATCATCACCGACAACATCCTGGAGATCAACAAGGACTCCGTCGACGCACTGGCCGATCAGGGTCTCTGATCTCCCCTGCACGTGCCTGACCGAAACGTCGCCGGGGCGAGGATCCTTCTTCGACCCCCGCCCCGGCGAGTTCCACTCAGGTTTTAGGCCAAGGCGCGCGGGCGGCCCGAGGGCACTCGCGCGCCGGTCATGAGGCTCATCACGATGACGGATGCCAACACGGAGCGCTTTGCGCTGCGCCTCAAGGGCATATCGAAGACCTTTGGCGGCTTGCAGGCGCTCGACGACGTGGACTTCGAGGTTCGCGCCGGCGAGGTCCATTGCCTTGCCGGGGAGAACGGCTCGGGCAAGTCGACGCTGATCAAGATCATCACCGGCGTCTACCAGCCGCAGAAGGCGGAGCTGTTCGAGCTGTTCGGCGAGACGGTCCGGTCGATCTCGCCCACCGGGGCGCGCAATCGTGGCGTTTCGGTGATCTGGCAGGACCTGGCGCTGTTCAGCCACATGAGCGTCCGGGAGAACATCTGCTTCGACGACATGGTCGGCCTGAGGCCGAAGGCCGTCCATTACGGCGAGATGGACAGGAAGGCGCGCGCCGTGCTCGAACGGCTTGGCGTTCCCCTCGAGCTCGACATGCCGCTCGAGGCGCTGTCGATCGCCCGGCGGCAGATCGTCGCCATCGCCCGGGCGCTGATGAACGACGCCCGGCTCATTTTCATGGACGAGCCGACGGCCTCGCTGTCGAGGTCGGAAACCGACCATCTGCTCGACATCGTGCGCAAGCTCTCCGCCGACGGCGTCGCCGTGGTGTTCGTCAGCCACCGACTGGCCGAAGTCCTGGAAATCGCCTCGCGGGTGACCGTGCTGCGCGATGGCCGGCTGGTCGGCGTCTACGATTGCGCCGGCATGACGCAGGCGCGGCTCGGCGAGCTGATGACCGGCCAGCTGATCGAGAACAAGGTGGTGGCGCGCGACCGCGTCGACGCCCCGAAGGTCATGGAGGTGCGGGGACTGAGCCGCGCCGGGGAGTTCGACAACGTCTCCTTCGACCTGCACGCCGGCGAGGTGCTCGGCCTGATCGGCCTGATCGGCTCCGGGCGGACCGAGCTGGCGCACGTGCTGATGGGCATGCACGCTCCGACGGCCGGCGACATGCGCGTCGAGGGGCGCCCGTTCCGTCCCGCCTCGATCCGCGACGCCATCCGGGAGGGTCTGGCCTACGTGTCCGAGGACCGGCTGTCGCTGGGGCTCCTGCAGAAGCAGCCCATCGAGGACAACGCCGTCATCTCGGTGCTTCACAAGCTCCTGACGCGGCTGCCGCTGCTGTCGATGCGCAAGCGCGACGCCCTGGTTCAGAGCTGGGTCGAGAAGCTGGGCGTCAAGATCGGCCGCCCGAGCGACCTGATCTCGACGCTGTCGGGCGGAAACCAGCAGAAGATCGTGCTGGCCAAGTGGCTGGCGACCGAACCGAAGCTCCTGATCCTCGACAGCCCGACGGTCGGCGTCGACATCGGCGCGCGCGCCGGCATCTTCCGCATCGTGCGCAGCCTTGCCGACAGCGGGCTGGCCATCCTGCTGATTTCCGACGAGGCCACCGAGGCGATGTTCAACTCCGACCGCATCCTCCACATGGCCGAAGGCCGGATCATCGCCGAGTACGATCCGCGCAAGATGACGGTTCCGGAGCTCGAGGAGCGGGTCTATGCATAACCTTCTCACCAACAGGAAGACCGAGGTCCGCCTCGGCATCGTGCTTCTGGCGATGATCGTCGGCCTGTCGCTGACGTCGGACTCGTTCTTCACCCTCAACAACCTGACGTCCCTGCTCAACAACAACGCCATCAACCTGATCTGGGCGGTCGGCTTGCTGGTGGTGCTGATCGCCGGCGGCATCGACATCTCGTTCGCCGTCGTCTCGTCGGTGGTTCAGTATCTTGCCGTGCAGGTTCTTCGTCAGATCGGCGGCGGCGACTGGGTGACCGGCATCCTGGTCTGCGGCGTGATCGGCATCGCGCTCGGCCTCGTCAACATGTTCTTCATCCACCGGTTCCGCATCGTCTCGATCGTCGTCACCATCGCCACCTACAACGCCTACTTCGGCCTGTTGATGTTCTTCTCCAAGGGACGGAACATCTACAATCTGCCCGACTGGCTGACCGACCGCGTCGTGATGTTCGAATACGAGGCGGCCGATGGCACGTGGTCGGAACTCACGCTGGCGGTGGGGGCGATGGTGGTCTGCGTGGTCGCCACCTGGCTTCTCATCCAGCGCACCAACCTCGGCCGCCAGCTCTATGCCTTCGGCGACAATCCCGAGGGCGCCCGCCGCGCTGGCGTCAACGTCGCGGCCATGCAGGCGCTGGCCTTCGGCTGGATGGGGCTGATGGCCGGCATCGCCGGGCTCATGCAGGCCAACATCGTCAAGGAGGTGGTTCCGAACGCGCTGATCGGGCGCGAGATGGACGTGCTCGCCGCCATCGTGCTTGGCGGCGCCCGCCTCGGCGGCGGCAAGGGCACGGTGCTCGGCTGCGTCCTGGGCGTCATGTTCGTCGCCGTCACCCAGAATGGCCTCAACCTGCTCGGCGTTTCGCCCTTCGCGTTCAAGATGATCATCGGCGGCGCGATCCTGGTGGCCATCTCGACATCCAACATCGATTTCGCCGATCTCTTCCGTCGTCGGCAGGAGGCTGAAAAGTGAAGACTAGCCTGGGCACCATCCGGTCGGGGCTCGGCACCGACACGTCGAGCCTGATCGCCCTGCTGATCGTCGTCGTTCTGGGCTTCAGCATCGCCAGCCCGCAGTTCATGACGGCGGCCAACCTCGGCTCGATGGGCTTCCAGATGCCGCTGCTCGGCCTGTTGACGCTGGCCATGCTGGCGCCGATCATCTCCGGCGGCTTCAACCTCGCCGTCACCTACACCGCCAACATGTCGGGGCTGACGCTCGCCTGGATCCTGCTGCAGTTCGGCGGAAAGGATGCCGGCCTCGGCGCGCTGGTTCTCGGCTGCCTCGCCGCCATCGCCGTCGGCATGCTGGCCGGGGCGATCATCGGTTTCGTCGTCGCCTATGTCGGCGCCCACCCCATCCTGGTGTCGCTGGCGATGATGATCTTCCTGCGCGGGCTCGGCGAGTTCCTGACCCGGGGCGGCGACATCTCCGGCGTGCCCGACTACATGCACGTGCTCGGCCACGAGTCCCTGATCGGCATCCCGATCCCGCTGCTGCTGTTCGGCGTGGTCGCCATCGTCTGGCACATCCTGCTCCGGCGGACGCAGCACGGCTTCTCCGTCACCATGACCGGGTCGAACCAGATGGCGGCCGAGTATTCGGGCCTGCACACCAAGCGGACGCTGGTGCTGCTCTACACCCTGTCGGGTCTCCTGTGCGCCATCGCCGGCATCCTGATGCTGGCGCGGTTCAACTCGGTGCGCGTCGGCCACGGCGAGGCGCTGCTGTTGGTCACCGTGCTCGCCTGCTTCCTCGGCGGCGTCGATCCGTTCGGCGGCTACGGCCGCGTCATCCCGGTCGTCGTCTCGCTGGTCATCCTGCAGATCCTGTCGTCGGGCCTCAACCTGGTCGGCGCCAACCAGCACATGGCGACGGCGGTGTGGGGCATGTTCCTGATCGCCGTCATGGTGCTGCGGTCCGAGCAGGTGAAGATGGTGCTGGGCTTCTTCCGGAAAGGCTGAGGGGCGGCGGGGATGGTCGCTGCGGTGGGTCGAGTGCGACGCCAGGGCCGCGGCCGGCATTTCCGCAGGCCGACCGAGTGTTCCGCGCCGTGGTCGCTTGTCGGGCTGCTACCGCAGCCCCTGTCGGAACGCCAGGGGATTGTGCCCCTCCCGAGCCTTGAAAGCCTTTTGAAGGTGTGCGGCGTCGTGGAACCCGGCGGTGGCAGCTATTTCGTCCATTGTCAGGCTGGTGTTTGCCAGAAGAAGTTTCACCCGCTCGATCCGCCGCCCCAGGACGAACTGATAGGGCGTTTCCCCGGTTGTCGCCTTGAAGGCCCGGCTGAAATGAAACCGGCTAAGCGCTGCGACCTGTGCAAGATCGGCCAGACTGATGGGTCCGCTCAGGTTGGCGTCTATGAACTCCAGAACCCTTGCCAAAGCCGATCGTGACAACGGTGCTTTTTTCGCCGCTTCAGCGAGGGGTGTTGCGTTGCTTATGCTGAGGGCAGTGAGCAGGCCAAGCGTTTCGGCGTACAGCTCGTCGACGCTGCCTTCGCCGGCAAGGCGGGCGCACTGTCTCATGAGGTGCGAAAGCGAGTTGTCGTAGAAGTATATTTTGGGATCGACGACATCCTCAAGACGATGGTCGAGCTCTTCGTGCAGAACGGCCGGGTCGAAGTAGATCGCCGTGTAGCCGTTTCTCCGTCGCGTCAGCTCGGACCAGCCAGTCACGGTCGCCTGCTTTGGGATGTAGGTCAGGGTGTTGCGCAGGTCCTTTTGGGTGAACTCCGCCGAGTCGCCTGCGCGGATACTGCCATCTTCCAGCACGATATCGTGGAGGGCGCAGAAATGCAGATCGCTCGTCCACTCGTAGCGGAACCTGTCGCCGGGGACGGGGGCTACGTATTCTACCTTGAAGCCGGCCCAGGACCTCGCCCGATACACGGTCTTGGCAGACGAGTGTCGCAGTTCGAACCGTTGATAATCGGAGTTGCCAACAAAAGACGATGTTGCCATTTCAGGTAAATTATTGCTTTATGGGGCGTCTGTTTTTTGGAACCGTAGCATGTGGGACGCCGCTCAACCAGAGCACGCCGCTCGGAATTCGCTGAGCTCGAAAACAGAAGCAAACAAGGCAACGCGTACCGACGTATCGTATTTTCTACAGGCGCTACTCAGGCTTCCGGCTTTTCAAAGTACAGGTAAGGACCGACGAATCCGCTTAGTCATCATTGGACAGCTGGCAGCGGTCGCCATCACTGCAGTGGCGACCGCTGCCCGTTTCCAGCTTGATCCGTTCCTGCCGCCCGGCTTCCCATATCTCACGTTCTTTCCTTGCGTCGTCATAACCGGCTTCATCTGGGGCCTGTCCCCGGCTCTGACCTGTGCGATCCTTAGCGGACTCGCTGCGTGGTACTGGTTCATTCCTCCCTTTGGCGGGTTCACGCTGACGTCCCAGTCCGTCGTCGCGCTTCTGTTCTATTTCGTCGTGGTCGGCATCGACCTGATTCTACTTCAGCTCGCGCTCTATACCGTGCGGTCGCAGGTGAGAACCCAGATGGCCTTGCGCCAGGCCCTGGATTTCCAGGAGATGGTGTCGGGAGAAGCGGATCACCGGCTGAAGAACCTCTTTGCCACCGTCAACGGCCTTATCGCGCTGTCGCAAAAGTATGCGGCCACGCCCGCGGAGCTTGCCAGTCAGCTTCGCGAGAGGATCGGCGCCATGGCGCATTCCGTTGCCCTCATCAGGGGGGCGGCCCATGGCACAAATCCGAGCCTGAGCACGGTCGTTACGGCATCGCTGCGTGCTCTGGGCACGGACGAGGGCGAGCGGATTACGTTTGACGGTGGCGATACCATCATCGATGGGCGCGCGATCGTTCCACTCAATCTCATATTCCACGAACTCGGCACAAACTCCCTCAAATACGGTGCTTTATCCTCTGACGCCGGAACGGTCGGGATCGCATGGAATGTCTTGGCGTCCGCCTCGTCCGGCGACATACTGAGACTCGTCTGGACGGAACGGAACGGCCCGGCGGCGGTTGAGCCGACGCGTTCGGGCTTCGGGACCGTCCTCATCAACCGCATGTCGCAATCCCTCGGCGGCGGGTGCGATTTCAGTTACCTGGAAACAGGACTCGTGGTCACCATCGTGATGGACAGCGCGGGCGTGCTGGCTGGCAAGGAAGCGCCCGACCAGTCCATTTGACGCCGCCACGCCGCACGTCATGTCACGTCCTCACTCTGCCGGCATTCCGGCCGGTTCTCTTTGGCGCCGAGACGCCATGGTGCGCAGCTTTTCGCAGCCGATGAAGATCACCGGGGTGATGTAGAGGGTCAGCAGTTGGCTGACGATCAGGCCGCCGACCACGGCGACGCCGAGCGGCTGGCGCAGTTCGGCGCTGGCGCCGTGGCCGATGGCGATGGGCAGCGTGCCGAGCAGGGCGCAGAAGGTGGTCATCATGATCGGGCGGAAGCGGCGGGTGGCCGCCTCGTGGATGGCGTCCCTGGCCTTGGCGCCGTCCTCCCGCATCAGCTGGAGCGCCACGTCGACCATCATGATGGCGTTCTTCTTGACGATGCCGATCAGCATCAGGATGCCGATCAGCGCGATGATCGAGAGGTCCATGCCGGTGAGCTTCAGGGCCAGGAGGGCGCCGAGCGCCGCCGACGGCAGGCCCGACAGGATGGTCAGCGGGTGGATGAAGCTCTCGTAGAGCACGCCGAGCACCACGTAGATGGTGAGGATGGCGGCGAGGATCAGAAGCGGCGTGTTGGCCGTCGACTGGGCGAACACCTGCGCCGTGCCGGCAAACGACGTGAACACCGTCGACGGCAGCCCGACCTCCTGCTTGATGGTGTCGATGCGGGCGGTGGCGGTGCCGAGCGACACGCCCTGCGGCAGGTTGAAGGAAACGGTGATCGAGGTCAGCTGCCCCGTCTGGTTGAGCGTGACCGGGCCGGATTTCCGCTCCACCGAGGCGAAGGCGGTGAGCGGCACCAGCGAGCCGGTGGTGGCGGAGCGGACGCGCAGCTCGGACAGGCGGTCGTTGCTCCAGGCGAGGTTGGGATCGTATTCGAGGATCACCGAGTAGCTGTCGCCGGTCGACTGGATGTCGGCGACCGTCTGCTCGCCGAAGCCTTCGCCCAGCGTCTTGCGCAGGGTGGCGGCGGTGATGCCGAGGTGCTCGGCCCGGTCGCGGTCGATGACGATGCGGGCCTGCAGCGCGTTGTTCTGCAAGTCGGTGGCAACGTCGGTGAAGGTGGCTGGCTCGGCGGCCATGGCGTCGCGCAGGCGGCCGGCCCAGTCGCCGAGCTCGGTGGCGTCGAGCGACTGCACCACGAGCTGATACTGGCTCTGGCTGGAGCGGCCGCCGAGGCGCAGGCTCTGCGAGGGGGTGACGAAGCTCTGGAGGCCGACGATGTGGCCGAGCGACTGGCGCAGCCGGCCGACCACCGCGTCCATGGCGTCGCGTTCGGCCGCCGGCTTCAGCTGCACGTTCATGTTGGCCGAGTTGAGCTGCGACGAGCCGACCTGGGCGTTGACGTGGGCGACGGCCGGGTCGCGGGCGACGAGGTCGGCCGCCTCTTTCTGCAGCTTGGCCATGGCGTCGTAGGAAATGTCCTGCCGGGCCTGGGTGGAGATGGAGAGCTGGCCGATGTCCTCCTGAGGCAGGAAGCTCTTGGGCAGGTCGGCGAACAGCCAGGCGGAACCGGCGAAGGTGGCGAGGAACACCAGCGCCATCGGCAGCGGGTGGCGCAGCGTCCAGCCGACGCTTCTGCCGTAGCCGGCGAGCACCCTTGAGAAGCCGGCGTCGAACAGGCCGGCGAGGCTGTAGCGGGCCGGCGGCTTGCCGATGCCGGCCGGCAGGCGGGCGGCCAGCGTCGGCGTCACGGTGAGCGACACCAGCGCCGAGGCGGTGATGGCGAGCGACACCACCATGCCGAACTCGGTGAACAGGCGGCCGACCACGCCGCCCATCAGGAGGATGGGCAGGAAGACGGCGATCAGCGACAGCGACATGGAAATGATGGTGGAGGTGACCTCGGCGGCGCCCTTGAAGGCGGCGGCCATCGGTTTCTCGCCCTGTTCGATGTGGTGGACGATATTCTCCAGCATGACGATGGCGTCGTCGACGACGAGGCCGACCGACAGCGTCAGCGCCAGCAGCGACATGTTGTCGATGGAATAGCCGAGCACGTACATCGCCCCGAAGGCGATCAGGATGGACAGCGGCACGGCGATGGCCGGAATGGCGGTGGTGGTGAGCTTGCCGAGGAACAGGTAGATCACCAGGATGACCAGGCCGATGGTCAGCAGCAGCGTGAACTGCACGTCGGCGACGGCGGCGCGGATCGGCGCCGAGTTGTCGTTCATCAGCGACACGTTGACCGACGGCGGCAACTGGGCAGTGATGGCCGGCAGGGCCGCCTTGATGGCGTCGACCACCTCGACGGTGTTGGCGTCGGGCTGGCGCTGGACGGCCAGCGTGATGGCGCGCGTGCCGTCGTACCAACTGGCGGAGTTGCGGTTCTCGACGCTGTCGACGACGGTGGCGACGTCGCCGAGCCGCACCGGGCCGGCCGCGCTGGAGGAGACGATCAGCGAGCGGAAGCCGTCGGCCGAGGTCAGCTGGGTCGGCGCGTCGAGGGTGATGGTCTGCGCGGCATTGTCCATGCTGCCGACCGGCGACTGGTTGTTGGCGCTGGCGATGGCGGTGGACAGCTGGTCGAGGCCGATGCCGCGGGCGGCGAGGCGGTCGGGGTCGGCCTCGACGCGGACGGCGTATTTCTGCGAGCCGAAGATCTGCGCCTGGGCGACGCCGCTGATGGTGGAGATGGCCGGCGACAGTACGTTCTGGGCCAGCGAGTCGAGATCGGTCAGCGGCACCGTCGGCGAGGTGATCGACAGGAGCAGGATCGGCATGTCGGCCGGGTTGACCTTCCGGTAGCTCGGGTCGGAGGTCATGTTGTCGGGCAGGCGGCGGCGGGCGACGTCGATGGCCGACTGCACGTCGGCGGCGGCGCTGTCGATGTTGCGCGTGAGCTCGAATTGCAGCGTGATGGAGGTGGAGCCGAGCGACGACCGGGCCGAGATGGTGTCGATGCCGGAAATCGTCTGGAACTGCTTGATCAGCGGCGTCGCCACCGCCGTCGCCATGGTTTCCGGCGAGGCGCCGGAGAGCTGGGCCGACACGGTGATCGTCGGGAAGTCGACGCGCGGCAGGGCGGCCACTGGCAACAGGCGATAGGCGAAGAAGCCGGCGAGCGACAGGCCGAGCGCCAGCAGGATGGCGGCGACCGGCCGGCGGATGAACAGGGCCGGAAGGCTCATGGCCGGGCCTCCGCCGTGTCGGTCGGCTGGCCGGCGCCGGACCTGTGGCCCCCCGCCTTACCGCCCGGCTTGCCCGCGTCGGGAGTGGCGCCGGCCGCCTCGGTCGAGGCGTCGATCACCTTCATGCCGTCGGCAAGGCGCACCTGTCCTTCCACCACCACCCGCTCGCCGGCTGCGACGCCCGAGGAGAGGCCGGAGCGGTCGCCGGCCGACAGCGCCACCGTCACCGGCTTCGCGGCCACCGTTCCATCGGCGCCGACGACGTAGACGACGTTGCCCTGCTGCGTCGCCTGCAAGGCCACCGTCGGCACGGCCACCACCGGCATCGAGCCGATGGCCGCCTCGACGGCGATCGACTGGCCGGGCACCAGCCTGTCGGCGACGCCGTGAAGCGTCGCCCTGGCGATGAAGGTGCCGGATGTGGCGTCGACGGCGTCGTCGACGAAATCGACGGTGCCGGTGAAGGTGTCGGTGGCGCCGAGCGGGGTGACGGACACCTTGATCGGCTTGCCGGCGGCGCGCGCGGTGCGGACCAGGGCGGCGTCGCTCTCCGACAGGGCGAAGCTGGCGTAGAGCGGGTCGAGACGGGTCAGGCGGACGATGGCCGTGCCGGGCTGGACGAGGCTGCCGACCGCCGGGGCGACGGCGCCGAGGCGGCCGTCGAACGGGGCGCGGATGGTCTTCTGGTCGAGGGTGACGAGGTCGGACTTCAGCGTCGCCTGATCGACGGCCACCGTCGCCTCGGCGGTCTTGACGGCGGCGTTGGCGTCTTCCAGCGACTGCTGCGACACCGCCTCGTTGCTGAGCAGCCTTTGCTGCCGGGCAGCGGTTTCCCGGGCGTGGTCGAGCGTCGCCTGATCGCGGGCGAGCGCCGCCTTGTCCTTCTCGACGACGGCCTCGGCGATGCGGCTGTCGAGGCGGACCAGCACGTCGCCGGTCTTCACGTCGGCGCCGTCGGCGACCAGGATATCGGTGACGATGCCCGAGGTCTCGGTGGTCACCGTCAGGTTGGCCGGCGAGGCGATGGCGCCGATGGTGCGCCGCTCGACCGGCATGTCCTCGGCGCCGGCGGCCACGGTGGAAACGCGCGTCGGCGCGCCGGAGCCGCGACGACCGCCGCCCTGTCCGGAGGGTTTGCCGGCGCCATTGGCGGCCGAAGCGTCGCCGTTCGCGTGCTGGCGGTGGGTGCCAACGCCCGTGGCGGCGGGGTCCTTGACGTCGGCCGGCGCGGCGGGCGCCGCACCCGGCGACACGGCGGCGAGCGCCTGGGATACATAGGGCGCGGTGAGGGCGACGAGACCGTCGCGCCAATAGAGGCCAGCCGCGATCGCAGCGACCAGAATGATCCCGAGCGTCTTCTTCATCGACGATGGTCCGTTTCGTTCCGTGGAGGGCGCCGTCGTGGAAACTTGACGGTCCTCGTGCGTCCGCCCGGGTCTGCCGGAAGGCATTGCCATCGTAAGCGGATTTCGCCTGTCGAGTGACGTGACAACTGTGGCAAATCCGGGAAATCGCCGCCGCTGATACAGATTGATGCACTTTTGTCGGTGGCCGGGCCGGCGCGACCGGCCGGATGCGCCGCCATTTACAACAGTCCCCTATAGGGATATCGACTGTCCTTAATCCGCCCGTGCTCCGTCCGACCGTGGAACGAACCGATGATCCTGAAAAGCCAAGTGGAGTGGGCGCTGCATTGCTGCGCCATTCTCGCCGGTCTGCCCGAGGGACGGTACCTGTCCACCAAGGCGCTGGCGGAGTTCCACGGACTGCCGAAGGAGTATCTCTCCAAGGCGCTGCAAAGCCTGTCGCAGGCGGGGCTCGTGCACACCACTCTCGGCCCGTCTGGCGGCTATCGCCTGGCGAGATCGCCGGAGGAACTGACCTTCCTCGATATCGTGGAGGCCGTGGAGGGCAAGACGCGGACCTTCGTCTGCAACGAGATCCGCGCCAACAATCCCTGTCGTCCGAAGGATCATTGCGACACTGCGCCCTGCGCGATCGCGCGGGTGATGTGGGATGCCGACAAGGCATGGCGCGACACGCTGCGCGGCGTCACCCTGGCCGATCTCGCGCGGACCCTGTTGCAGGAGCTTCCGCCGGAGCTCTTGAACGGCACGCGGGAGTGGGTGGAAGGCCGCGCGGGGTGAGGGCGAGCCGTCTCGCCCAGTAGTCCACACCGAAGACACACGGCCGGGGGCTTTGGTCCTTCGTCGTCCGAGCGGCGCCGTCCGACGCGCTCAGCAGAAGCAATTCCTCATCGCAGCTTCCCTCAACGGAGCCGTGAGCCGCCCCTCCTTGCCGATGGGCCGGCCCGAGCCCGCCTTCATGATCCGGTCCCCCGGCCGGTCGCGCTCCCCCTTTCTGCGTACCGGGCAGATTCCGCATTGACATCAATATTTCTATTATAGATATTTCTATTATTGAAATCGGAGGGGATCATGATCGTTGCCGACGCCAGCGCGCCACGTGAGTTGAAGACAGTGCATGTGGCGGCTGATTTCGTCGTGGTTGGCGGCGGCCTGTCCGGTACCTGCGCGGCCATCGCGGCGGCGCGCGCCGGGCTCAAGGTGGCGCTGGTGCAGGACCGCCCGGTGCTGGGCGGCAACGCGTCGAGCGAGGTGCGTCTCTGGATCCTCGGCGCCACCTCGCATGGCGGCAACAACAACCGCTGGGCTCGCGAGGGCGGCATCATCAACGAGCTGCTTCTGGAGAACCAGTTCCGCAATCCCGGCGGCAACCCGGTGATCTTCGACAGCCTGGTGCAGGACTGGGTGGGGCGCGAAAAGAACCTGACGGTGCTCGTCAACACCCAAGTGTTCCATGCGGTGACGGAAGCGAACCGCGTTCGCGAGATCCACGCCTTCAACTCGCAGAACAGCACCATGTATCGCCTCACGGGCGACTTCTTCGCCGATTCCTCGGGCGACGGCATCCTCGTGCACCTGTCGGGCGCCGCCTATCGCATGGGCGCCGAAAAGGCCGAGGAGTTCGACGAGCCGATGGCGCCGGGCGACAATTACGGCGAGCTGCTCGGCCACTCGATGTATTTCTACACCAAGGATGTCGGCCACCCCGTCGACTATGTGGCGCCCGACTTCGCTCTGAAGGACGTGCCGGCGCTGATCCCGCGCTATCGCCGCTTCCGGACCACCGAGCAGGGCTGTTCGCTCTGGTGGATCGAGTGGGGCGGCCGGCTCGACACCATCCACCAGTCGGAGGAGATCAAGAGCGAGCTGCAGAAGATCGTCTATGGCGTCTGGAACTACATCAAGAACTCCGGCGCGTTTCCCGATGCGGCCAACCTGACGCTCGAATGGGTCGGCACCATTCCCGGCAAGCGCGAAAGCCGCCGGGCCGAGGGCGACTACATCCTGCGCCAGCGGGACATCGTCGAGCAGGTGGAGCATGACGACGACGTCTGCCACGGCGGCTGGTCGATCGACCTGCACCCGGCCGATGGCGTCTATGGCGACGCGGACGGCTGCAACCAGTATCACGCCAAGGGCATCTACGGCATTCCGTTCCGCTCGATGTACAGCCGCAACATCGACAACCTGTTCACCAACGGCCGGCTGTTGTCGGCCTCGCACGTCGCCTTCGGCTCGACGCGGGTGATGGCGACGTCGTCCACCGTCGGTCAGGCCATCGGCACGGCCGCGGCGCTGTGCGTGAAGAACCACTGCCGGCCGCGCGACCTGCTGAAGGCCGAGTTCATGGCTGCGTTCAAGCGGATGCTGTCGGCGGCCGGCCACTACGTGCCGCATTACGACGCGCTCGCCGACGGCAACCTGGCGCGTGAGGCCGACATCTCGGTGTCGAGCACGCTTTCGCTGTCGGGCCTTGCCCATGACGGCGGCTGGAAGCGGCTTGCCGTCAGCTATGCCCAGATGCTGCCCGGCCGGACCGACAGGGACAACGTCATCCATGTTCCGGTGCGGGCCGACGCCGCGACGACGCTTGCCGTCGAACTCAGAGTTGCCGAAAGGCCGGAGAACCACACCCCGGAGGTGCGGCTCACGGCGATCGATCTGCCGCTCGTGGCCGGTGAGCAGACGGTCGCCGTGCCTTTACCCAGGCTGGAACGCCAGCAGTATCTCTTCGTCTCTTTCGGTGAGAATCCGGCCGTCGAAGTCGGTCTGTCCACCGAACAGGTCACCGGCCTTCTCGCGGTGAAGAAGGGCGGGCTCGACAAGGTGTCGACCACGGCGCGGCAGGAAGCGCCCGATGGCCTCGGCGTCCATTCCTTCGATTTCTGGGTGCCCGAGCGGCGGCCGAACGGGCGCAACATAGCGTTTGCGGCCGACGCCCCGGTGCATGTGTTCTCGGCCGACAATCTGGTGGGCGGCCCGCTCAGGCCGATCGCCGCGCCGAACGCCTGGGTGGCCGACCGCGCCGACGCCGCGCCGACCGTCGAGCTTGGCTTTGCCAAGCCGATCAAGGCGGCAAGGCTCAGCCTCTACCTCGATTGCGACTACGATCATCCGCTGGAAAGCGTGCAGTACCGCCACAACGACCGGGTGATGCCGCTCCTGGTTCATGGCCTCGACGTGCTGGCGAACGGCAGGTCGATCGCCGCGATCGCCGACAACCGCAGCCCGGTCATCACGGTCGATCTCCCGGAGGACGAGGAGATTTCCAGCCTGACCCTCAGGCTCGCCAACGCGCAGGGCCACCCCGTGGCCTTGCTCGGCATACGCATAGAGTAAAAACTGAAGCGGAGGAGAAACCCATGAATCTGATCAGAACCGGCATTGCCGCCCTTGCCCTCGCCGGATGCGCCACCTCGGCGCTGGCCGCCGACAAGCTGACCTTCCTCAACTGGATCACCGCCGAGCCGAGCAACGCGCCGGTCATGCAGAAGCTGATCGGCGACACCGGCGTGCCCGTCGAGGTGCTGTCGAGCTCCTGGGGCGACATGCAGAAGAGCGTGTTCCTGCGCCTGCGCACCAAGCAGCCGCTCGACGTGTTCCAGGCGCAGGAGCGCTGGTTGCCCACCTTCGCCCAGATGCCCAACGTCGTCGACTTCAATGACGTCTTCGGCAAGGAGTTCCTGGAAAAGACCTTCCCGCCGGAGGTGCTGGTCACCGGCCAGGTCAAGGGCAGGCAGGTCGGTCTGCCGTGGAACGTCGGCTCGATCAGCCTGATCTCCAACACCGAGGTGCTTGAGAAGGCCGGCGTCACCGACGCGCCGAAGACCATCGCCGATTTCGTCGCCGACCTCGAGAAGGTCAAGGCGGCGGCCCCGCAGAGCACGCCCTACGCCATGATGACCAAGGGCGACGACCTGATCTCCAGCGACTTCCAGCTGTGGCTGTGGGCGCACGGCGGCGCCATCTTCGATGAGAACGACAAGCCGGTGGTGAACTCCGAGGCGACGGTGAAGACGCTCACCTTCATGAAGGATCTGGTCGATCGCGGCCTTGCCTCGCTGGACGTCGATCGCGGCGCCGCCCGCCGCATGTTCGGCCAGGGCGAGAGCGCCTTCTACTTCGACGCCCCGGTGGCCAAGGGCTTTGCCGAGGACTTCAGCGGCAAGGGCGAGGCCTTCGTCCAGTATATCCACCCGATCCTGACGCCGGTCGAGACCGATGGCATGCAGTCGCGCTCGATGGAGTGGGGCCACCTCCTGGTCATGCTCGACACCGACGCCGCCAAGGTCGATGGCAAGCTCAGCGCCGACAGCCCGTCGGGCCGCTTCCTGAAGGGTCTGTCGATGAACGACGGCATCCAGCTCGAATACTTCCAGAAGCTCGGCGCCATCCCCGTCACCCTGTCGGCGCGGGCCAGCGACATCGTCACCTCCGACCGCTACACCGTCGAGTGGAACGCCTCGCTCGGCATGCCCAAGCTCAACGAGCTGGCGGCCCTGAAGGACAGCGCCAGCTATGTCGGCGTGGTCAGCGAGGAAGTGCAGTCGGCCGTGCTCGGCAAGAAGGACGCCAAGCAGGCGGCCGCCGATATGCAGAGCCGTATAGAAAAACTGCTCAATTAAGGGGCCCGCAAGGCCTGACACGGCGAGCCCTTGAACTCCCTCCCTTCAAGGGCTCGCCAACCCTCTCGCCGATGCCGCGTGCCGCTGGCACACTGAACGTCATTGAAAATGGCGAGCCCTTTCGCTCGCCGGCAAGAGACCCGCAAGAGGCACTGACATGGACATGGCGGCGACTACCAGCCAGGGGCGGACGCACCGCAAGCCCGGCTACCTGAAGCGCGGAGACAGGCGGTTCGCCTACCTCATCCTGGCGCCGGCCATGGCCGCGTTCCTGGTCATGGTCGCCTGGCCGTTCGTCGACGCCATGACCATGTCCTTCTACAGCTACACCGTCTACGACCCCGAGCCGGTGTTCATCGGCCTCGACAACTTCAAGACCATCCTGACCGACCCCTACGTGCTCGGCTCCTGGGTGACGACGGCGATCTTCGTGGCCGGCACGACGCTGCTCACCATGTTCCTCGGTCTTTCCTGGGCGCTGCTGATGTACCAGGACTTCAAGGGGCGGGCGGTGTTCCGCACCATGACGCTGCTGCCCTGGATCCTGCCGAGCACGGTCAGCGCCTTCATCTGGGCGTGGATGCTGAATGGCCGCTACGGTATCGTCAACGTGCTGATGATGAACGTCGGCGCCATCGATTCCCCGGTCCAGTTCCTGTCGGACGACATCGGCGCCATGGTCGCGGTCATCCTGACGCGCACCTGGATTTCGATCCCGCTGTTCATGTCGTTCTTCCTTGCGGGATTGCAGGGCATGGACTTCCAGCAGATCGAGGCGGCGCGCATCGACGGCGCCGGCAACCTCAGGATCGTCCGGCGGCTGATCCTGCCGCACTTGAAGCCGGTGTTCCTGGTGACCGGCGCCCTTGGCATGATCGGCAACCTGCAGCAGTTCGACATCATCTTCGCGCTGACCGGCGGCGGGCCGGTGCGGGCGACATCGGTGCTGTCGATCGAGGTCTACAAGCAGGCCTTCCAGAACTGGAGCCTCGGCATGGCCTCGGCCATCGGCGTGCTCTGGGTGTTCACGCTGATGCCGATCGTCATCTTCTATCTCCGCAGCCTGTTCCGGGAGGACTGAGCCATGTTCGAACTGCGCACATGGAAGGAAAAGCTCGGCTTCTTCGGCTTGCTGGCCGTGATCGCCTTCTTCCTGTTCTTCCCCGTCTACTGGGCCCTGTCGAGCGCCTTCAAGGCCAACGGCGAGCTCTACCGGATGGACCCGACCTTCGTCCCCCACGAGCCCTATCTCGGCCATTTCATCTCGGCCATCACCGAGGGGCCGCTGCTCTTGCAGCTCGGCAACAGCCTGCTCACCTCGACGGCGTCGGCGCTGCTCAACGCGGTGCTGGCGGCGCTGGCCGGCTACAGCTTCGCCAAGTTCGACTATCCGGCCAAGAAGCCGCTGATGCTGCTGATCCTGTCGGCGCAGATGTTCCCCTTCGGCGTGCTGCTCATCTCCATCTACCCGATGCTGCAATCGGTGGGGCTGCTCGACACGCGCATCGGCCTCACCGTCTCCTACATCGTCTTCGCGCTGCCGGTCAGCACCTACATGATGTACAGCTACTTCAAGCAGGTGCCGAACGAACTGATCGAGGCGGCGCATGTCGACGGCGCCAGCAATTTCAAGATCTTCCGGCGCATCGTCATGCCGATCTCGCTGCCGGCCTTCATCACCGTGGCGCTCTACGCCTTCATGTGGTCGTGGAACGATCTGCTCTATTCGATGACGCTGATCACCTCAGACGACAAGCGCACCGTCGGGCCCGGATTGCTGCTGCGATACATCAACGAAAACAACGCCGACTGGGGTGGGGCGATGGCCGCGTCCTTCCTCGTCGCCGCACCGATCATCCTTGTCTTTTCCGTGCTCCAGAGGCAGTTCATTGGCGGCGTGACCTCTGGCGCGGTGAAATGATGAAACCCGAGACATCCCAACCCAACCAGTCCCTGATCGACGGCATCCGCTGCTTTCAGGAACTGACGACCAGCGACCATCCGCTCGGCACCAAGGAACTGTCCGAGCGGCTGGGGATCAACATGATCAAGGTCAACCGGCTTCTCCGAACGCTGAAGTCGATCGGCATGGCCGAGCAGAACCAGCAGAAGAAGTACCGGCCGGGGCCGGTGGTGCATGTGCTGGCGGCGCAGAGCTTCCATTCGTCGGCCCTGTTCCGGGCGGCCACCCACGTGGCGATCCGCCACCCCTACGACGACCGAACGCTGGCCATCGGCATCCTGTGGAAGGACGCGGTGGTCTACATGTACCACGCGCTCGCCCACCAGAACCCGGCCGAGGGCCTGGGCGGCTACCACCTCTACCACGCCTCGCAGTCGTCGATCGGCAAGGCGCTTCTGGCCGAGATGGGCGACGAGGACCTGGCCATGTGCGTCGCCGGCTGGTCGCCGGAAGATCGGGTGGGGCTGGCCGAGATGCTGCCGACGATCCGCCGGCAGGGCTACGCCAGCCAGCGCGACAAGGCCGGCAAGATCAACAACATAGCCGCCACCTTCCAGGTGGGCGGCGCCCGGGCCGGCATCGCCTTTACCGACATGGTGATCGAGGACGGGGAGGTCGAGCGCCGTGTCGCCGAACTCCGCGGCCTGATCGGCGAGATCGAAAGCTACGGCTGAACAAAAAGAAGCGGAGAGCAGCAATGGCCGATGTGAAACTTGAGCGCGTGGTGAAGCGCTTCGGACAGATGGAAACGATCCACGGTGTCGACCTCGACATCGAAAGCGGTTCCTTCGTGGTGTTCGTCGGCCCGTCCGGTTGCGGCAAGTCGACGCTGCTCAGAATGATCGCCGGCCTCGAGGAAGTGACCGAGGGCGACGTCTACATCGACGGCGCCTGCGTGACCGAGGCCAAGGCCAGCGCGCGCGGCATCGGCATGGTGTTCCAGTCCTACGCGCTCTATCCGCACATGAGCGTGCGCGAGAACATGAGCTTCGGGCTGGAAGTGGCCGGCGAGCCGAAGGACGTGATCGAGAAGCGCGTCGCCGAAGCGGCGGAGATCCTGAAGCTCGGCGACCTCCTCGATCGCAAACCGCGCCAGTTGTCCGGCGGCCAGCGCCAGCGCGTCGCCATCGGCCGCACCATCGTCCGCCAGCCCAAGGTGTTCCTGTTCGACGAGCCGCTTTCCAATCTCGACGCCGAGCTGCGCGTGCAGATGCGCATCGAGATCACCCGCCTGCACGAGCGCCTCGGCAACACCATGATCTACGTCACCCACGACCAGGTCGAAGCGATGACCATGGCCGACAAGATCGTCGTCTTGCGCGAGGGGCGGGTGGAGCAGGTGGGTACGCCGCTCACCCTCTACCATCACCCCGAAAACCGCTTCGTCGCCGGCTTCATCGGCTCGCCGAAGATGAATTTCCTGCCGGTGACGGTGAAGACCGCATCCACCGACGCCGTCATCGTCGATCTCGCCGGCCAGGAGGTCGCGCTCGCTGCCGACGGCGCGACGCTGAAGGCCGGGCAGAAGCTGGAACTCGGCATCCGCCCCGAGCATCTGATGGTCGGCACCGGCGGCGACGTCGCCCTGTCGCTCCACTGCGACGTCGTCGAGGAGCTTGGCGGCACCACCTACGTCTATGGCGACCTCGCCGGGCAGCAGGTGATCGTCGAGAGCGACGGCGAAACGACGATCGAAAAGGGCAAGGCGAGCGCCTTCAGCTTCCAGAAGGCCCGCGCGCATCTGTTCGACGAGGCCGGCAAGGCGGTTGCCATGAGGCGGTGACCGGCAGCCCAGTTCGCGGGGCCGATCGAAAAGGGAGGAGACCATGACGACATTTGCAGTCCGCCTGATGGGCGGAGCCGGACTGGCGTGTCTTGCCTTGACCGGTGGCGCGTTGGCGGGGGAAGCGGTCAACGCCGGATCGCCGGCGCCCGAGTGCGCGGCCGACATCCACTACGATCAGAATGCCAAGGGCTGGCCCGGCTACTTCGCCGACGACCCCGATGGCCGGCACTGCGTGCCGTTCACGGCGACCAACCAGTTGGTGCCCGACGGTTCCCAGGGCGATTATTATGTCGACGCCTTCACCGACGCCAAGGTGCGCGCCGCCTGGGCTGCCTGCGTCGAGAAGGGCCCCGAATGCGCCGACCCCGTGCGCGCGCGGCTCAAGACCTTCGTTCGCGCCCCCTTCGCGGCCACGGGAACGGTGAACCCCACGGGCAAGATCGATCCGGATGGCGATGTCGATCTCAACGACATCCGCCGCCCGAAGTTCTTCGGCGAAGGGCCCTATTCGGAAAAGATCGCCGAGGTGGACGACCGGACCTCGATCGTCGAAATCGAGGTTCCCACCGAGCGCTACGAGCACGAGGCGCTGAACGTCGCGCCGTCGAAGACCTGGAAGCTGCGCGGCTGGTACATCGAGGGCAAGGGCGTCGAAGATGGCGAGGGCAAGCTCGTCCGGCCGCTCGCCATCCTGGTCGGCGGCCGCTCCATCGAAACGACGGCCATCCACGACCCGAAGGACGACAAGGTCTGGGTGTTCAATGCCGAGAAGGGCACCTACGACACCGCCAAGTTCCCTGGCAGCACCGAGGTCTGGGGCTCCATCCAGTGGCGCGAGTATCTGCGCAAGCTGAACGAGGCCGGCTTCGACGTGCTGACTCTGGATAAAAGGGCGCACGGCATTTCCGGCGGGCTCGACACCTCCAACACGGTCGAGCAGGCGCGCGACCTCTTCCGGGCCGTCGATGCGCTGGAAACCGGCAAGGGCCTGCGCATTGCCCGCCCCGACGGAACCGTGCTCAGCGGCGACGCGGCGGCCGGCATTCTGATGGCCGGGCAGAAGGCCAAGAACGTGCCGCTGCTGATCGGCGGCGCGTCGCAGGGCTCGATGGTGACCGGACACGCCATGTACCTCAACTTCGCCTGCGACCGGGCCTTCGAGGAGGCCGACGAGGCCTGTGGCGCGCCGCTCGGCTACAACGTCAGGGCCGGCATCGCCCTGGCCGAGTTCGTCCACGGCGTCGGCTACACGCCGCGCGTGCTGATCGAAGGGGCGCTGCGCAGCGAGTACCGCATCGCCTACGTTCCCACCGGCGGGATTCTCGGCAGCATCCCAAAGTGGCCGGCGGTGTTCCTGGGCCGTGGCCTCTGGGACATGGCCGGGGGCCTCGAAGGCGCGCTCGCGGTCTACGACCGGGCAACGGGGCTGAAGGAGATCGCCGTGGTGCGCGGGCCGCACGCCGAGGGTGCTGCCGGCCCGGAAAACGTCGCCCACCTGCAAGACCGCATCGTCGCCTTCTCGAAGGCGGTGATCCACGGCGACCGCGAAGTGCCCGGTGCCGCCAAGGTGGCCAACCTCAGGGATCTCGTGCTGTCGGCTCCCCCTATCTGGGAAGCATCGATGCAGCCCGGCGGAAACTGAGCGGGCGTGACACTACAGCCGGGGTGGCTCCGCCCCGGCTCTTATCTGCGACGAGAGGATCCAGGGACACTGGAACGCGGAGGTTCATGCCGGCTTGCTTTTGGAGCGCGATATTTGCGTTGCGCTCCATTCTGCCCGAGGTCCTCGCTTTCGCAAGGATGACAACTTGATAGAAAGGGGAAACAGCTGGAGTGCTGCCATACAGCTCGATGCCGCATGATCGGCAAGCGTTGCGAATGCCGGCGCGATGAAAGAGGATCTCCATCTAACCGATTGTCATTCCTATATATAATTCTGTCATCCTTGCAAAAGCCGCTTGAATTCGCGTGCGAATTCAAGGTGTACCTCGGGCAGAATGAAACAATCGGCCGATATCATGCTCCAAAAGCAAGCCGGCATGAACCTCCACGCTCCAACACCCCCGGATCCTCTCACCGCTGATAAGGGCGTGCCATACCGCGCCGGCTGTGAGTTGCGTGCCCCCCCGCGTCAGCTGAGGCCCGCCTTGTCGAGGCCATAGAGCTTGTCGGCCGAGCCGGGCACCGCCCTGAAGGCGATGGCGACACGGTTCCAGGCGTTGATGACCATGATCGCGAAGGTCAGGTCGGACAGTTCCTTCTCCGAGAAGTGGCTGCGCGCCTCGTCGAAGAGCGCGTCGGGAATGCCGCCTTCCGGCAGCCGGGTCACCGCCTCGGTCCAGGCGAGGGCGGCGCGTTCGCGCGGAGCGAACAGGTTCGATTCATGCCAGATGGCGACGTGGTGGAGCCGCAGCTCGCTCTCGCCGTGGATCTTGGCCTCCTTGACATGCATGTCGAGGCAGAAGGCGCAGCCGTTGATCTGCGAGGCGCGGATCTGGACGAGATCGTGCAGCTTCTGCTCGATGGCGCCGCCCTTCACCGCCATGCTGAGGTCGGACATCTTCTTGAGCAGTTCGGGGGATTGCTGGGCGTAGTTCAGGCGCTGGGTCATGATCGTCTCCTTGATCAAGGATATGCGTTATCCTTATGGATATTTAATATCCGTAATCTCTGGACGGTAAAGCCGTTCCGTCATACGCTCGGCGAATAAGGCCTATGTCCGGGACGAAGAGGACGGAGATGGACATCGTTGGCACGCTCAGGACGTTCCTGCGTGTGGTCGAGACGGGATCGTTTTCGGCCGCCGCCCTTGACCTCAAGCTGACGCAGCCAGCGGTTTCCCGGCAGGTTTCGGCGCTCGAGGCGCACCTCGGCCAACGCCTCCTCAATCGCTCGACCACCGCGCTGGCGCTCACCCCCGAGGGCGAGCGGACCATTCCGATGGCGCTCAAGGTCATCGAGGCGGTGGATGCGCTGGGCGAGTCCACCGGTCCGGCGGGAACCGTCTCCGGCAAAGTGCGGCTTTCCCTGCCGGCGCCGCTGGGGCTTTTCGCCAGCGAGCGGATCGGAGCGCTTCTCGACCGTCATCGGGAGCTTCAGGTCGAACTGCTGTTTCGCGAGGATCCATCGGATCTGGTCGGGGAGGGCATCGACCTGGAGGTCCGCCTCGGCCCCGTCCATGATGCCGGCCTGATCGGCCGCAGGATCGGCTGGACCACCGCCTATCTGGTCGCGGCGCCGGCCTATCTCGCAAAGCGCGGGGCTCCGAGAACGCCGGACGATCTCAACGGTCATGACTGCATCTGCTACAGGCGCGGCGGCGACGGTTCCTCCTGGCTGTTTTCCAATAGGATGGAGGAGTTGGCCGTGCGGGTCGCGCCTCGCCTCGTCGTCGACAGCGCGGTTGCCGTTCACCGGGCCGCGCTCGCCGGAAGCGGCCTCACCATCCTTTCGCACATCCTGGCAGTGCCCGACATCGAGAGCGGCCGTCTCGTCTGCCTGATGCCGGATTTCCCGCCGGCCCGCCTGCCGCTCAATCTGGTCTATCCGTCCCGCCGCAACATGCCGCTGCGCGTCAGGACCGTCATCGACTATCTCGTCGCTGCGATGCGAGATGACCCGCTGATGGCGTCCTCTCCGGCATCGGGCGCGCGTCTCCGTGCCGGGACCGATTGAGCCAACCGGCTCGCGGACCCGGGGGCTCCCCGCACCAGTGGTTCACGCTACCTTGCGAAAACTCGCAAGGTTGTCGCGATACCGACTAGTTGGTATGTCTCGTTGCAAGGAGGCGAGGCGATGTTCAGGCTGGCTGCGAAGATGGATGCCCGGGCGAAGCTGTTGGATGCCGCGCTGTCGGTGATCCGCCACAAGGGCTATTCGGCCTCGACGGTGGACGAGCTCTGCGCGGCGGCCGGCGTCACCAAGGGCGCTTTCTTCCACCACTTCAGGAGCAAGGATGCGCTCGGCGTCGCCGCGGCGGACCACTGGTCGGAGACCACCTCGGCGCTGTTTGCCGAGGCGGCCTATCACCGGCACGACGACCCGCTCGACCGGGTCCTCGCCTATGTCGACTTCCGCAAGAGCCTCATCGCCGGCGGGGTGCCGGACTTCACCTGCCTCGTCGGCACCATGGTGCAGGAAACCTACGAGACGGTGCCGGAGATCCGCGACGCCTGCGACCGCAGCATCAGCGGTCACGCGGCGACACTGGTGGCCGACATCGAGGCGGCGATGGCCGAGCGGGGCATGGTGACGACCGGATGGACGGCCCAGTCGCTGGCCCTCCATACGCAGGCGGTCCTGCAAGGCGCCTTCATCCTGGCCAAGGCCAAGGGTGGGGCGGAGGTGGCCAAGGACAGCGTCGACCATTTGCGGCGCTACATCGAGCTGCTGTTCGGCCGGGTGCCGGCCGGCCAGCCGGCGCGGAGCTCGGCGAACGCCTGACACGGCCGGGCCGTTCAGGGCGCTCATGGCCGCTTCACTCTTGATGCTCGCTCCGGAACACATCGCCGGCGCCGATGGTTTGACCGATGAACGGGAGGACACGACGATGCGGCTCTACTGGATCAAGGCCCAGGCTCCCCGGCGCGTGCTGGCGCTGATCAAGCACCTCGGCCTCGACGTCGACTGCGTCGAGAAGAACCTGATTGCGGGCGAACTTGCCGCGCCCGACTACGCCAGCCTCAATCCCAACAGGAAGGCGCCGACGCTGGTCGACGGAGACTACGTGCTGTGGGAAGCCAGCGCGATCATGGCGCATCTCTGCATCCGCGCCGGCTCCGACATGTGGCCGGCCCACGCGCCGGCCGAACAGGTGGAGGTGCTGCGCTGGCTGTCCTGGTGCGACAGCCACTGGTCGCCGGCGGTGGCGCCCTATTATTTCGAGCACGTGGTGAAGGCGACCTTCGGCGTCGGCCCGCCAGACGCCGATGCCTTGAAGGGCAAGGCGGAGGCGGTCAGGCGATATGCCGCCGTCCTCGACGGGCACCTTGAGCGGCACGCCTATGCCGCCTGCGACCGGCTGACCATCGCCGACTTCCAGCTGGCGTCGATGGCAAGCTATTGGCGGATCTCGGCCATGCCGCTCGAAGACTATGCCAACGTGACGGACTGGCTCGACCGGCTGATGACGCTCCCCGCCTGGGCCGATCCCTGGCCGGGGAAGTCTCCTGACAGGGGCTGACGTGCCCCGGTTGATTTATGACGATTCGTGAATGTATCTTGCCGGACCCCGAGTAACTGTTTAAGGGGTTATGACAGCTATCTGAAATCACGGAGGCGCTCATGAGAGTCCGTGGAACATTCAAAGCAAGCGATTTCAAACCCACATCTGTGGTCCCGGTTCCTCCCATCTCGACGGCCCTGCCCGTGAGTGTCTCAACGATCACGAAGACCTACATGGGTGAGATCAGCGGGCAGTCGGCATCGCTGTTCACCTCGGCCTTCGACCCCGCCCTCGGCATCGGCACCTATGTCGCCATGGAAAGCTTCGAGGGCAGCGTCGCCGGCCGGGCCGGCAGCGTCAACTTCCTGCATTCGGCTTCCACCACCGGGCGGGACAGGGCGAACGAGTTCTTCGCCATCGTCGAGGGCAGCGGCACCGGCGACCTCAGGGGCATGACCGGCAGCGGCGGCATCGCCATCGATCCCGACGGCACGCACCGCATCTGGTTCGATTGCGAGTTCGCGCCGTGAGGCCATCGGCGGCCGTGTTGCGGACCGCCCGCATGACGCTGGCGCCCTGCCGCCCCGACGACGCCGCCGACTTCATCGGCCTCGAACTCGATCCGGAGGTGATGCGCTTCCTGAACGGCGGCGCGGTCGATCACGCTGCAACCGATCCGGAGACGGCGGCGTTTCTGATGCCCAGGGGGACCGAGCCCTACGTCTGGACGGCCCGCCGGACGGACGGCGATGCGTTCGTCGGCTGGTTCTGCCTTTTTCCGGAGGACGAGACGCTGGCCGAACTCGGCTATCGCCTGCGCCGGTCGGACTGGGGGACGGGCCTCGCCTCGGAAGGGGCACGGGCGCTCGTCGCCTGGGGGTTCGAACACGGCGGCTACGAGCGGATCGTGGCGTCCACCATGGCGGTCAACCTCGGCTCGCGCCGGGTGATGGAGAAGATCGGCATGAGGCACGTCCGGACCGACTTCATCGACTTTCCCGACCCCATTCCGGGCTCGGAACACGGCGACGTTCAATACGAGATGACGCGAAGCGAGTGGCTTGCCTCGCTTGCTTCCATCCATCCCGCAAAAGGAGATGCCAGTGACTGACAAGACGACGACTGACAAGACGACGTCCGAACCGTTTTATCATGGAACGCGCGCCCAGCTGAACGTCGGCGACTTCATCAGCGTCGGGTTCGGGTCGAACCACGGCACGGGGAAGCCGCTGTCCTGGGTCTACTTCGCCCAGACCCTGGAGGCCGCCATCTGGGGCGCCGAGCTGGCGGTCGGCGATGGGCCGCAGCGGATCTACATCGTCGAGCCCACGGGCGACTTCATCGACGATCCCAACCTGACCGACAAGAAGTTTCCAGGCAACCCGACCAAGTCCTACCGCTCGCGCGAGCCGCTTCGGATCGTCGGCGAGGTGACCGAGTGGGAGGGGCACTCGGCCGAACGGCTGCAGCAGATGCGCGACGGTCTCGCGCGCCTCAAGGCGGAGGGGCGGGACATCATCATCGACTGACGGCAGAGCGATGAAAGCGCCGCCCGCGATGGGCGGTCGAGAGGAGGAGGAACCACCATGACCGATCTCGTGACGTGCCTTTGGTTCGACCATGGCGAGGCCCGCAAGGCGGCGGAGTTCTACGCCGCGACCTTTCCCGACAGCCACGTCGGCCGCGCCATGGCCGCCCCCGGCGACTACCCCGGCGGCAAGGAGAAAACCGAGCTGACCGTGGAGTTCACCGTGCTCGGGCGGAAGTTCGTCGGCCTCAACGGCGGCCCGGTGTTCACGCCGGACGAGGCGGTGAGCTTCATGGTGGTCACCGAGGACCAAGCGGAGACGGACCGCTACTGGAATGCCATCGTCAACGGCGGCGGCGCCGAGAGCGAGTGCGGCTGGTGCAAGGACCGCTGGGGCTTTTCCTGGCAGATCACGCCGAGGGTGCTGCTCGACCTGACCGCCGGGCCGGACGCCGCCAAAGCCAAGCGTGTCTTCGACGCCATGATGACCATGCGGAAGATCGACATCGCAACGCTGGAAAAGGCGGCGGCTGCAGCCTGAGGAGGACGGATGATCCCGACCATCACCGCCTTCGCGCGGTCGCCCGACGGCGGCCGGGGTCTTGCGCGCGACATGCGCGTGCGTTGGGCGCTGGAGGAGACGGGCCAGCCCTATGAGGTCAGGCTCGTGTCCTTCAAGGCCATGAAGGAGGCCGGCCATCTGGCGCTCCATCCCTTCGGCCAGATCCCGACCTTTGAGGAGGGCGATCTCGCCCTGTTCGAGACGGGGGCGATCGTCCTCCACATCGCCGAGCGTCACCCGGGCCTGTTGCCCGGGGAGCCGAACGCGCGGGCGCGGGCGATCGCCTGGATGTTCGCGGCGCTCAACACGGTGGAGCCGCCCATCCTCGACCGGGAGACGACGGCGCTCAGCGAACGCGGAGAAACCTGGGGCGAGGCGCGCCTGCGCCTCACCGAGGACCGCATCCGAGTTCGCCTCACGCAGCTCTCGGTCCGGCTCGGCGACGACTGGCTCGACGGGCCTTTCAGTGCCGGCGACCTCCTGATGGTGTCGGTGCTGATGCGCCTCGGACCACCCATTCTCGACGAGTTCCCCAATCTCGCGGCCTACGTGGCGCGCGGCCAGGCCCGCCCCGCCTACCAGCGGGCGTTCGAGGCGCAGCTCAGGGTGTTCCGGGAGGGGACGTGAAGGGCGATCAGCCCTTCGGTAAGTGTATGTGCACCTAGAGTTGGGGAAGCCGGCGGTGCCCACATTACTGGTCGGATATGGCGGCAGCCCTACTTTGAGCCCGATTTCATAGGCGAGCGACATCGAGCCCAGCGGTCTCGAGGCGCGCAGCAATTTTCCTCATCTTGGTGAACTCGGCACCGAATGACTCTCCTATCCCAAGGCCGGCGCAAAATTCCCGTCCAGTAAGTCCCTCGAGAAAAGCCGCATACTTGATAACCTGAATGTGCAGCTCGGCGACGTAGGCGTTGCGTGGTGACTCGTTAAGGGCGGTCCTGATCCTCGCGTAAACTTCTTCGATTGGCATGGTTCCCACCTCCGATTGGGTGTGTATGCCTGATATTTGTGATTTAAGCAATATGCTTTGATAATTTCAATATTTCACTGTTGAGACCCACTTCCAATCGTTCTCTCCATCTGCCGAGTGCCTTGCCGGTGACGGCAAATTTAGGATCATTCTGA